>JBHPEQ010000001.1:0-93197 GCA_042576845.1 Planctomycetota bacterium
AAGAATACGGCGGGCGTTTTCTGTTAGTGTCTAATTTGCCTTATAATGTGGCTTCATCAGTAATGTTGAACCTTGTTGCCGGATCGGTTGCAGTCGATGATATGCACATTACAGTTCAGAAGGAAGTTGCGGAACGGATGACGGCTGAGCCGGGATGTAAGGAGTATGGGCCTTTGAGTATTTTCCTGGCGGCTACGGGACAAGCAAAAACGATAAAGATGTTGAGTCCGGATGTAGTCTGGCCCCGGCCTCAAGTGGAATCGGCAATGATAAGCTTCAGGCGGACAGAGGAAAAAGCAGAGCGAATTAAAAATATACAGATATTCAGCGAGGTTGTAGCTGTTTTTATGCAGCACAGGCGAAAAATGCTGAAGGCCTGTACGAAGTTTGCCTCCGGCAGATTAAAAGCAGTCAAAGATTGGCAGCAAATATTCGAGCAATGTTCAATCAACCCTCAAAACCGTCCTGAGCAGCTTTCTGCGGAAGATTACATAGCCATTTCCAATCTCTGCTGTGGACAGCTAAAGGCAGACAAGTAACCTTTCAAATAGAGAGCTTCCCTGCTGAGATTTGCTCAATGAAATGATTTTTGCGTTCACCCTTGCTGTTTAGCAGGAAATCACAAAGCTCACCGCTGGCGTATTGTTCGACGCTATTGAGGCGAAATTCTGAATCGAATTGTTCATCTTCGTGCAGCAATCTGGGTTTCGGCCAAACAAAGATTGTTTCTGTAAGCATATTTTCGGCCTGTCTGAGGAAGGATTCGATTCTGACTTCAATCTGGACGGGCTCTGGGTCTGTTTTTATGGGCGGCATAATAAGGCGCAGTCCCCCGCCCGCCACAGGTCGATTGCCTAAGAATTTGAAGTCCTGAGGATTTTGGCTGAGACGCTGTTCCCATAGAAACTTAAAAGCATGTTCCCGACAGCTATATAAATGTCGAATTGTGGCGGTAGTGCGAAGTATCTGGCACTGTTGCGGCAGCCAGGTTTGCTGATATGCGCCACAGACGGCCTCAGCTTCTTTACAGAACATCTCAAGGGTATGGACAGGTTTGTCGGAAGTTATCGCCAGAGACGAGACCCCTGGTCCTGAGGAGGCGAGCTTAATTTGCAAAGAAGACGGCTCGTTTCGAAAAAGCATAAAATCATTCGAGCCGACACGTGTCTGCGGAAAATCCAACTGCTGCTCAGCCAAAGTTCTTTGGAAATCGAGACGTTTGACGGTATCAGAGGACCATTGGCCGGCTATTACGTAACTTATACCGAAATAAATACTCTGTCGACTATTCAGATTCACATCATCCATTAGTTTTCCTCGCTAAATTTGAGGTTATCAAATAACGGCTGAAGCATGTCGGTGGCTGTGGCACTCGATATTGACTGCAACAGGCAGCGAAGCGATGTGGCAGGGTGCGGTTTCGACAAGGCAGGCCAGAGCAGTGGTGTCACCGCCGAGGCCCTGCGGTCCTAAGCCGAGCTTATTTATTTTTGTCAGCAAATCCGCCTCAAGCTTTGCGTAAAATTCATCGCTGTTGTGTGTATCCAGATTTCGCAGGAGGGCTTTTTTACTCAACAAACAGCTAAGCTCGAAATTGCCTCCGATTCCGATACCGACAATGAACGGTGGACAAGCATCGGAGCCGGCGGATTTTACCACCTCCACGACCCAGTCAATTATTAATTTTAAGTCCGCTGTGGGTTTGAACATCCTGAATGCGCTTTTGTTCTCACAGCCGCCGCCCTTGGTTAAAAGGTTAATTTTAAGTTTATCGCCGGGGACAACGCTGTGATGGATGACAGCAGGAGTATTTGTGGCGGTGTTTTTGCGTTCGTTTAACGGCTCAGCTACAACGCTTTTTCGCAGATAGCTGTTTTCGTAACCTGCTTTTACACCAGCATTAACTGCATCGGTGATAGTCGAACCGGAATATTCGGAACTCGGACTGACTGCTACATCCGTCCCCTCCTCGATGAAGACCACAGCAAGGCCTGTATCCTGGCAAAGTGGGATTTTTTCAGTTTTTGCTATATGGGCATTTTCGATGAGCTGTTGTAAAATCTTAACCGCTTTAGGATTAGACTCTTTCTTTGCTGCTTTTTCGATAGCATTGAGAGTATCTTCAGGCAGTTCATATGCGGCCGCTATACAAAGCGACTCGACCGTCCGAGCGATTTTTTGAAACCGGATATATCGCATGATTATGAAAAGTTTCTGAGGTATCGACCGTCGGGATACCAAAGTTTATTCAGCGGGCGAGCTCGACCTCGAAGGTTTTATAAGCAGTATTGCCGACGTTGTCACTTAGTTTGACCGCTATTATATTTTCACCAACCTGTAAATCTGAAATCTCAATGGTAAAGCTCTCTTCGGTAGTATCATAAACGCGGTCATCAGGCACGGCACTTTTGAACTTATCATTGCTGTTGACGGTATAGAGAAGTTCTCCGATGGCGCTTAATTCGTCCACTATCTGAAGTTTCAATATTACGGCCTCGCTTGTCTTTTTAATGTTGTATTCTTTTACAAGTGGTGCTGTATTGTCGACTACTACCGTCTCGCTTATTCTGCTGCCGGCTAAGCCACTTGCGGGCATATTGCTTTTTTCATCGCTTGCGGTTACTCTGAGTTCGTATCGTCCGTCTTCTACCGTTCTTGAGTTCCACTCGAAGCTGTCTTTATCGTATTCTTCTTCGAGTTCAATCCAGTTTGTTCTTCCGGCCTTTCTAAAGTCTATTTTATAAGTGAGCTGGTCCTCATTGTCGTCTTTGGCCTTATAGCTGATTTTAAAGAAGCCCTCTTTTTCTTTAGCTTCAATTCTTTCAATGTCCACCGATTCAACTTTCGGCTTTAAATTAGGGATTGTATGTGCCAGAGCCACTTCTCTTATCAAAGGTGAGTCTTTTCCGTCTTTGGTTTGCAGAATGAGTTTATACTGACAGAACCTGCTAATCGGGCATTGCATCTGTATGGGTTCTGTTATCTCTATCGGTGCTGTCCATTCAGAAAAAGTCGGGTCGTTTACATCCTCAACATTTCCGCTGCGGCAAGCCATAACAACCTTGCAGCTTTCAGGAATGTCCGCATCTATCTGCAGCTTTCCCCATTTTGTCGGCTGTTTGCCGTCGATAAGAGCCGATGCGTAGGTCCCTTCAGTGACAAAATCTACACCTACCTTTATAAACTTTGCAGGATTGGCCGTTCCGATATATACGTCCTCACCATCCACACAAACAGATGTTATCTGTGTGGCCTGCTTGTCCTCGTAGATAAGGGCTTTCCGTTCCGTGGAGGGTTCAACGGCAAAAAGGCGTCCGCTGTTGCCCGTACCGATGAGCAGATTTTCACCCTGTTTGGCCAAAGCAAAAAAGACGGCGGATTCGGTGAATACATCGGTCACGAAACCTTCTTTGTCAATTTTATAGATAAAACTTGCCTTAGATGCTCCTGCCGGCTTCGGTGTTGGTTTTCTCACGGGCGGCGTTTTGCCGGTTTCAGTTTGTTTCGTATTTGCGATTTTAAGGTTCAATCCGCCTTTACTCTCAATGTTGTTTTTATCTTCTTTCGGCGTTTCGGGACGGCCGGGTTGTGACTGACCGGGGACAAAGACCGCTTCGGTTTCGGTAATCTCGGCTGAGGTGGCAGCGGAGAATAAATCCGAGTTACTATCCGCTTCGGCGAATAACAGAGATGTAATTTCCGGCTGGTCGCTGTCATAAAGGGCCTTTGCTGTCTTGGTCGCGGGATTTATTTGATATACCAGTCCTCGAGTATCGGTGCCTGCATAAACAAGGCCGTCGTCGCCGATTACCAGTGAAAGGATATTTTTATCCGTGCTGTCGTAAACAAGCTGCGGCTGCCTGCCGAGCGGATTAAGCCGAAAAAGCTTCCCTTCAGGTCCCGTGCCTACATAAATATCACCATCATCAGCTACCGCTATGGCAAAAATATATTTTGTATCTTCATGCTCAAAAATAGTGACGGGCTTGCTTTTCTCGAAGCGGATGAGCCGACAATTGTTACCGCTGATACCGGCTAAAAGCCTGCCGGCGACATCGCTTGTCATTGCAAAAATGTGCTCGTTCTTCAAATATTGCTCCTGGTCGACAGTGTTTGAATTGTCCGGCTCATCTTCATCGCTTGTCTTCGAATTGGATTGCTGTTTCTCGTTATTATCTGATTCGAGCGGATAAATTTTCGAAAGTTTGCCCATAGAGTATTTATAAATTCCGCCGTTCGGGCTTGTTCCGATATAGATTGTCCCCCCGCTTACAACGATGCTGTTTATAGACCAGGGCTCGTAATCGCTGTTCTGGTCGTCTTTGGAGCCGTCGAGGTTTTTGAATTTTTTGACCAGCGTTTTTGCAGAACGTCCCAGTTTAATCGTTCCCTTTGAATCGATTATAACGCTTTCGGTTTTGCCCTGTGAGAAATCCGCATTGGTTTTGTGTCGAACAATCTCACTGGTAACAGCAAAACAATCCATCACAGACAAGTGAATAAATCCCAAAAGCCCAACAATACAAAGGGACAAGCCGAAAGGAAAGGCCGGTGGGTTTGGGGGTGCAGTCGTTTGCTTTTCAGACTTCATTCTTTACTCCTGTTATTTTTCCACGGTTATGCTCATAGCCTTTTTGTCAAAGACAATTGTACCGGTTGTAAAACTTTTCTCGAGCCAGTGCATATACGGCTGAGCCTTAAGTGTCCTTTTCGGATTCTGCAGAACTAACGCCTTTGTTGCCGGCAAATCGGGCAATTCGGCTCTTTGTACAGCGATGCCCGCCGGAGGTAAGACCAGCACACAGTGTAATCCATCACTTCTGATGCTCAAAAGATTATTGATGCTGTCAATAAGGGTTTCAAGGTTTTCATAGGTAAATTTATAAGGCGAGGACTGCCTTATAAAGGCCTGGTAATCTCTCGAACCTAAGATCATCAAATTATACCTGCCCGGTTTCAATTGCTCAGGTATTTTAAGGCTGCACTGATATTCTTTTTTACCTTTCAGGAACGATTCCACGATGACGGATATATCCAGCTCTTCACCTGCTTTAACTTTTGAGTCCGACAAATTAACCGACCAGATATGTGAGATAATGTTGTCGGCTGTTATGTTAATATTAAAGTCAAGTGCTCGGACATTAACCTTTTCAAAGGGATTGTTCATAAGCAGTGCGACGGCGCCGCTGCTGTCTATGAGCATTTCCACCGGGCCGATATTTGCCGATACATTTTCGAAGGAGATTGATTCTTCGTTTTCCAGTTCAATTTCGACCTTATATTCAATCGTATTATACGGCGGCAATGTCCCGAGCATAAGAGAAGCGCCTAAGAGAGTAGACTGTACTAATCTTGGTGTATATATTTTATTATCAACAATCCTGCAATTGTAAATACGTTTAATGGGGTCATTGTAGCGCTCGACGGTTATGTTAAGGGGTATCATTTTTGGTTTTTCGCCGATTTGGCCAAAAACGGCTGCCGCCTCATCCTGCGTCAAGGTACCGACTATCTCACCGGCGCTGCCTAATTTGAATGACCGAACAATATTTGAGGCCACGGTGTGAACTTTGCCCGTGGCCATCGGCAGATTAACTGCTCCGTAACCAAGGAAACTGTGTCCGAAGCCGTATACATTTTGTTCTTGAACATCTGTTACGGTCCCGACAGCATTCATTGTGATATCACCTGTGACCAAAGGAACAACCAGACAGGCGCCGGGAACGAGCCGGAGATTTTCATCCTGTGAACCTTCATTATCGAAAGTTTCAGCCCCTGTGCCGAGACCGGGAACCACCATAAGACCAAGTGCCTCGAACCAGGAACTGACCTGCTCACAGACCTGTCCCGGTAGACCGGAAATTACCAAAGGACAGGGCAAAGCGGCATCGCTGCTGTGAAAATTTTGTTTGGAGTACAGAGGAGCTGAGAGCAGTTTTTCAACCTCATCAAAATCAATCGGCTTTGAATAATCGAATGCGTAACCGGGCTCCGGGATAGCTTTTTTAAGGTTTTGTTTCTCTTCGCTGAGCTGTCCTACTTGGAGCATTTCCTCGATTGGAGTTACTCCATAAAGAGGGTCCTTACTGTAAGTCCATGCGAAGGCCAGTGCTCCAGCCAGCCGGCCGTCGATATAAACGGGGCTTCCGCTGCAGCCGGCCACAGGCCCGGTGTGAATAAAACGCTCATCGGTGCCCTGAACAAGAATTGCATCTCTGCCCGGTTGAAAATTGTGCACCACACTTAAAACTTCGAGGCCGAACTTCTCAATTTTGGTGCCTTCAAATACAGTCAGGCAATACGCATCCATTCCAGGTTTAACTTCGTCAATTGTGATATACTTAGATTTATCCAGCTGAGCAGCGGCCAGGCAAAAAGAGCTCACCAGTAATATAACAAGTAAAAAAGCCGGTTTTTTCAGCTTAACCGAGATTTCGACCATCAACAATTGCCTCAACGCAAGTAAACTAACTTCAAAATCAAATAATGCCTTTACACCTGGCTTTGGTGCGGCTCGGACCCGCTACGGGCGGATTCAAAATGGCATCGGACTTAAGCCCATTTTTGCCGGATTGTAGTCGACAAACAAACTCTTTGCAAGACAAAACCATTTTTGCTACAATAGATAATTAAATCCGGAGACTGGTTTCCAGTTCTGAATCTGTTTTTTTAAAAGATAAATTTGGAGTGTCAAATGAAATCCGAGCACAGACATGAACTCAAGACCAACGAATTAGCCGAGTGGCTGGCAAATTTCCCCAACTGGGTAAAACAGAATCTGAGAACGATTATTTATGTATCGGTAGTTGCAGCAGCAGTTATCGGGGTGGTCGGTTATCGGTGGTACATAAAAAATGTTCAGTTAGTTCAACAGCAAAAGCAACTTACGTCCCTTTTAACAAATCTGCCCCAGCAAAAGACGCAGATTATGCAGGCTCAGCAGCAGCCGTTGTGCCTTCAAACTCTTCATTCGCAACAATATCCTCATATATTTTTCGTGCCTCGCTGAAGTTTCCGATTTCCTCTTCACACAATCCGAGACCAAAGATAGCTGTTGCCTTGAAAGACGGCATCTTGGTGCATTTCTCAATAGCTATTGTGTAAGCGGCCTTGGCACGGCTTATCTGGTCTGTTATTTCTTTTTGGCCTGCCGAACCAAGCCGATAGTTCAGTTCGCTTCTGAGAAGCTGAGCTCGTTTGATAAGGGCCATAGCGGCCAGTGAATCCTCTTTGGCATCTTCGGCGATGCCCAGAAGTTCGTCAGCAGTTTGAATAAGGATAAAGGAATAATCCGTACCCTGCTGCTGAGGCGAAGCTGCGTATCGAAATAATGGATAACTTCAGGCAAGAGGTTGCTTTTAAGCCAAAACCAGTTATGCCCTCAAGTCGTCAACCGAAATCACCGGTACCGATATTACCGACTCTCGAATTACCCTCCAAGGGCATCTCCGAAGCAAATTCTCCAAACCCATAATAATCGAGCAGTACTGTGGATAACGAATTCGAACCCAACAAGCCAAACAACCGGGCCGCTTTCCTGCGAAAGAAAGAGTTACATTTGAGCAAAGATGCTTTAATTCTTACTATTGGGCGGTCGATTAAGGAAAGGCGGATTGACAAATACCTTCATTGTCGATTCAGCAACTACAGCAGGGTTGAGCTGCAGAAATTAATCAGGAACGGTAGCGCCAAGGTCAACGGCAGTCTTGTAAAGCCTAGCTTTAAGCTTAGCCCCGGCGATAGAATTGATTTGTTCTTACCTCAGACACCGGAAAAAGAAATACCCCCTGAGAATATACCGCTCGATATCATTCACGAAGATGACGATATTATCATAATTAATAAGCAGGCGGATTTAATTGTGCATCCCGCTCGCGGCAACACGCACGGCACGCTCGTAAATGCTCTGGTATTCTACACAAACAAGCTCTCAAGCGGGCTCGGCGAACTTCGCCCCGGCATTGTGCACCGGCTTGACCGAAATACAACCGGCGTTATGGTGGTTGCCAAAAACGATGATGCTCAGAGTAAAATCGCAAAACAGTTTCAGGAACGTCAGGTTCACAAAAGCTATCTTGCTGTTGTTCACGGCAGGCCGGAACTGATAGCAGACCGAATACAGGCCTCACTCGGGGTCCATCCGCAGGTAAGAAAGAAATACGCAATCAGAGAACAAACGGGAAAAAAATCTATCACAAATTATAAGATTATAGAGGAATTCGTCGGCTTTTCTCTTCTGAAGCTGAGCCCGGAAACGGGAAGAACGCATCAGATCAGGATACATCTTTCATATATCAAGCATCCGATTGTCGGCGATGATATGTACGGCGGGAAAATGGTATATCGATGGCAGTTAGCGAACGAAAAGGCGTCAGCCGAAGAACCTATCATAAGCCGGCCGGCTCTACACGCTCTCTGTATCGGATTCAAACATCCGGCAACCGGCAAAAACGTGAATTTCGAAGCTCCAATGCCGAAGGATATGAAAAATCTGCTCGATATGCTGCGACAATACCGGAGCTGATTAAAAGATTATATAAAGTTTCTTGCCCTGCTCTATCTATTCCTGCGGCAGATTTGCGAGGTCTGCATCGGAGCCGGCAACCATTAAGATATCTCCCTGATTTATAACGGTGTTGGGCATAGGGACATTTACGATGGCGGCCTTTTCGCTCTTCTTCGTTTCGTTACCGGTATCTCTTTTTATTGCAACAAGATTAACGCTGTATTTTTGCCGGAGCTGCAGGTCCATAACGGTTTTGCCGTTAAAGCTCGGTGGCGCTTTTATCCTCGCCAGACTGTAGCCGGGAGCAAAATCAATTTTCTCTCCAATTTGCGGAGCAATAAGTTTATAAGCCCATCTTTGAGCAGACTCGATTTCAGGATATATAACGTCCGTAGCGCCGACCTTGGAAAAAACTTCTCCCGCCAGGATGCCCTCCGCTCTTGTGTAAATCTGTTTCACCCCCATTTGTTTGAGGTTCACAACCGTCAAAACTGCTGATTCGAAACCCTGTCCATGTCCCTGGCCTATGCCGACGATGGCCACGTCGACTTTATCGACGCCCTGTGACTTCAGTGCTTCTTCGTCTGTGCTGTCAAGCCGAACGGCGAGAGAAACCTGGTCACGAATGAGGTCGATTTCATCCCTGTTTTTGTCAATAGCGATGACTTCGGCGCCGCTCATAGCCAGCGCAATGGCGAGCTTCTGTCCGAACCGTCCTAATCCTATTACGGCAAAACGTTTCATAATATCCTCGCAACTCGTATATCGTAATTCGTATCTCGTGAATCGTGTTTCGAATCACGATTCACGCTTGACTTATCCGACAATTACCGCTTCTTCAGGATAATTAAATCGAGCCGGTTTCAAATTAAACGTAAGAGCCGCCAGCAGCGTTAGAGGCCCTAATCTGCCTATAAGCATTACCGCAACAATAATTAATTTGCCGGCATTTGTCAAATCAGAAGTTATTCCCGTCGTCAGGCCAACAGTTCCCAAAGCAGAAGAGGTTTCAAAGAAAATTTGGGACATATCGAAACCATTGGCGTTTTCCGTAATTGTCAAAGCCAGCGTAGCGATAAATAAAACGGCAACGAAGAGCAGCGTTACGGTAATGGCCCTGCCGACGACAACAACGCGGACCGAACGGGAAAACATCTCAATCTCTGAGCGTTTTCTAAGGGTCGCAATGACGGTCATCAACACCACAGCCAAAGTTACAGTTTTAATACCGCCCGCGGTTGAGCCAGGCGAGCCGCCGATGAACATAAGCAAAATGAGAATGAATCTACTTGAGGCGGACATCTCTGAGACGTCGACGGTATTAAAGCCCGCCGTCCTGGCTGTTATGGATTGAAAGAGCGCACCTAAAATGCCTGGATTATCGGTGGATTCACCGGTACCGCTATAACGTTCAAACAGGAGTATGCACAGAGCTCCTGCAATGATAAGAACGGCACTTACGGTCAGAACAATTTTGCTCTGAAGCTGCATTCTTTTCGGCGCTTCCATTGAAAAACGGCAGTGCTTAATAAACAGCATTTTGCATAACCGTTTTACTCTGTCGGATACTATGTTTGCAATATCATAGAGCACGCCGAAACCGAGCCCTCCGAGTATTATCAGCGGACAAACAACCGTGTATACGCCCCAGCTTCTGTTGTAGGGGACAAAGCTGTCCTTGAAGAGACTAAAACCTGCGTTGCAAAAAGCGCTTATCGAATGGAAAATGGTGCAGAACCACTGCTGCTGAACATTGTCGACCCTGTTGGGGACATCGTCCCACATCCCGAACAGACTGAAGGCGCCGATGGCCTCAATAAACAGAGTCCCGAAAAAAATAAAAACTATAATCTGTCCGATTCTGCTCACCGTTCGTGCACTGAGCAAATCCTGCATTGCAACGTTTTCGCGAACACTGAGCGCCTGGCCCAACAGCAGTGCAAAAACAGCCCCGAAAACCACTATTCCCAGGCCGCCTAACTGAATCAGAGACAAGATTATTATTTGTCCCATCAGAGAAAAATCCCGGCCGGTCTCTTTTACGATAAGGCCTGTAACGCAGGTTGCACTGGTGGCGGTAAACAGAGAATCCACAAAGCCGATGTTTTCGCCCGAGGCGGACCGAGGCAGCATAAGAAGACCCGCACCCATAATTATCAAAACAAGAAAGCTTGCTATAAGGGCCTTAGTTGGATTTCTACCGGAAGCCGCCATATTTACGCTGGTTCTGCTAAGCTTGATAACTACCTGAAGGATGAGGTAAATACCAACCGCAGAATGTCTTACTACAGCGGGTTCGGCCTCGCCAAACCATCGGGCAGAGCCGGCTATGGCTGCAAGAAGTGCGACGAAGAGGGGAATTTCAAACAGGTTTTTTCTAAAGAATTCTTTCTTTGGAAATGCGTTAAAGAACCGGACGAGCTTTTCAGCAAGGAAGATAAAAAGGCAAACGGCCTGCACGGTATACAAGAAGCCTGTCGGCAGCAGCGGCTTATGAAAGCCGAAAAGCATTACGAAGGAGCTTGTCACGATTACTGCAGAGAGTACATTGATGCCGATTACAACTTTTTCAAGCCGTTTGTTTTTGTAAACTATCTGCATAATTGAATTTTCGATTTTTGGCTGTCACTTGTCAATCTAAATCTCCCCCCTTTTCTGCTTTTGCCTGCCCTTGCGTCTCCCGACGCAAGTCGGGGCGGCGGGCAGAGAGCAAGGGGGCCGCAATAGAGCAGGTTATTCGGACAGGCCCTAAGCAACATCCACCAATCCAAGCGAATCTGCGAACTTCTCCAGCAGTGCCTTTCTAATATTGCGGTTCTCAGGTTTTCTTAACATCGGGTCGGTTTGAACAAGTTCAAAAGCGTTTCTTCTGGCTGTTATCATCAGTTCGTAATCGTCGATGATATTTGCGATTTTCAAATCCGGCAGGCCGTGCTGTCTTGTACTAAACAGCTCGCCAGGCCCACGCAGACGCAAATCACACTCTGCTATTTCAAAACCGTCATTGCTCCTTATGCACACAGCGAGTCTGCTTTTTGCGGTTTCGCTTTCTGTCTCGGCAAACAAAAGACAATACGATTTTGCAGTACCTCTCCCGATGCGCCCCCTTAACTGGTGCAGTTGTGCCAGGCCGAACCGGTCCGCTTCTTCGATAATCATCATTATTGCATTCGGCACATCTATACCAATTTCTATTACCACCGTGGAGACGAGAACATCAATCTTGCCCTTCCTGAATTCTGTCATAATCCTCTGCTTTTTCTCAGAAGACATCCGGCCGTGCAAAAGTTCAACATTGAATTCCGGAAAAACTTCTTTTTTAAGTCTTCTCCACTCAGCAGTTGCCGCCTTGACGTTTGAGTTTTCATCAGTATTAGCAATTCGAGGATAAACAAAGTAGGCCTGTTTTTTCGCTTCGAGACGCTTCTCGATAAACTCATACGCTTTTTGCCTGTCCTGTCTATCGACCCAGCGTGTGATGACTTTACCCCTGCCCGGCGGTGAATGCTTGATAATTGAGACGTCCAGGTCACCGAAAGCGGTCATTGCCAGGGTTCGTGGAATTGGTGTTGCCGTCATAACAAGGCAATGAGCGGTTTTCTGTTTGGGAACTGTCCGTAATTTTGCCCGCTGTTTGACCCCGAATTTATGCTGTTCATCAATCACGACAAGTCCTAAGTTATTAAACTTTATATCTTTCTCAAGCAGTGCGACGGTGCCTACAATAATATCGATTTGCCGTTTTTCTATCCGGCCAAGAAGTTGTTTACGTTTAGCGCCGGTCAAACCGCCTGTCAGCAAGGTCCTTGTTACTTTGCTGTTTTTTAAATATCTTTCAATACTTAGAAAATGCTGATTTGCCAGAACCTCGGTAGGAGCCATAATCGCAACTTGCTGTTTGTTTGCGACGGCCAGCAAAGCCGCATAAAGCGCCACGACAGTTTTGCCCGAGCCGACGTCGCCCTGCAGCAATCTGTTCATCGGCACCGACTTTGCCATATCGGCTGTAATTTCACCTATTACGTTGTTCTGGTCTTCAGTTAGCAGAAACGGGAATCGCTTCCTGATACGGCTGTCTATCTTATCGCTGCAGGTCATCGGCACAGCTTTTGAGAAATGCCTGACACTATACCTGCGAAGTGCGAGTCCTAACTGCATCAAAAACAGCTCATCGTATTTTAAGCGCCTTTTCGCTCTGGCTAACTTGTCCTCGTCGGGAGGTAGATGTATCCATCTAAACGCATCTTTTCTGCTTATAAGGAACATCTTTTTCAGAAACAACGGCTCATAAAACTCATCTACGATTCTATCGATGTTGTCAAGCACGGGACGGATTATTTTTTTTATCTGCCCTCTGGAAAGTTTAGCTGTAGCCGGATAAACACCGCCGCTGAAGAATTTAGTCGGCTCAGTGGTCTTTTCATCAACTATCAGAAACTTAGGATTGGTCATTTGAATCTGGTGTTTATAGACGCTGATTTTGCCTGTAGCCATTATGACCTGTCCCGGTTTTAAATTCTTTCGAAGGTATCCTCCGTGGAACCAGATAATTCGGCAGACGCCCGTTTTGTCAGCAATCATAGCTTCAAAAATCTGGCTTTTTCGATATCTTTGAAAATCGATTGACTCCACAAGACCCATGATGGTGACATTATCGTCCGGCTGAATCTGGTTTATCTTTATCGGCTCAGGTGCAAAGACCCAGTCCCGAGGAAAATATTCCAGCAAATCGCTGACAGTATTCACTCCCAATCGTGCAAAAATTTTAGCCCTTGCCGGCCCAACACCCTTGAGGTATTGCACGGACATCGACAAATCCGGTGTAGATTTTGACTTTGTACTTAATGCCTGCATCGCTGGTATTTTGCTATTGTTTGAAGCCATATTCACCGAGCAGCTTTACGAACCTGACACCACATATTGTTTTTTGAGTTGTGCCGCCTTTTCTCTTTTCACACAGAACGAGTTCCTGAACTCCCGGAGGACCGATGGGAGCAACTGCCAATCCTGTATCTTTTAGCTGTTGGATAATGGGTTTGGGCATTTTCGGAACGGCTGCAGTGATAATAATCCTGTCAAACATTTTATCACCCGGCCAGCCGCAACTGCCGTCACCGATGAGAAATTCAACGTTTGTGATACCAAGTTGTTCTAACACGGCCTGAGCCGCTGCGGAAAGCTCGGCGACTCTTTCAATCGTATAGACTTTTTTCGCCAACTTACATAAAACAGCAGTTTGGTAACCGCTGCCAGTGCCAATTTCGAGGACTTCGCAATCAGGAGTAATTTGCAGCTGCTCGGTCATAAGAGCGACGATGTACGGCTGAGAGATGGTTTGACCATTACCGATGGGCAGCGGACCATCCGCATAGGCCTGAGAAAGATGCTCGGGCGGGACGAACTTCTCTCGCTGAATCTCGCCGCAGACAGTTAATACACCCGCATCGCTTATGCCCCGACCCCTCAGGTCGAGTTTAACCATTTGTTGACGAGCTGCTGCAAATCTGTCTTCAATATTTCTCTCGAACATAGCTTACATAATCGCTTTTTAAGCGCAGGTTTGCAAATCAATTTTCACTGCGGCGAGAATGGATAACACAAAACATCCCCCGAAAAAAAACCGGCTAATCCTTGACATCTCAGAATTTGCCGGTACTATTTACAAAAGTCAGGAAAACCTCAATATCGGACAAAACGGAGCTGCCAATGCAATGTGCACGTTTTATATTGGAGTTTCTGAAGTCTCCTAAAGAAGTAGGTACGTTCACCCAAAGCTCCCAACCCCTCGCCAGACAAATAGCAAACGAAATTGACGGTAGTATTAACATAATCGAGTTTGGTGCAGGGACAGGCCCCGTGACTTTGGAGATTCTCAGACATCTGCCTGAAAACGGACGATTGACCTGTTTTGAGACCAACCCCAGGTTCTGTGAATGCCTGGAAAAATTAAACGATTCGCGGCTGAAGGTTATAAACGATGATGCTGCCAATTGTAAACAATATGTCGACCGCCTGGAATGTGTTGTATCAGGGCTGCCTCTCGCAATGTTTGAGAAATCAAAGAGGGAGGAAATTCTCGACATAACAAGCGAGTCGGAAAGATTTATCCAATTACAGTATTCACCTGTGTTGAGGAAAAAAATCAAAAATTACTTCTCTGATGTAAAGATGAAATTCATGCCGTTCAATTTCCCTCCCGCCTTCATCTACATATGCAGCTCTTCCTGAAAAACAAGCTCCAAATCAGCTCTTACTCTTCTTACCGCTCTTGTTGGTTCACAATCCCTGATATAAAAAGTCTTGCTTTGTGGAATTTTGCCTTATAATATGCAGCAAAAGCAGCTTCTGCCAATAAACGCTTTGACTTTATGGCTTAGGTTTCGTTTTCTTCGTGAAGTAGGAATACCGCTGACCAGTATAAGATAAGTTAATGTGTGGAGGTAATTTTTTTGCGGATAGGACTGGGACAATTCAATGCGGTCGTAGGCGACCTGGCCGGCAATGCCAAGAATATACGCAATATCTACAGCAGGGCTATTGACTCCGATGTTGACCTGCTCGTCTTTGGGGAATTGGCTGTCTGCGGTTATCCGCCGGAAGACCTGCTGTTAAAAAAGCATTTTTTGGATGACAATCACTTAACCGTTGAAAAATTAGCAGCCGATTGTCCCGATATAAATATAATAGTCGGCTTTGCAGAAAGTTGCGAAGGCGATGTTTACAATTCTGCTGCTCTATTACAGGACGGCAGTATTACAAGAATCTACCGAAAGGGCAAACTTCCTAACTGGGGGGTGTTCGATGAAAAAAGGTATTTCACCCCCGGCAAAGAGCCGGTTGTAATTGATATAGGCGGATTAAAAATTGCGCCTACCATCTGTTTTGATATCTGGGATACTAAATGGCTGGCTGATTTTTTCGCTGCTGCCGGTCGAATACAATTGATTCTAAATATCTCGGCATCACCTTTTCATATGGGCAAAATAGCGGACAGACAAACAGTTCTGAATCAGTGTGCAAAAAAATTCAATTGTGCTGTCGCTTACTGCAATCTGGTCGGCGGACAGGATGAATTGCTGTTCGATGGCCGAAGTATGCTCCTCGATTCAGGGGGAAAGCTGGTGGCCAAAGCGGCGGCTTTCGAAGAGGATTTATTAATTGCCGACATCACGGCAACTGATGATGGAATTATAGAGGTAGCTCCTGTCCGGTCGGCCGATTTGAAATCTGTCGATTTAGTCGATGAAGTTTATCAGGCCCTTGTGCTTGGAACAAGGGATTACGCTCGAAAGAACGGCTTTGAAAAGGTTCTGCTTGGCCTCAGCGGCGGTATCGATTCCTCTGTAACCGCCTCAATAGCAGTCGCTGCTTTAGGCCCAAAGAACGTGGTTGGTATTACAATGCCTTCTAAATTCAACAGCCAGGAAACCATAGAAGATGCTGAAAAACTGGCAAAAAGTCTAAATATCGAATTTTTAACTATCCCTATTGAACCGATTCTTGAGAAGTTTGACAATTCATTAAAACAAACCGTCGGCTGGGACGACAAAAGCATCGCCTACGAAAATCTGCAGGCCAGAATCAGGGGCAATATCATTATGTCACTTAGCAACAGCACCGGCTCTCTGGTGCTGACAAGCGGCAATAAAAGTGAAACAGCGGTCGGTTATGCGACACTTTACGGTGATACCGCAGGTGGTTTTGCCGTGATAAAGGACGTGCCGAAGACACTCGTTTACAAATTAGCTGAACACATAAACAAAACAGCCGACCATCAAATTATACCACATAGTGTTATAACCCGCGCCCCCAGCGCAGAGTTAAGCCCCGACCAAAAGGACACTGATTCCCTGCCTGATTACGATTTGCTGGATAAAATTCTCAAAGGTTACATCGAAGAAGACAAATCCGCCCAACAGCTCATCAGGGAAGGTATGCCTGCCGACGTGGTTCGTAAGGTGATTCGTATGGTTGACTGCAATGAATACAAGAGAAGGCAATCCCCGCCCGGGATAAAAATCACACCGAAGGCCTTCGGCAGGGACAGAAGATTGCCTATTACGAATCGTTACAATTCAGTTGATGATAAAATGTAATCTCTGCTTTATGACCGGGATGCGTTCTGATTCTCTTCTTTTACAGGCTTATCCGAGAAACCTCGTCGTTCTACCATATGCATAATCACATCAGCTAATGTTTTTAGCAGCATAAAAAATGCCAAAGCTGCGTTGCCCATATAGTTTCCGTCGGCCAATTGTCCGCCAAAGATGATTGTAAGGTGCATTGGGATAATACGTGCATAGGGAAAGAACATCATTTTACCGATATTCGGTTTTCGTTTCTCCTCCCATTTTTTGTTATAGAAGAACGAAAAACTCTGATAGACGAAAAAAACAGCTGCCATAACGCAAATCGGCATCAGCCTGACGTGTTTGAACAACGCAGATAAGAAGACAGCATAGCCGACATGGAAGAATCCGTAATGAACAAGAAAAAATATAGCCGTTTGTATCTTCGTACTTGTGGTTGGCTCAACAGATTGATTGTTGATTTTAAAGCCTTTTGTGGAGAATTCTTTTAAAGTTAAAATCTTAAAAAACCAAAGAATTCCTATTGAAACGCTCTGGCTCCAGTAAACCCACATTATGACAGCCAATGCCCAGCCCTCTATCAGCGCCCAAAAAATCACAATTAGATTAGAGACAATAAGCGCCCAAAGCGATAAATCCGAAAAGAAATGCCTCACGGGTTTTTTTCTGAGACTGAATTTCGGGTTAACCGAAATCTCCATATCAAGCCTTTTTTACCTTCCAGTGAGCGTCTTCGCTATGGTTTTGCCGAACTGACCCGCCGCCTGCGATGAAGAAGCGGTTATGATTTGTCCGTCTTGTTCGACATAAGCGCCGGTATATTGAGCACCTGCCCTTTCAAGAAAGATTTGTTCCGACGGCAAAGCCGTAACTTTGCGGCCCGCGAGCACACCGGCATTTGCAAGAATATTAGGGGCATTCGAAATCGCTGCGACAATTTTGTCTTTTCCCATCGCCTCGTTGATGATTCTGCCCGCGATGGGATTGAATAGATATTCGCTTATGCCGGTGCCGCCTATGAAAATTACCGCCTGGAAATCATCGACACGAATATTCGTTATAAGAAGCTTTGAATGGGCTCTCTGGCCGGACATACCGGTTATTACGCCGATCCTTGTGCTCGCTATAATAGGATGCACGCCTGCGTCGGCAAGCTCACGCTGCGTCCTTAATAAC
Organism: Planctomycetota bacterium; assembly: GCA_042576845.1. Classification (GTDB taxonomy): domain Bacteria; phylum Planctomycetota; class Phycisphaerae; order Sedimentisphaerales; family Anaerobacaceae; genus JBHPEQ01. Next base: position 17,773 of record JBHPEQ010000001.1, read on the forward strand.
TCGGTGTCCAGAAAATTCATACTGGGAACAATAAACACAACCTGTTTAAGCTGTTCAGGATTTACCCCGCGAGATGGTTTTTGTTGCATTTGTTTTTGTTGCGTTTGTTTTTGTTGTGTTTGCCTTTGGTCTGACTTTTCTGTGGCAGGGTGGCCAATACAAATGATATACAACGGTTCCTGACCTCGTTGCAATCCACAAACCTCACGAACCGCCTGGAAGTTAAAACCCGCAACGGGCATCCCTGCCAGGTCCAAACTGACTGCCTGCAATAAGATGTTCTGGGTGATATGCCCGGCTTCCAGCAACATATACCTCCTGGCTTGGTCACGATATCTTTCCATAAGTATTTTGGCTGAGCCGACAACAATGATATCACAAGCAGCATCAGCTACTGCACTTTGGTTTAAGGCCGCTGCGGAGAGTCTACCTCGAAGATCACTGGTCGATCTCTGTTCCAATGTATGTTCCTTGGGATCATAAATAAACGAACCTCTTTCGGTGACGATATAAAGGATTATCGGATAAAGAGCCCCCGCCGATGGGGAAGTTCGAAGTCCCATTTTCGGCTCCGTTATGCCCTGACCGGCCCATGCTAATTGACCAATCTCGGAAAAACGAAGCTCACCTGCAGTAAACTCTCTGACACTTCTGCGTTTGGCTAATGCGCCCTCAAGACTGAGCTGACCCGTTAGATTCGGTTCGGAAAGCTGGATGAGCTTCTGGGGCTTAACTCTGGAACGCAGCCTTTCTGAGCCAAAAAACTGGGTGGGTATTGTACCGCCGCCGGGATATTGAGCTAAGCATATAATTGACAAACCGGCAAAAATTATCGAAAGCGCAAAATATTTTGCAATCTTCATATTTTCGGTCCTCCAAAAGAGCTTAAAAAAGCGAAAATTCTAAACCACTGATATTATACAATATATGAACTCAAAATGTTTTGTAAAAACTCGAAACCGCCTTGTTCTTATTATAAATCAAATCGGGTAAATATCCGAATGAGCCCAAGAAAAAACCAAAAAATAGTTTATTAATACAAGCTGCCGGCTCCGCCTTTTGCAACTTTGTAAAATTTATCCTGTGTAAAGCATAATCTGCGTAACTTCTTTATATATCGAATGTTCCGGCATAAAACGTTATTACATAAAATTAAAGCAATAGTCCGTAAAAATCGATATACTATCAGCTTACAAAAAATTTCTTTGCTAATGAAATATTTCCACCTATAGCGGATTTGGACGGTTTATATGAGTTTCTCCCGACGTCAAAAGGCAGTTTTAACGCTCCTGGTTATATACTGGCTCACCATTTTTACACTCACACATATTCCATTAGATAAAATCTCAAACTGGGTCCTACGAATAGATATCTCTGATAAAACCCTTCACTACCTTGCGTATCTTCTTTTAAGTTTTTTGCTGTGGGTGACTATTGTACCGCAAAGCAGGGTCAATTGGCTCAGGCCAAAGGTTTGGTGGATACTTTTGGTTATAATGTGTTATGGAGCCATTGACGAATGGCTGCAGAATTATGTTGGAAGAAATTGTTCTATTATGGATTTCTTCGCCGACCTTGCAGGGGCATTCTCAGCTTTAATCGTTCTTTCGATTTTCGCTTTCTGGCCCGCCTTGCTTATCGTAACTGCGGCTGTTATCTTCGGTTTAACTAATCTCAGCCGCGTTGACCTTGCTGCGCTGTCGCCGGTTACTAATATCATTTTTCACCTGACTGCTTATGCACTTTTGAGCATAATCTGCATCCGGTATCTGCATAGCCGGCTTCCCCGGGATACTTCAGAGCCAAAAAGATTATTTTTGGCCTTTATAATACCAACAGCTTTTCTGTTTTTCGTGAAACTTATTTCCGTAATCTTGGGCAAAGGATTCCAGGGACATCCGGTTTTCGTCTCCATCGCGGCCATCGCAATCATTGTTGTTATATATTATGCAATTATGCTTCTCAGCCGCAAAAAACTTCAGCAAAAGGCGAAACGTCAACATCAAGAATGAAGAAACCTTACACTTTACGATTCACAAATTTCGATTCGAATAGGAATGTTTTCATTTGCCCACTGATTTGTTTTTATATACACTACGTTCCGGCAACAAACAGCCGAAAACAGCCCTATGTTCTGGTAAAGAAAAAGATAAATGAATAATTCCGAAGCTTACAGAGACAAACTCGAACTTTCCGAGGTGAAACTGGGAATTGTATGCCCGATGGCGAACGAACGGTCAACTGCTATAGAGTTCGTAAACGCTGTCCTCGAACGGTGTAGGAACTTCAGGTCGGTAAAGTTTTTCGCTGTTTTTGATAACAGCTGCACCGATGGCACATCAGATTTACTCAAGGACCAAATGGAAAAAATATCACAGTTGAAGGTAATTTGGGCACCAAACAATAAATGCGTTGTAGATGCCTATATAGGGGGATATAGAGAAGCCATTGAGGCAGGTTGTGACTGGATATTGGAGATTGACGCCGGCTTTAGCCATCAGCCATCAGAGATTCCACAGTTTTTTGATAAAATGGCACAGGGTTATGACTGCGTTTTCGGCAGCCGGTTCTCCAAAGGGGGTAAGTTCGAATCAGCTCCTTTAAGTCGTTTTTTGTTAAGCCGTGCTGGAAGTACTATAAGCAACATCCTGCTCGGCACAAAGTATAAAGATATGACCAGCGGATTTGAGTTGTTTACAAATGACACCTTGCGAAAAGTTCTCCAGAAAGGTATTCGCTCTCGCGGCCACTTTTTCCAAACGGAAATTAAAGCATACTGTCGTAATATGCGAATAGTCGAGGTGCCGATACATTATCGTGTGCCGAGTAAAAATGTCAACAGTACGGTGATTGTAGATGCCTTCATAAATTTATTTCTTTTATTCGGGAAGCGAATCGCCGGTAAACTATAATCCTATAATTCTGGTGCAGTGTTTCTGTTATGAAAGACAAAATATCTATTATAGTAACTTCTATCGCCGCACCCAACAAGGCCCTGACAAATTTAGCTCAGGGCTCCTCTGAAAGAGACTATCAGTTCATCGTAATAGGCGATGAAGACAGCCCGGAGGTCTTCCATCTTGACGGTTGTGATTTTTATTGTCTGAAAAGGCAAAGCCAGACCGGCTTAAAATTCGCACAAGTATGTCCGAGAAGGCACTATGCACGTAAAAATATCGGCTATCTTCTGGCAATGGGCAACGGCGCCTCAATTATTATTGAAACCGACGATGACAATATCCCCTGCAGCCAGTTCTGGGCCGGCAGACAAAAAAACCAAAAAGTCCCTGTCATTGAAAACGCCGGCTGGGTCAATGTCTACCGTTATTTTACCGACGCCAAAATCTGGCCGAGGGGTTTTCCGCTTGAACATCTGCCCGATGAGGTGCCTTCCTTTGAATCGCTAAGTTTCAAGAACGCTGACTGTCCGATTCAGCAGGGCCTTGCTGATGAAAACCCCGATGTTGATGCGGTATATCGCCTTGTTTTACCCCTGCCGCAAACTTTCAAAAACAATCGTCTCGCATTAGGCTCAGGTACACTTTGTCCTTTTAACAGCCAGAATACTACCTGGTTCAGCGATGCATTCGAATTACTCTATTTACCGGTAACCTGCTCATTTCGAGTAACCGATATTTGGCGAAGCTTCATCGCAAAGAGAATTGCTTCAATCAATGGCTGGGCTGTTCTATACCACGAAGCTACAGTCAGGCAGGAACGCAACGAACACAATCTGCTGGCTGACTTCGAAGAGGAGATACCGGGCTTTCTGCACAACAGCGAGATTTGCCAGGCCCTGGATGATTTGCAGCTTGAAGCCGGCAAAGATAAAATCCCGGACAATCTCAGGACTTGCTATAAAAAATTAGTGAGTATGTCGCTTATCGGCGAAGAAGAGCTTAGGTTGCTTAATGCCTGGCTCGAAGATATACGGCAATTCCGCAGATAAAGCTGGTTTTTACCCACACAAACAGGATTGCTCAGAAAATACCCCCGTATATTTGCCTGCTGGATTTTTTTACTTCATAAAAAAAAGGGATTTGACGAAATAAAAATAGTTTGACAACTAATCGCTGTTTTTGTAGAATTTAATTGTATTTGGGTGAAAACACACAAATACAGACCTGAGATTCGCTAAAAGCGGAATTTTGGGATTATAGCAGGGTTTTTACCTTTAGTCGTTTCGGTCGTTTTTGGCTTAAAAAAGCGATTGGCCGGCTGGAGCTGCCCCGCAAAGCTTTAATTAACCGGAATAGCAATTACGTTATCAGGAAAGGAAAACAAAGATGAAGTCCGAATCACGCACTTCGGCTGGCTCAGCCGACAAAGCTTCCCTCAAATCAGGCGCTCAAATAGTCGTCGATACGCTTATAGAGCAGGGCGTCGATACAATGTTCGGGTATCTCGGCGGCGTTGTCCTGCCTTTATTCGACAGATTATATGATGCGCCGATTCACTTTATTATCCCACGTCATGAGCAGGGCGGCTGCCATATGGCGGACGCTTATGCACGTGCCACTGGGAAGGTAGGTGTCGTTGTTGCCACCAGCGGGCCGGGTGCGTGCAATCTCGTTACCGGCCTGGCCACAGCAATGATGGATTCGGTACCCATAGTCGCCCTTACAGGTCAGGTTCGCACAGAGCTTATCGGCAACGATGCCTTTCAGGAGGCCGACACAACAGGAATCACTCGACCGATTACAAAATATAATTGTATCGTCAAGGACGTAAAAGACCTTGCACGGACCATCCGTGAGGCATTTCACATTGCCTCAACGGGACGACAGGGGCCCGTGCTGATAGACCTTCCTGTGGATGTTGAAGTCGCAAAATATCGTGCAGACGAATCTGCTGATATTAAACTGCCCGGCTACAAAATTCGTTCCGAAGGGCACAGCAAACAGATTTCGAAAGCTGCAAAACAGATAAACAAATCAAAACGCCCTGTCCTATATGTCGGCGGCGGAGTTATCAATGCCAACGCAGCCGAAGAATTAAGGGCATTTGCCCAAAAGGCGCATCTGCCGGTAACAATGACTCTTTTAGGTCTGGGCGCTTACGACCAGACAAAGGCACAATCACTCGATATGCTCGGTATGCATGGCTCTGCTTATGCAAACTATGCCGTTCAGGAATGCGATTTATTGATTGCCGTAGGGGCCAGATTTGATGACAGGGTTACAGGAAATGTCAAAACCTTTGCGCCAAAGGCAAAAATTATCCATATTGATATTGACCCGACCAGTATTTCCAAAAATGTCCACGTTGATATTCCCGTAGTCGGGGATGCAAGAGAAATACTTAAGGCGATGCTTGAGAAAGTTGAATATCACAAGCGTAAGGAATGGTTTGATAAAATTGCAGGATGGAAAGAGAAATTCCCCTTCCGCTACGATGATACTTCTTCTGTGATTAAGCCGCAGTATGTTATCGAAGAGCTTTATCGGCAGACAAAGGGAAAAGCGATTATTGCCACAGGCGTAGGCCAAAATCAGATGTGGGTCGCTCAGTTTTATAAATTCAGCAGGCCCAGGCAGCTTCTAAGCTCAGGCGGGCTTGGTACAATGGGTTACGGCCTGCCCGCCGCCATCGGGGCACAGGTCGCCATGCCCAAAGAAACCGTTATCGACGTTGACGGGGACCATAGTTTCAATATGACAATGACAGAGCTTAGAACTGCTGTCGAAAACAAGCTGCCCATAAAGGTCTGCATTTTGAACAATGGTTATATGGGAATGGTTCGACAGTGGCAGGAACTCTTTTACAATAAACGATACTCCAAGAGTTATCTGTCGAATCCCGATTATGCAACCGTTGCCGAAGCGCTTGGTGCTGTCGGTATGACTGTCGATAAGAAAAAGGATGTTCCCGGGGTAATTAAGAAAATGCTGTCGACGAAAAGGGCCTGTGTGGTTGATTTCAAAGTCGAGAAAGAGGAAAACGTCTGGCCTATGGTTCCTGCAGGTAAAAGTCTGGATGAAATGAGCGGTCTTGACATATTTGAAAGTATGGCTTGATAGATTAAACCTGGAATTAGAAATCGAGGAATAAAAATGAAACATATAATAAGTGCGTTGGTTGAGAACAAACCGGGTGTTTTAGCGCACGTGGCGGGGATGTTCGCGGCTCGTGCGTTTAATATCGACTCGCTCGTAGTTGGTCGGACGGAAGACACTGAACTTAGCCGGATGACAATTGTCGTTGTCGGTGATGACAAGGTCGTTGAGCAGGTTCGAAAGCAATTAGCCAAGATTGTGCCGGTCGTGAAGGTTCAGGATTTTGTGGGCCAACCCGTTGTAGCACGCGACCTGATGCTTATCACTGTTTCGGCGCCGCCGGCAAAACGACCGGAAATTCTTTCTTTGATAGAGATGTTCCGCGGAAAGGTCGTCGATATCGGCCAGAAGTATATTATGATTGAAATCTGCGGCCCGGAGGCCAAGATTGAGGCCTTCATCGATATGTGCAGACCCTACGGAATCAAAAACGTTGCAAGGACCGGAACCATCGCAATGTCGAGACAGGCAAAAACAGAACCGTAGTCCTCGGTTGAATTCCGCTGAAAAAGCCCGCACCCTGCTCGGCAGAAGCCGTCAGGGACGTGTGAAATTGAAACCGGCATACACATAAATTCCTTGCCCAACGGTGAGCTTTTAATATAATTGCCAGAGCAAAAGAAGACGTTTCGGAAAAATCTAAAAAGGTTTCGTATGTTAGGTTTTCGAAGTAATAGCTCTTGTAACACAAATCAAGGAGATAAAAGCTATGACATTGAAGATTCATTATGAAAAGGACGCACCGATTAACGCATTAAAGACAAAGAAAGTTGCCGTAATTGGCTATGGCAGCCAGGGTCACGCCCATAGTCTTAACCTGCGGGACAGCGGCATCGAAGTAGCTGTGGCTGAACTGGAGGGAACGGACAATTTCAAGCTCGCACAGCAGCATAATTTTTCGCCGACCGATATAAAACAGGCCGTCAACGGTGCAGCTTTGGTGATTGTAACTGTCCCCGATGAGGTCCAGGCAATGGTTTATAAAAACCAAATCGCCCCTAATCTATCAGCGTCTCAAACTTTGGGCTTTTGTCACGGGTTCAATATACATTTCAAATATATTGTCCCGCCCGAGGATGTTAACGTTGTTATGATTGCGCCGAAAGGCCCCGGGCATCTGGTACGAAGTGAGTTTGAGAAAGGAGGCGGCGTGCCCTGCCTGGTGGCTATTCAACAGGATGCTACCGGAGATGCCAAAGAGATTGCCCTGGCCTGGGGAAACGCAATAGGAGGCGCCAGAGCCGGCATTATCGAAACGACTTACAGGGAAGAAACGGAGACGGATTTGTTCGGCGAGCAGTGTGTTCTCTGCGGTGGCCTTACCGCGCTTATTAAGGCTGGTTTTGAAACCCTCGTCGAGGCGGGATACCAGCCCGAGATTGCATACTTCGAATGCATGCACGAGGTAAAACTGATTGTTGACCTCCTGCATCAGGGCGGGATGAACTATATGAGATACAGCGTCTCGAACACAGCAGAATACGGCGATCTGACCCGCGGGTCAAGAATCGTCAACGAACAGACAAAAGCGGAAATGAAAAAAATACTCTCCGAAGTAACCTCCGGAGAATTTGCTAAAGAGTGGGTAAGCGAATATCAGGGCGGACTCAAAAAGTTCAACGAGCTTTACAAAAAAGACAGCACATCTCAACTCGAAACAGTGGGCAAAAAACTGCGGAATATGATGAGCTGGATAGATTCGAAAGAAGTTTGATTTGTCTTGTTCCTGAATGTGAGTCGAATGTCAATCCCATATGAAAACTAAGCGGTGAGCACAATGAAACAAAGAATGAAAATGAACAATAATTGGCGTTTTTTTAATCTTCTGCTTGGCTGTCTGCTTATCTCTGCCTTCAGCTTGTTGAACAGTTGCGCTGTAGTCGAGTTTATTACACCGGAAGGCCCGCCATCGGACCAACAGCTTGTTAATAACTACCAGAAGGTTATGCTCCGGACAAGCAGCGCTGCTGATGTGCTTGTAACGATAAACCTGCCGGAATATGAATTGCTCAGTCAGAGTAAAAGTGTCATCGCTTCAGCCGGAGAAAAGAAAAAAGGTTACAAAAAATGGTGCAATATAGTTGCATTCGACGAGAACACCTTGGCCGCAAAGCGAAAGTATCTGTGCATCACAGATGAAAGACCAAAGGCATTGTTTGCGGACCCCTGGGAAAGACTTCAGCTTAGTTGCGAATTGATTCAATCTGAAGATGTCCTGGATAAACCGTATGCAGATGAAAATGCAGCTCTAATTGCAGTATTACGACAGGTCCTGACCGACTTTCAAAACGATATAAAAGAGGTCGGCTCAGATAATGAAGTTCTTGCCGTCTTTAAAATGATGGTTAATCAGGCGGTAACAACCGCCCTGCAAAGACTTGAAGATTCGCCCGCTGAGGCAGCGCTGCTGAGTACTACAGAAGGTCTGCAGTTCGAGCATATTAGTTTCGATAAAGGAAATATTCGAATGATGTTCGACGGTGACATTGTAATAATCGACCTTCAACTGGGCTCTGTTTTGAAAAAACGCGTGGAATGGACTGGCAAAATTTTTGAATATAAAGACTAAGATGTAGAAGCGAGAGCGCCTTTTCTTCATTTACAACCTGAATTTTATAAAAGCCTATCCGAATAACCGGGTCGTTATGAGGCCGAGCGAAAAGTTCGAGGCCAAGGCGGCAGGGGCAAAATCGCCGCAGGCGTAGCCAAAGCTACGTTGAGGACGATTTTGACCCGACAACGTAGGAATCGGGCTTTGCTTACCGGCCGCAATAGAGCGGGTTATTCGGATAAGTTCTAAATACGCATCCATCAACACAAAAAGAGTGGGTCTGTAAGCCGAGTCTTGTATCCCGCACCTATTTGGAGATACCAACGTAAATCTTAGCACCTGTCTTTATCACAACTCCGGTTTTTCTTTGCTGAAACTACGCTGAATTCTCAAAATAGGTGCAGGATGGCGGCCATTTATCTTGACCAGCCGTTGCCGGCTGGCTCTCCCGTTAAAACGGGAAGCGACCTACCCGCTGTTATCACCCGGGCCGGGCAACAGCTTGTTTGGTCTTGCAGGCGGTGGGGTTTGCCCTGCCGGCGCCGTCGCCGACGCCGCGGTGCGCTCTTACCGCACCTTTTCAACTTTACCTCCCGCACTTACTTTGAGGTTTGGCCATCGAATCTGATTTCAAGCACTGTTTCGATTTCTTTGCCGAATGAAAGTGCAGAGTCGAATCTCAAAGTAAGTGCGGGGTTGGCTGTGTCTTTTCTGTGGCACTTTCCCGCGGGTTACCCCGGGTGGCTGTTAGCCACCACCGTGCCCTGTCCTGCTCGGACTTTCCTCCCCCGATGCTTCGCTTTTGCAAAGCAAAACGCCGGGGACGACCACCCGACCCACTCTTTTGTTAAAGAACAATTATTCTGCAGCTATGAGCTATTATAACAAATATACGCCTACTTTTCCATTTCAGTGCAAGTTATTTCGGTGTTTTTTTTGAAATGTTCGTCATCGGTTTCAGGGAAATCGCCGCGGAAATGAACTCCCCGGCTTTCTTGGCGATGCTCGGCCGAATATACCATAAGCCGGCAAACCGTCAGCATATTCTGGCACTCCCAGCCATCCGGACTATCAAAGCTTTTGTCCATAACATAACGCTGCCAGAAGCTGATAATCTCCCGTGCTTCCATCAGCGGCTGCTCCCTTCTGGTAATGCCAACGTTTCGCCACATAAGGGCTCGCAGTGAATTCAGGATGTCTTTCGTATCCAGCCGAGTGCGGTTTGAATGTGGAATCTGATATTTTATGAGAGGATGACCGATGTTTTTGCCGGCCGTTCTTGAGCTTTGGGAAGTTTGAGTGCCTGCAATTTTCCCGAACACAAGTCCTTCCAGCAGTGAATTACTTCCGAGACGATTGCTGCCGTGCAGGCCGGTAGAAGCTAACTCGCCGCAGGCGTAAAGATTCTTGATGCTTGTTCCTGCCGATGAATCGGTCTTGATGCCGCCTATCATATAGTGTGCGCTCGGACGAACGGGAATCAAGTCCCGGCTCACGTCTATATCGAAGCTTTCGCACAACTCATAGATATGTGGAAACCTCCTGGTAAAATGGTTTTTATCGAAAGACCTGACATCTAAATAAACATGCGTTGCGTTTGTTTTTAGCATCTGTGAAAGAATCGCTCTGCTGACTACATCACGAGGTGCAAGCTCGGCGTCTTCGTGGTATTCGTCCATAAAACGGCTGCCCGTATTGTCCACTAAAGTAGCCCCTTCGCCGCGAAGCACTTCTGTAATCAATGCTCTGGAAGCGCCTGCAATATAGAGAGTGGTCGGATGAAACTGCATAAATTCCAGGTTGCACAGGACCGCCCCGGCACGATAAGCCATAGCAATGCCGTCTGCGGTGGCAACTTCGGGATTCGTCGTTTCGCGATAGAGCTGTCCGGCACCGCCCGTTGCAAGGATTGTATTGGCAGACCATATTATCTGAAGACCTCTGGTTTCGTCGTAACCTATTATCCCCATGCACTCGTTGTTATCGTTGGTGAGTAAATCGATGACGAAGAACTTTTCTATTACTCTTATATTGGGACGCTCTTTTATTTTTTGAATGAGGACTTGTGCGATTATTCGCCCGGTCTCATCTCCGTGAGCATGAGCAATACGAGAATGTGAATGCCCGCCCTCCATTGTGGTTGATATATTATCGCCGGCCATATCGAATTCAACGCCCCATTCAAGCAGTTGCTTAAGAAGCCCGGGGCCCTGGCGAACTACGAGGTTTACTATCTGTTCATCGCACAATCCACAGCCGGCGCTGAGTGTATCTGTTATGTGGGATTGCAAAGAGTCTGTTTTATCCAGGACTGAGGCGATACCACCCTGTGCCATCCACGTATTGCTGTCATCCGTAGAACTCTTACAGAGAATAATAACGTTTCGGCTATTCGCTGCCTCGATTGCCGCCCGCAGACCCCCAATCCCTGCTCCAACAACCAGCGTGTCCGTAAAAAGCTGATTTGTTGAGACAGAGTCAATATTTACCAGATAGCGTCTGAATTCCGCCTGCTCAGTCATAATTGAGTCCTTAGTTTATCGTTCTTTGTTCACAGACCACATCTCGCAAATAATATCACGATATACGATTTCCACCATTATAATACGTAATTTTATGCCTTTGGGAAACGCCTTTTTTAGTTTGCCGAAGACTACCCCCCATCGCCTGACAACAAAAAAGGAGAATTCACTTCGTAATTCGACATTCCTTGTTCAATATTCGATATTCCCTCCCTTATTGCGAGGCCTTTAGGCCGAACCAACCTCAAAATATATTTAGCTATACCTTCCACGCGGGGTCGCCATCTCCCAAATTTCCGAAATACAAACAAACACTTTATTCTTCGCTTCAAAAGTATCCCCCATTTCAGCCCAAAATTAGCTCTGTGAAGTTTGTTTCCGGATTTTTTCTTGACATAAAGCCGGCTCACCTGGTATTATTAATGAGAATTAAGGTGTTTTTGGAGCCCAAGGGTGATTATGCTTACATATAACATATCGCTCGAAGTTTTGTACTACCCCTTTAAGGAGATTTTGTCTGTAACAGCAAGTACATATTTTTCTATGTGATTTTGGTAAAGCATTTGGCCTTTTGGCCAAAAGAATTTGTTTTTGTTCCCTGATTAAAGGAGGAACATCGTGTGTAAGAAACTGATTTTGTTATTTTCTTTTGTTTTGGTGTTGGGCTTGTCTGGTGTGGTATTTGCTCAAGAGGTAGATTTCCAGATCTACTATGGGTCACCAATTATCGACGGTGTTAAAGATGCATCTTATTCGCAATGTGACACACAGTCCATAACCAATATAAATGCAGGCAGTACCCCCGACAATCCCGCAGATTGTTCCGGCGAGTGGTGGGTGGTGTACGATTTGGAGTGTCTGTATGGATTCGTCGTAGTCCACGATGAGGATTTGCAGAATGATACTGGCTGGGCAAACGCATGGGAGGATGACAGCGTAGAGTTGTATATCGACTTAGACAACAGCGACGGCGTCTCGTATGAGGCTTGTGATTCTAACGACATGCAGTACCGCTTTTGGTGGGGTGGAGGCGGAGTTATAGAAACGCATGACGATGGAGCGCCAGGCGGGTCATACCCCGCAGATGTGAATACAGCTGGTTGTGAAGCTTTTGTGGTAACAACCGGTGACGGCTACGTCGTTGAATTCAAGATACCGTGGACCGTTATGGAGACAGAGGAAGCCGAATGGCCAGAGATACCGGGCCCCGGCCGCCTTGTTGGAATTGACATGTACATAAACGATGATGACGGGGGCGGCGGTAGAGACGCGCAGATGGGCACGTTTTCCACAGAAGAATGGCCTAATCCTCCTATTTACTGGGGGACCGCCTTGCTGGGTCCAGCGGGGACACGGGTCTCTAATCCAACTCCAGCCGATAAAGAAGAGCATGTTCGCTGCGATGTGGAGGAGGTTTGCTTCTATCCCCCAGCCAACGCTCAGGTTATGAATCCGAACGCAGACCCGAACCTTCAAGGGCCTTTCGATTTCTATGTCTACTTCAAGCCGGATGACCCTTGTAACATGCCCCTGATAGATACAATCCTCAACCACGATACCAACGACCAGGTTTGCGTCAATGTCGGTCCTACACTGCCCGGTGTAACATACTACTGGCGCGTGGATATCAATGACCAAAACGAGCCGGGAGACCCGGTTCTTTATGAAGGCCCGGTCTTCAGCTTTACCAAGTGGGGTTATGCTTTCCCTAACCCCGAAGACGGCGCGACAGATGTGTCTCTGACCGTTGACCCGAACTGGCAGAACGACGGCTATGCTGCTGAGTTTGACGCCTTCTTCGGAGACAACGAAGCTGATGTAGATGCATCGGAACAAGGCGCTCTTATCGGAGATACACAGGGATTCTATGATATAGCTGCGGGAAATGAAGACCAGGGAATCGAGCCCGGGGAGCTTCTGTTCGGTATGACCTACTACTGGCGTGTTGATGAGTGTAACACCCCCGGCTGTGTACACGGTAATATCTGGAGCTTCTCGACGGCATTGTGCGATCCCATTGATGATTTCGAGGACTATACCAAGTCCGGTGGAGATAACTGGATAGCTGATACCTGGGGCGCTTATAACAGCGTCCCGTCAGTACCTGATTGGGACAACGGCGCATACGTATATTCTATGACCACCGGGGACGATTCCGAACTTGTCTATGAGGGCGATAAGTCCATGCAGATGAGGTATGACGTTGCTTGGACCGCAGATTACTACGCCTTGGTGCAGCGAGAGTTCGACCCCACATTAAACCTGATTGCCAGAGGTACGAAGTCAATCAGTATCAACTACCGCTCTGACGACCCCGAACTCGACCCTGTTAACGCTAACGATACCTTGTATATGGAGCTGGAGGACGATAGCGCTCGTACTGCAAGGGTTGATTACCCAGGCGATGTTACCGACCCCTGCTGGACGGCCTGGTACATTGCTTTGAGCGACTTTACCGATGATAATCCAAACATTGAGCTCGACAAAGTCCAGTACGTGCGGATAGGTGCAGAGACCACAGGAGATAAAGGCTTTTGCAACACATACTGGGACCTGATGATGAGTTGTGCACCGTTCTGTCGTCCAGAGGAAGCAGAGTTCGATTTCAACGGCGACTGCATCACCGGCGACTATGAGCTGGAAACTATAACAGACAACTGGCTTGCACATGACCAGGACTTTGACATCAATCCTGTGGCGCCATCTGATGCCAACCTGACGCTCCACTACACCTTCGATACGGACCTTACTGACTCATCCGGAAATGCTTATCACGGTGTTGCCGTCAACGACGTTAGCGTCCATGACGGTATGCTGACGCTGGCAAATGCGGTAACTGTCGATGTACGTCCGGATGATATGAACGCCGTTCAGATTGGCGGCGACTTCAATTCATTCGATGTATTCTCCAATTCCTACACCATCTTGATGAAGTTCCGCTCGAATGGAATAGACAACGTTCTGATGAGTACGTCCCCGAGTGACCCGTGCGGTCAAACTTGTGAAGACCATATAATCACTTGGTACATTGGCAGCACGGTCTATGAGGATATGTTTGGTATGGATATTCAGGCAGCGACCGTTGACCACGCCTGCATCGAAGGCGTAGGTTTCGATAAAGAAGTGGCTGACGGACAGTGGCATAGGGCGGTTTACACCTATGACGCTGAAACCGGATATCACGGCTTATTTGTCGACGGTTACGGCGAACCCTTCGATATCTGGGGCAGCGGTTTATACTTCGATAATGAACTATCAACCGGATATACATGGGAAACATTCATCGGTGCCGCAAGACCTAAAGGCTACCTGCATACAGATGAGGGTATCTGCCTGATGACGGGTGATGTCGACGAGGTTCGCATCTACGATTATACCGTCTCTACTGAAGAAGCTATGTATCTGGCCACAGGCAGCACAGACCCGTTACCCGTAGAAATACCGGTGGATGAGGATGCCAACCTCTATGCAGAGGGCTTCCCCAACGATGAGATTGACTTCAGGGATTATGCCATACTGGCAGACCACTGGATGGAAGAAGAGCTATGGCCGTAAAAGGCGATAGCCAATGCTGATTTATATCAGCTCTAATTAACATTAATCTGGGGCCTATGCAACGCATAGGCCCCGGCTGTTTTTTTTCTGACTCGAAGTAATTTCTTTACTCAGACTAACAATCTCTGCCCCGGATATTGCTGTAAGATAATATGTAGGCCATTCTCTCAAGTTGGTTATATTATTTGCTTTTTTCTAACCCCAATTTAAGCAGTACATGTTTATAGCAATTGCGTTTAGTTTATGTGTGTATGTTGATGTTATTGCGAGCACAGCAAAGCAATCTTTATTTTTCAAATTTCGATTTACAAAAATAATTTGACAGCCCCGGCTCTTTTGCTAAAATACCTGTTTTTGAGTATATTGGAGTTTTCCTATGAAGAGCTTTATGGCAACAAAGAATGATGTTGAGCAAAAATGGCTGCTTGTCGACGCAGACGGGGCGGTTTTGGGGCGATTGGCTGCGAAGATAGCTCCCATCCTGATGGGAAAGACCAAGCCGACGTATACGCCTCACGTTGATGTGGGCGATTTTGTGGTTGTTGTCAACGCCGAGAAAATCAAGCTTACCGGCAAAAAGGCCCAGACTAAAGAGTATGACTATTACACGCATTATCCGGGCGGGCATAAATTCGTCAGTTTCGCTGATATGATGGTCAAAAGGCCCCAGAGAGTGATTGAATTAGCAGTCAGACGGATGCTTCCGAAGAACAAGCTTGGAAAAAAAATGTTCAAAAAGCTGAAGGTTTACCGGGGGCCCGAACACGAACATCAGGCCCAGAGACCCGAAAAAATAGAACTTTCTTAACTATGGAGCAGGAAAGATAAGAAATTATGGCAAAAGCAAAAGTTACTAATCCTGAAATCAGTGTAAGTGGCGGTGTAGCGACCAAAGAGCCGAAGCCGTCGTCAGAATCAGCAAGAAAGATGGGGCCGGACAAAGGCGGATACTGGTGGGGAACCGGCAGGCGTAAAAGTGCAGTTGCCCGGGTGCGAATAAAGCCCGGCAGCGGCAAGATGCTTATAAATAAACGTCAGCTTAACAAATATTTTACGGGTCAACGTGACAGAAAAGCAGTCGTTGCGCCCCTGAAGGCGGTTGATGCAGAAAAGTCTTTTGATGTATTTATTAATTTGCGAGGCGGCGGCACTACCGGCCAGGCAGAAGCAGCGCTTCTTGGCGTCGCACGGGCTTTGAAGAATTATGATGAAAATTATCTTCAGCCCTTGCGTGACGGCGGGTATCTAACGCGTGACAGCAGGATGGTCGAGAGGAAGAAACCAGGCCAAAGAGGCGCCAGGAGAAGTTTCCAGTTCTCGAAGCGATAATTTGCAAAATATACGTCAGATTCTTACAATAGCCGCCAAGAGCTGATCTTTGCGGCTATTTTTTTAAGAAGGAGAAATTATGATACGTGTAGCGATTATTGGAGCAAGCGGTTATACAGGCGCCGAATCAATCGAGATTATTCTGCGGCATAGCGAGGCCCGGGTGGTTTATCTAAGCGCATTGCCTGAAGAGTGCGGCAATGCAGCTGAGGTTTTTGGTCAATTTAAGGGACGCTGCAACCTGGAGATTGAGCCGCTGGATATTGACAAGCTATCAAATTTGGCTGATGTAGCTCTATGCTGTCTGCCGCACAAAGTTTCTATGGGATTCGTGCCGAAGCTGCTGGATGCCGGGTTGAAGGTGGTTGATTTCAGTGCGGATTATCGTCTCAAAGACGTAGCTGTTTATGAGAAATTCTATGGCGTAAAGCATACTGATACGGCTAATCTAAAGCGAGCTGTGTTCGGGCTGCCGGAACTGTTTCGAGAGCAGATAAAGGGTAAGGATTTAGTTGCAAATCCAGGCTGCTATCCTACAGGTGCGGTTCTTGCGATAGCACCGCTGCTGAAAGAAGCCCTGATTAAAACCGATTCGGTTATTGTCAGTGCGGTAACCGGCGTATCCGGCGCTGGTAAGAATCCGTCGAGCAAATTTCATTTTCCGAACATGAACGAAAATATTTTTGCTTATGGCGTCGGGAAGCATCGGCATATGCCGGAGATGGAACAGGTTGCGAGTGAAATTGCCGGCAGCGATGTGCAGATACTTTTTCAGCCGCACGTCGGGCCTTTTGACAGGGGTATTTTTTCAACGGTATATTGTATGCCGCAGGAAAAGACCGGCAGCGAGAAGATTTTGCAGCTTTACAGCGATTTTTATGAGCCGGAGCCGTTTGTGCAGGTCTGCAAAGATGTGCCGGCTGTGAAAAATGTGGCAGGGACAAACTATTGCCATATTTTTCCGACTGTTGTCAAGGATACGGTGGTTATATTTTCTGTGATTGATAATCTCATCAAAGGCGCATCAGGCCAGGCGATTCAGAATATGAACATCATTTTCGGCCTACAAGAGACTCTTGGACTATGATAGAAGCATGGGCCTTGTGTCATACTTATTATCGGTTTGGTGAATCGCATATGGGTTTATTAGAATTATTCGTAGTTCTTATTATTGTTTTGACAATTGTGATATTACTTACTTATAGAATTAAGAATCCAATTTTGCGCTGATCTTTTATAATTGTTCCCCCCTTCTTTATGGTTCCTCTTTATTGGGTGCCTTGGGATATTGTGGCAATTATTCTTTGGATAACTGCATGGATTGCTTTTTTATGGTCTATTCTTTCTTTTTGCTTATAGCCCCAAGTGCCAGAATAGTAATGAGCACAATTGCTGAGGCATATTTAATCGTTGACGGTAGCATCCAGCCAGGACGAGTGGCCACTTCAAAATCAACGCCGGTAGCAATATAATCGAGCAAGATACCGCTTAAAAGGGCACAGGCGGCCACAGTAAGAATGTAGGTAAGAGCGGTTCTGGCACCTAAGGTTTTGAAGATGGTTACCAATGAGGCGGCATTTGTCGCTGGGCCGGTCATAAGGAAAACAATCGCTGCTCCCGGTGTTAATCCTTTCAACATCAATGCTGCCGCTACCGGCACCGAAGCTGTTGCACAGACATAAACCGGTATCCCCAGAAACATCATAACCACCATTGCAAAAATCCCCTTACCCAGATGTTCGGCAAAGTAGCCATCTGGTACCAATGCGGAAATAACAGCTGCGATAGCCAACCCTATCAACATTGCCTTGCCAATATCCCGCGGCAGTGTGACAAAACCATATTTAAGGCCTCTAACGATTTTTTTGTCTTGGTTTCCACAGTGGCGTTGTTCTGTACATTCCTGCGGCCTCTGCCCTTTATTTTCTTGCTCTTTGTCGAACACATTAACCAATGTGCCGCCAATAATACCGGTTACAAACGCAGCCAGTGGTCTGAAGACGGCAAAAAGTGGGCCCAGAAGGCTCAAAGTCACGAGAATACTATCGGCACCGGTTTGGGGTGTGGAGAGCAAAAACGATATTGCCGAAGCTTTGCTCGCACCTTGCTTATGCAGCGACATCGATACCGGAATAACACCACACGAACACAAAGGCAGCGGAACACCAAAAAGCGATGCTTTAACCAATGGCCAGATACCCTTGCCGCCAAGGTGCCTTTCCACTAGTTCAGCAGATATAAATACCGAAAGAATTCCCGCCACAAAAAAACCAAACAATAAATACGGTGACATCTCCGCCACGGTGGCCCAAAAAACATTTAAGATGGTTTTTGTAAAATTATACATATCAGACCATATATTTTTTTATCTGTTTGTCTATTAAAAACATTTAGAATTTCCTGTTAATTTTAACTTCTTTTATCCAGCAATAGAGAACCGGCACGACCAGCATGGTAAGTATCTCAATCGTCATCCCGCCAAACGAAGGTATCGCCATTGGAACCATAATATCCGAGCCGCGTCCGGTTGATGTAAGGACCGGAATCAGCGCCAATATTGTTGTAGCTGTGGTCATGAGGCATGGACGGATTCTGCGAGTGCCGGCTTCGATCACTTTGCTCCGGACGCCGTCTATTGTGTCCGGTTTTTCTTGCTTAAACGACTGCTGCAGATAGGTGCACATTACAACTCCATCATCTGAAGCTATCCCAAACAGCGCTAAAAAACCCACCCATATTGCAACGCTCAGGTTAATCGGGTGAACCTGAAACATCTGACGCATATTGACGCCAAAGAGAGAAAAATCCAGGAACCAATCCTGGCCGTATAGCCAAATCATCAAAAATCCTCCAGCCCAGGCCACAATTATCCCAGAAAATACTAAAAATGTCGTCGTCACAGACTTGAACTGGAAGTATAAAATCAGGAATATAATCAGAAGCGCCAGCGGTATAACCAGCATGAGAGTCTTTTGTGCACGAACCTGGTTCTCATAGCTTCCGGCAAATATTATCTCCACGCCCTCGGGCCTCACGAACCTGCCTGTCCTCTCCATCTCATCAAGGTATGCCATGCACTGCTCAACAACGTCAACTTCTGCGTAACCAGGCTTCTTGTCAAATAAAACATATCCTACAAGAAACGTATCCTCACTCTTTATCGACTGAGGTCCGCGGATATACTCGATATCAGTAAGCTGAACAAGTGGTATCTGTGTCCCATCCTGTGCAGGAACCAGGATTTTACCGAGCGTTTCTATCTGGTCCCTAAGTTCCCGCATATACCTGACACGAACCGGATACCGCTCACGTCCTTCTACTGTTGTGGTAATACGCCTGCCTCCTATGGCTACTTCAATGACATCCTGCACTTCTCGAATATGTATACCATATCGAGCAATAGCTTCACGGTCTATATCTATCTCAATATACGGCTTGCCTACGATGCGGTCAGCTATGACTGCCGAGGGCTCAACGCTCGGCACCTCCTTGAGAAGCCGCTCTATTTCAAGCCCGGCGCGTTCAATTGTATCAAGGTCAGGACCCTTTACTTTCACACCCATCGGCGCACGCATACCGCTTTGCAGCATAACAATTCTCGCGGCGATAGGCTGCAGTTTAGGCGCGCTCGTTGAGCCGGGAATCTGGCCGGCCTTGACAATTTCATCCCAGATATCATCAGGGCTCTTAATATGCTCCCGCCATTGACGGTAAGGCCGGCCTCTCCTGTCCTGAATAAGGTTTCCTTCCTCATCTCTGACGAATTCACCTGCTTTTTTATCATACTTGAATCGCTCTCTGTGACCATCTTTGTCGAGAATGTATTCAGGTTTATAATTGATTACAGTTTCCACCATTGATATAGGTGCCGGGTCAAGCGGACTTTCTACCCGCCCAATCTTGCCCACAACCGATTCGACCTCCGGTATCGACTGAAAAGCAATATCCTGCTTCTGCAGCACGTCAAGACATTCACCAATGGAAGCATGAGGCATAGTAGTCGGCATATAAAGAAAGGACCCTTCGTCCAACGGCGGCATAAATTCTTTGCCAAGTCCCGACCATATTACTGCCCCGAGAACCACCACCACCGCAGGTATCGATAAAAACGCCAGCTTGTGTTTGAGGCACCAGCCGAGAATTTTCGGATAAAATTTTTGAAAGATTTTGAAGAACGAAAGCAGCCCGCCGATTAAAAGTGCCACAAGCACCAGATTACGCACCATTCCTTTTTCAGCACCCAACGGCAGCCAGTGATCTGTAAGTATGAGTCCTACGACAGCAACAGCAATAACATTGGTAATCAAAGGCAGCCGCCCCTTTACTTTCTCGGGCATCCGTTCTTTCAACAAATGATAAATCCCAATCCCACCGACAAGCAGCCCAATCCAGAAATTAATTACTACTGCCGCTGCAATAGCCGCCAGAATTAACAGAGTCCCCAGCACATACCGCATTGCCTTTTTTATATCTCGTCTTCTCGTAAAAAGAATATGGGCGGCCGGTGGGATTATCGTCAAAGCTACTATCACAGAAGAAATAAGCGCAAAAGTCTTGGTAAACGCCAGAGGCTTAAAAAGCTTTCCCTCGGCCCCGGTCATTGTAAAGACAGGCAGAAAGCTCACCACCGTAGTCGAAACCGCAGTCAAAACCGCACCACCTACCTCGCTCGCCGCACGGTAAACAACATCCAGCTTATTATCATCATCTCCCGCCTCATCGAGATGCTTTAAAATATTTTCACAGACGATTATCCCCATATCCACCATTGTCCCAATGGCTATCGCTATCCCCGAAAGAGCTACAATATTTGCATCCACCCCGAATGTTTTCATGGCGATAAAGCACATCAATATTGCCAATGGCAGCAAAGCGCTAATCAGGGCCGAGCTTCGAAGATGCAGCACCAGAACTATTACAACAATGATTGTAACAAGCACTTCCTCTGTAAGAGCGGTCTCTAACGTCCCGAGT
This sequence comes from Planctomycetota bacterium, assembly GCA_042576845.1. Taxonomy (GTDB): domain Bacteria; phylum Planctomycetota; class Phycisphaerae; order Sedimentisphaerales; family Anaerobacaceae; genus JBHPEQ01. The sequence goes on from JBHPEQ010000001.1 coordinate 38,760, forward strand.
GTTTCATAAATGAGCCCCGTCCTGTCATAAAACGGGATAATCGTAACCTGTGAGGTTGTTCCATCAGACAGAGTTTTTTTGGGAAGACCCGGCGAAATTTCTTCAATCTTCTTTTTTACATTCTTGATGGCTTCAAGAGGATTATAGCCGTAACGGACCACCACAACACCGCCGACGGCTTCAGCTCCGCCCTTGTCCAGTGCACCCCGGCGAAGTGCAGGCCCGTATGAGACCTTCCCAACATCCTTGATGTATATCGGAACATTTTCATTGACCTTGATGACGGTCTTTTCTACGTCCGACAGCTCCTTGATGAAGCCCAAACCACGAATCACGTATTCAACTTTATTTATCTCAATCGTGCGGGCACCGACATCAACATTTGACATCTTGACAGCCATAAATACTTCATCAAGCTTAACATTGTGGGCGCGCATAGCATCGGGGTCGACGTCTATCTGGTACTCCTTCACAAAGCCTCCTACCGATGCAACTTCGCTTATACCCTTAGCCGCCATCAATCCATAGCGTACATTCCAATCCTGAACGGTACGCAGCTCATCAAGCCCCCAGCCGCCCGTGGGATTGCCTTTCTCATCACGACCTTCCAGCGTGTACCAGAAGATTTGTCCCAGTGCAGTAGCATCAGGCCCCAATGCAGGTTGAATTCCTTCCGGTAGTGAGCCCGCAGGCAAAGAGTTAAGCTTTTCAAGGACTCTGCTTCGGGACCAGTAAAACTCTGCATCCTCATCGAAAATAATATAAATCGATGAAAAACCGAACATAGACTGGCTGCGGATGGTTTTTACCTTTGGAATGCCTAATAGCGATACTGTAAGAGGATATGTTATCTGGTCGTCAACATCCTGCGGAGAACGCCCCATCCATTCGGTAAAAACTATCTGCTGGTTTTCGCCGATATCTGGTATAGCATCAACAGGCACGGGTTTTCTTGGCAGAAAGTCAGCCCACTCCCAATCGAACGGGGCTGCCATAATACCCCAGACGACAAACATTATCAGCAGAAGCGCCACGACCAGCTTGTTTTCAAGGCAGAATCGTATTACACGGTCCAGCATAGACTCTCTCCATTCATCTAATTATCCATTCCTTAGCTCGTAAAATGACTCTCATCTTTAGTCCTTGAACTGTGGCAGCTTGACAATATACTTCTCAGGGTCCACTTTAAACTTTACATCGCAGCCAGGACAGCAGAAATAAACCTTTTTGCCCTTGTATTCGGTGAAAACCGCCTTGTCGATGGGTCCGCCCATCACCGGACATGTTTTTTGTTCTATTGCCAAGGCTACTTCCTTTACCGTTTCTGTCAGAGCTTCAGCTGCTGACTCGACTTGAGCAGCCGCTTCATGTTCGTGACCTTCATGTCCTTGCGGCTCCGATTTCCTGCAGCCATTGGGACCAATCAGCAAAACACCTATAAGCAACAACAATATTACCAAATGTTTCTTTTTTGCATTCATTTCTTTGCTCCTGAAAAAATGTGTTTACCAAAAAACTTGCTTTACTTTGTTTTATCAGAAATTACTTCAACAACTGTTCCGCATTTGAGCATAGAGGCACCAAAATAAGGATTGCGTGTATCATCGTCCGTCTGCAGCCAGTCCGCCCCCTTGTTATTAAAAGCCATTGGGCAGTGGAACCTGTAAAGCGTCTTGGCACCTCGAACGCCGAAACGCTCTATTATTGTCAAAACCTCAATAGAAAAAGCCTCAAAAACCTTGCGGGCTTGTTCGATATCCGTTTCCGCTTCGATGCTTTCCAAAGATTCACTTATCGCACCACTGCCTTTCATCCATATATCATGAGCTTCACCAGACAACAAGCCCATATCGACCTCAGACAAAGACTTCAAAGCCATCTCAGCCGATTTCACAACTTCACTTGGATTATCAGCCGCAAGAGCCGCTTGCATTGCCAAATAACCTCCAATCACTTCCCCTAACTGCTTACGAAACTCATCCAGCACCTCAATAATCTCCTGCTTCGGCTCTTGTTCTGCACTCATCATGCTTGGCTTTGCCTGGATTTGCAGGGCAGAGTCAATCTTGAAGCTGCCGTTTGTTACGACAATTTCACCTTCATACAAGCCGGATTCTACTATGTAATAATCACCCGCCCGTGGGCCAAGAACAACCTCTCGACCCTCATACGTCGGCTTTTCTTTATTTTCAAGTCGAACATAAACAACTGCGCGTTTTCCCGTAATCAAAGGGGCCGATGCAGGAATAACCAAAGGAGCTTCGCCGGAGGCATCGGCTTTAACGTAGTCAAGTGATTCGGTTGTCACCAAATCCATACCACAAATATCACAGATGCCGGCTTCTGCTTTCACAACATCAGGATGCATCGGGCAAATCCACATACCGGCCATTTCAGTCGCCATAACCCTGCCGCTTTTAGCAACCTTAGAACGAACAACGGCTCTAATGAACATTTCAGGCTTAAGCTTGTCTTCAGGATTATCAACGTTAACTCGAAGCTTTACTGTCCTCGTTTTAGCATTGAGTACGGGATCGATAAAACTTATTGTGCCTTTGAAGACCTCTCCGGGAGAAGCATTGGTTGTAAATTCAACTTCCTGCCCATAGTGAATCCACTGCAAATCCGATTCGTAAGCATCCAGTTTAACCCACAACTGCGAGAGGTCCGCAATGGTGTAAATGGGCGTGCCTGTGTCAACGTACATACCTTCGACAGCGTTTTTCTGGATGACTATTCCACCCATAGGCGAAGTAATCTCGATGTGCGTATCTGGTTTGCCGGAACTTTCAATCTTTTCAATTTGCTCAGCCGTTAGCCCGAGCAGTCGAAGCTTCTCTCTGGCTGCCTTAAGAGTAGCCTGGGTAGCTCTTCTAACAAGTTCGGAACTTTCGGCCCTGATATTGCCGACTGCCTTGGATGACTGGAGAAGTTCAGCCTGGCCGCTAATCAGCTCAGGGCTATAAAGCTTGACCATATGGTCGCCTTTATTGACAGCAATCCCGGTAAAATCCACATATAGGCGGTCAATCCTGCCGGGCACCCAGGCCGTGATATTCTTGACGCGGGTTTCATCGTAGTCAATTTTACCCACCATCCGAATTTCGGCAGTAACAAACTTTCGCTCTACCGGCGTAGTCTCAATCTCCATCAGCTTGATAGCATCTTCTGAGAAAGAGATTTCCCTCAAACCTGCCTCGCCACTGCGATCTACCGGTACTAAATCCATAAAGCACTTAGGACATTTGCCAGGTTTTGGCAAGAGTCCTATTTCGGGATGCATAGAGCAGCTCCACCATGTCTGCTCTTTTTGACCAGCCTGTTCCTCATGGATATGGTCAGGCCACCCAACAAAATATCCAACAACAAAGGCCGCCACCGCTACAGCAACGATAATAACAACCAAAACACCGGTTCTTCCAAATTGTGATTTTGTTCGATTATCTTCCATAAGAAATTAACCTTTTATATTTGGTTTCTCTATTCACTCTGTCAGCGTTATTGGCGCAGCACTCAGTTCCATCCCTGCAAGCTTTTCCAGCTCAGCTACCTTCTGCTGGTAGTCAGTTACAGCTCTCTCATACTGCAGTTGAAATTGAAGCAGCATTCTTTGAGCGTCTACCAGGCTCAGAAAATCTACTGTCCCTGTCTGATATGCCGCCTCAGATGCCTGCAGCAGCTCTTCAGCCCTTGGGACAAGAATGTCTCTATACAGCCTTATTTTCCTGCTGCTGTCCTCAAAATCATATAACACCCTCACAGCCCGGGCCTTGATTGTATTTTCTGCTTCAACCCGCTGCTGCTTGGTCCTGCTGACGTCCGATTCTGCCTGCCGTTCAGCAGCCTTATAGCTCTCGCTCCAGATTGGCAGATTCATCGAAAACATCAACATAACCGGGTCTTTACCACTATCACTTACCCCTGACATTGCAGCTCTGTCAGTATCAATCCAGTCAAGCCCTACTCCGATATCAGGCCAAAACTTTTTCTTTGCCAGCTCAACTCTGTTCTTTGCAGCTTCCACTTCGAAATCCAAAGCGGCAAGTTCAGGATTTTGCGCTCTCAAGACACCTATTAACTGCTGATGATTAATCTGTATCATTTGAAATTCATCTTCATGAGGCCATCCAAGCATCTCGGAACTTTGCCGATTAAGCACCGCATTCAGCCTTGCCACTATCGGCTCTCTCAACTCTTGAACGCTCTTTAACACATCTTCAAGTTTTGCAAGCTCAATCTGTGCCCGTATGATGTCAGGATGCGTTGCCGCCGCCGCCATATATTTTATTCTCGCCACCTCCTCGAAATGCTTCAGCAGCTCAAGATTTTGCCAGGCAATTTCCAGCTCACTTGCCAGATACACATATTCATAGAATACTTCTTTTACCTCGTAGAAAAGCTCAAGCTTTTTTGCTTCATATTGTTTTCGAGCCGCTTTTGCCCTGGCGGCTGCAGCATCGGTGCGAGCTTCGATGGTGCCGAACCACGGGAAAGCCTGCATTATACCGAACTTCTGCCTTTGCGGTCCGACCCTCGTTTCAACCTCTTCAATAAAATAGCCATACGTAAATTTGGGGTCCGGCAATGCCTTGGACTGAGGAACCTGCTCCACAGCCACTTTCCATTGCTCAAATGCTGCTTGAAGGCCGGCATTATTAAGAGCTGCATATCGCAGGTAATCAGCAAGCGTTGGATTTTCCCCAAGAGTAAGAGGTTCTTTCATCGTATATTTGCCTTCAGCAGCTGATTCCGCCGCTATCGGCTCAAGGCGGGCATCATTATAAAGCATTTCGTGTTCCTGAACATTCGAACAGCCTAACATAGCTGTTAGGGTCAATTCCACGACAATTATAAAATGGAACTTTTCCTTCATCGAAAGTCTCCTTGTGAACTTACGTTCTTTGAACAGAATAACTATCACACCTTACTGAGAGTCCTGACTATATCGCCACTTTGTCATTGTCAAGGATAAAAAGTTTAATGTTTAAGACATCTTTAATTGTGCTATATTTTCTGGTAATTTTATCAAAATTCGAATATCCACCGACAATCATCGCTTCCTTGTACAGCGTATCGGCGTTTGCACCGGTTTGTGCAAGTATCCCTGTTACTAAGATCGTTATATAAAAAGCCCTGTTCATTTTCATAACCTGTGAAGACGCTTTATTACTGTCATAAGTTCATTAATCTTCTGTTTTTTCTCTTTGTTGGACGTGCTGCTAAATGCATCTACAACGCAAAGCTGTATATGTTTTGCAAGTATCCTTTCTGAGACACTACATAAGGCCCTTTGTGCTGCGTGGAGCTGAGTTACAATATCGATACAATATCTTCCGTCTTTAACCATTTGCTGCAATCCTCTGACCTGGCCTTCAATCCTGGATAAAGCAGCCAGTGTTTCTTCATGAGTTGTTTTATGTTTTTTAGGTTTCATATCTTTTCCTTTTCAACATAATTATATAACAAGGACTATTATAGTATACCCCCCAGGGGTATGCAAAGTTCATAAAAAAAACTGTTTTTTCTAAGAAGAGACTGTAACTGTATCACAGATGCTTCCATCAAGCCCCACGGTGATGTCCTCAAAGGTCAATTCCGCCTTGGCCGATAAAATGGCTTTTTTTGCAATTTGAGTCAAACCCGAACAGCAGGGCACTTCCATATGAATCACCTTTAAACTGTTGAGCTTTTTAGTTTTTAGAATCTGTGCCAGCTTTTCGACATAGAACTGGGCATCATCCAGCTTCGGGCAGCCCACAACAATACTGCTGCCTTTAAGGAACTTATTATGAAAATCACCCATTGCAAACGGAACACAATCAGCAACCAGAAGTAAATCAGCATTATCAAAATAAGGTGCATGTGGCGAGACAAGTTTCAGCTGAACAGGCCAATGGCTTAGTTGTGATGGAACCTCTGCTTGAGCTGTCTCAGTATCGCTTACCTTTCTTCTCAATTCTTTCGCCATCATTCCGGGGCACACAAAGTCGGTCTGCATCTTTTTCTTCTTCTCTTCAGAGATATGTGTTTTCACCGCTTCTTCATCGAATTCGTCAGCTTCGCGCTGCTCTATCGTTATCGCATCCTGGGGACAGTGTCCAATGCACGCACCAAGACCGTCGCAGTAAACCTCACTTACCAACCTTGCCTTGCCGTCGATTATCTTTATTGCACCTTCCGCGCACGCACTGACACACTCGCCGCAGCCGTTGCATTTTTCTTCATCAATTTTTAATATGTTTCGCAAAACCATTTTGAATTCCCTAAAATTATGTGCTAAGCATCTGGGCCAAGTCTTCTTCAACATTACCTATCGGGCTGATATTGAATTTCTCAACCAGTACATTTAGCACATTCGGACTGATAAACGCCGGCAGGGAAGGTCCAAGCTTTATATTCTGGATACCAAGATGCAGCAGCGTCAAAAGAATACAGACCGCTTTTTGCTCATACCAGCTCAAAACAAACGACAACGGCAGATCATTCACACTGCAATCAAATGCTCCAGCCAACGCTACAGCGATCTGAATCGCCGAGTAGGCGTCATTACACTGCCCGATATCTAAAAGCCGTGGAATCCCGCCGATATCACCGAAGTCAAGCTTATTAAAACGATACTTGCCGCACGCCAGGGTCAAAATAACACAATCATCTGGTACCGCCTGTGCAAAATCGGTATAGTAGTTTCTACCCGGTTTCGCTCCGTCACAGCCGCCGATAAGAAAAAAGTGCCTGATTTTTCCGCCCTTGACTGCCTCGATAACCTTATCTGCGACACTCATTACCGCGTTGCGCCCAAAACCAATCGTAATAGTTTTTTCTTCCGAATCCTCGGTAAATCCTTCCGAAGCAAGGGCAGCCTCAATGACAGGGCTAAAGTCCTTATCCGAGATATGAGTGACACCTTTCCAAGCCACAAGACCCGTTGTAAAAATGCGCCCCTTATATCCTTCCTTCGGCTTCTGAATACAGTTTGTTGTCATAAGGATTGCACCGGGAAATTCTTCGAACTCCTTCCGCTGGTCCTGCCATGCACCACCGTAGTTACCTACAAGATGCTTGTATTTTTTCAAACCCGGATATGCCAGACATGGCAGCATCTCGTTATGGGTATAAACATTAATCCCCTTGCCCTCGGTTTGCTTTAGGAGCTCTTCAAGGTCTTTAAGGTCATGGCCGGAAACCAGAATAGCTTTCCCCTTCACGGGCGTAATCCGAACTGCTGTCGGCTCAGGATGACCATACGTACCTGTATTCGCTGCATCGAGCAGTTCCATCACTCTAAGGTTTACTTCGCCGCACTTCAATACCATGGGAATAAGGACATCTATATCGGCTGCCTTCTCACTTGTCAGGAAATCAAGAGCTTCGTGGAAGAATGCAAAAACGGCCTCGTCCTCCTGGCCAAGAATCGAAGCGTGGTCAGCATATGCAGCTATACCCTTCAAACCATACATAATCAACTCCTGCAGCCCGGTAACATCTGGACCCAAAGAGTCAGTCCGTTTTGCAATCCCGATTTCCTCTGCCTGCGCTAACAAGCCTTCCAGCTCCGCTGCGGCTTCCCAGCTCGCAGGACCTTCCAGCAATTCAGGTTCTTCGCCTGCTGCTTTACAGGCATCTTCATAAAGCTTGCGGGACTTTGCGATAATCTTGCCTCCCTGACCTACCAACTCTTCCAGACGCTCCGAGTCGAAGTTTACGTTTGTAACTGTACTGAACAATGCTTTAATTACAAATATGTCAATTTCACGCTCAACCGATTTATATCCACGGGCTCGATGCGCATACATCGAAATACCCTTCGCCGCATATATCAGTAAGTCCTGAATCGCTGCTGTTTCAGCATCTTTACCGCAAACACCCACTTGTGTACAACCAGTTCCCTTTGCCGTTTGTTCACATTGATAACAAAACATGTTCATAATAATATCCCTTTCATAAAAATTTTATTTTTCAATGAATAATTCTGTTGCTATCTGATGACCTTTGGCAGTCTTAAACGTCTTATCAATAATCTCTTTTAGTTTTTCCTTGCTCGCGCCAGACAATTCTTCAGGGATATTTACGAGCCGGTCCGCCTCCCAGAGAATTCTAAACTCAAGGGTATCTATACCCTTTGCACTGTGATGATTTGCGATAATTTTGCAGACATGTTCAATGACCGTTTCATCCAAATCATATTTTGCAAGAATCTTCCTTGCGATAGGAGGCCCTTCGATCTCCTGATATTTGCCGGCCGAGCTGTTGTATTTGCGTTCTGCCTCATGAATACCGATATCGTGCAGGATAGCTGCTGCTTTGACCACCAGCGGATCGCCAGTATCAGCTGCCTGTATCTGCTCGGCATAATTAAGCACTGTCAGGGCATGGTCGATACGTTTTTGGTCATTACCAAACACATTTTTCATTTCCCTGATGAGCCTTTCCCGCATGATTTTTGCTTCATTATTAACCGATACTGCAAGGCATTGCTCAGCATATTGGCACCATTCTGCACAGCCCAAGTCTATCTTCGGATTAGCGACGATGTGTCCGCAGTTTCGGCATTTTAGTTTCGGTTCATCCTTGAAAAACTCTATAGCCTGGCCGCAGCCGGTACACTTCACTTCAAAAACATCCTCGGGTTTCCAAAACCTTTGATCTTGTCCTGGACATCTGACCATAATACACCTGTTCACATTCCAGCAAATTGCTTTTAGTTTATGCTCGAATCATCGTCAGCAGCATTTTAAACTTTTCCTCCGCAGCAACAGCGTGCGGTACGTTAGCCGGCATTATGATAATGTCACCAGCTGAAACTCTTACGCCTTGGCCACCTATTGTTAACTGAGCCAAGCCATCAATAATCTGTACAACCGCATCGTAGGAAGCTGTGTGTTCGCTTAATTTTTGTCCCCTATCAAAAGCAAATAAGGTAATCGTACCGGCCGGCTTATCCAATATTGTCTTGCTGACTATCGAATCCGCAGCATACTTCACTAAAGAAACCAATTTCTGACTTCTTCCCATACAAACATCTAATACGCTTTTGTTACCATCGCAATTATCCATGTTTTAAAATCTCCTTAGCGTTTTTGTTTTGCTTTGGCTATTTCTGCCAGCGTAATTCCATCCAGGTAACCGTCTATATAAAGTTGAAGGCAAGAAAGCTTGCTATTTATCTCGCAATCTGATTCAAATTCGCATCCCTGGCCGTCAAGCAAACATCTATTTAGCCGAATTCCACCCTGGAGAGCCTTTATAATTTGAATGAGAGTTATCTTTGATGGTTTCCTGCTTAGAGTAAATCCGCCTTTAGGTCCCATAGCACTTTTGACCAATTTAGCTTTGTGAAGCTTCTGTAGTATCTTGCACCCAAGTTGATATGAAAAATGACCATCACCTGCTATTTGTCTGGCTGACATTAATTGGCCATTATTAAAATGCTTTGCCAGAGCAGCCATCATGCGCAACCCATAATCTGTATTTCGTCTAAGGACATCCATTTTTCAAGTAAACCTAAACAGTATCGCTGTCAATTAAGCTTTCAGTGATCCATTACCCTGCAAGGTCAGCTTATTTGACCAATATAGCCCGACTTGAGTTGTTTGTCATGTTTTTTTCCCGAAGTACATAAACCCATTGGTTTTGCTCCTTCAGGACCATCGGCATGATCTAATTAAGATACACACGAGCTTTGCAAATAATGGTAATCCTGGTAACCATACTATAACTTTGGTCCCGATGGCCAAACTTGGGCTACAGCCACAAGTATGCAAATAAAAAACAAAGACAGTAAAATCAACTTCTCCACTTGGATCATGATCACCAGGTAGAGTACGAGCTGTTTAAAGCCACTCCTGGGAAAATTTTGCCGTGCCTGCGAAGCCGACTTGGGCCAAGCACACGCTCAAATAAACGTGTAATCGGACCGGGCTAATCAGAGTAGTGAAATCTGGGAACATAGACACCAGCTGGAGTCATTACCCAAGCGATTTCTTTCTCTTGTTTCAATTCCGTTCCCGGTTTTTTGGCATACTGCTCTTGGCAACCGACTATAGTTAGCAAGAGTAGCGACAATATAACCAATAATATTAGGTTTTGGGTCTTCATTGTGATGCTCCTTTCTTTTTTTAAAGGTTCTTGAAAAAGCTTTTATAATCTTCAATACTCTAAGACTGATATAGTCCTATAGGACTAATATAGTCCTATTCTTGATTATTTTCAACAAAAAAATTGTTTTTTTTGAAAAAAATTCAGGAGAAATTGAAAAGCCGGCTTTTTAGCCTGTTCAAGCCGGTTTCTCCAGGGTTTTCGGCATAGTTTCTATGAGCGCTTTTATATCATCCCGCACTTTTCTAAATACCGCCATAATCTCTTTTTTACTTCCTGATGCAAAATATGGGTCATTAAAAGGCCTGTGAATAACATTGGCTTTGCCACCAAATACTGGACAATTATCTGCAGCGTTGTCGCATAATGTCACAACGTAATCAAAATCGACACCTGAGAATTCATCGATGTGTTTCGATTTTTGCATTGAAATGTCAACTCCAACTTCAGCCATCACTTCTATAGCTCTGGAACTGACGCCGATCGGGCGAATCCCTGCGGAAAACGCTTCGATAATATCGCTTTTTAAATATCCGGCCCAGCCCTGAGCCACTTGGCTACGACAGGAATTTCCGGTGCAAAGAAATAATACCTTTATCTTATCCTTATCTATAGCCATATTATTTATCCTTAAGCTCGGAACAATTAGTTTTCTCTTATAAACCTCTTTCCACAAAACCGTATCCACATCATCATCCCGCGCCATCCACTTTTGTTATTTTACGTGCTGAATACTGCTGCTTACCGGCAGATGGTTAAGTTTTCAGCATAAATAACTTCTATCTGTTAAAGAGATTCGGTATCATATCAATGCAAGTGAAGTTTTAAGATTTTATGACCTCCTTTGACTTGGTTTTCAAGAAAAATCTTTACTGGGGAACATGAAAATATTTGCACGATTAACATACAAGAGTATATTGTCCGTATGTTAAAAACAATTTTCATGATTTTCGGCAGATTGTGGAGAGCCGTTAAGAAACGGCTTCCGGTATTTGCAGGAGGATTTGCTTTTGCGATTATTTGCTTTATTTCTTTAAATGCGGCAATGGTTCCGGTATCAAAATCGGAATATTGCGGCGGCGAATGTCACGAAATGAACACTGCATACCAGAGTTGGGAACTTTCATCACATGGGAGTAATACTAACGGTATTCGTGTTGACTGCATCGAGTGCCATTTGCCGCCAAAAGACGATTATTTCACTCACATTACGGCAAAGGCATACGAGGGAGGCAAAGACATTTACAAACACTACTTTGGTGGAGAATATGAAGTAGAAAAGATCCGTCAGAAAGTGCTACATCATATGGGCAATGAAAGGTGCTCCGGCTGTCATGACAATCTGCTTGCAAAACCAGGCAGTACCAAGGCCTGGATTGCACATATTATCTCATTGAATCAACCGAACAGACCGGAAAGCAGGTGTGTAAAGTGCCACGAAAATGTCGGCCATCAACGTTACAGGAAAATATTTTCACCATAATATTCAGTATTATGAAAGGGTAATCTTATGGAATCTACAAAAAGCACATTATTAAGCGTGCCGGCAAGTCTTGTCATTTTTGTAATTACTATAACAACCGTTTTGCATTCAGCAGAAACGTCACAGACAGCTGTTCCTGAATTAAAGGAGTATCGCATCGAAAGGAAGATAACCAAAGACGCCCAAGAGTGTATCGACTGTCATGCCAAAGAAAGCAAGGGTATTGTCGCTGATTGGGCATCCAGCAGACACGCTCATGCGATTGTAACATGTGTTGACTGCCATGGTATCGGCCCTGCTGACGAAGACGTCAGCGAAAGCCATCTCAAAGAAGATAAAACACCTATCAGCGGGATTGTGTCACCTAAAGACTGTTCCAGATGCCATCCCTTAGAAGCTGGTGAATATGCACAGAGCAAACATGCAAATACGCTTGAAGTGATTTGGAAAATAGATCCCTGGTTGAACCATGGTATGAACAGCGACATAGAACGCATAACAGGCTGCTACCATTGTCACGGCAGCATAGTGGAAATTAAAAATGGTAAATTAGATGAGAGCGCGTGGCCTAACGTGGGTGTGGGCAGGATAAATCCTGACGGCAGCAAGGGCAGCTGTTCCAGCTGCCATACCAGGCACAGTTTTTCACTGTCAGAAGCAAGAAAGCCGGAAGCGTGCGGTCAATGTCACTTAGGACCGGACCACCCACAAATCGAAATATTCGAAGAATCCAAACATGGAGCTATTTATCATTCTGAAGGTGACAATTGGAACTGGGATGCAGCTCCGGGCACATGGACCGCAGGTGTTGATTACCGCTCGCCAAGCTGTTCAGTTTGTCATATGTCCGAGGTCAACGGTGTTCCGGCAACACATGATGTTACGGAGCGTTTGGCGTGGGAGGCCCAGGCGCCTCTGACGGTTCGGCCTGATGAATTCAAGCCCTGGCCAGCAAAAACAGACTGGAAAGAAGAACGTGAGAAGATGGTCAAAGTATGCCTGGCTTGTCACTCAGAGACCTGGGCCAGATCTCATTTTGCTCATTATGACGCTGTTGTAGTACAGTACAACAATGAATACTACCTGCCTATGAAGAAACTTGTTGATGAGCTTTATGAGAAAAAGCTGCTCAGCAAAGAGAAAATGCTTGATGAAAAAATTGAGGTTGACATGTATGAATTATGGCATCACGAGGGAAGACGAGCCAGATTTGGAGCGGCAATGATGGCACCTGACTATGCCTGGTGGCATGGATTCTATGAACTCAAGAAAAGATGTATGGAAATCGAAAAAGAGGTCGAGGAGGTATTGAAAAACAACAGACCTGCTACAGTATTTGATGTCAAAGGAGCAACAGGAAATACTACGAAACCTGATTTTGGAAAATAAACCTATTAAGAAATGTGCGCCAATGCTCTGTGTTATTTACACAATGAAGACAGTTCGCAATTTGTACACTTACCATTATATCGGCTGGTACAGTTTTCTATAATCCCCACTCTGCTCAAGGAAAAATCGTATTTGACCGGGTCGTTCGGCTCGATTTCAGCGAAGCTATTGGTTATTTCCACAGCAGCCGACAGAGAAACCGTCTTTCTATTGTAGAAACCTAAAATCCTGCACAACCTACCCATATGTACGTCTACCGGCACAATCAGTTTGGCTTTATCAATCACTTTCCATAGTCCCGTATCTACATCATCATCCCGCACCATCCAACGCAGAAAAAGATTTAGCCGCTTGCAGGCACTGCCGGCTTCAGGTCTTGGCAGCAGATAAGAAAGACCCTTTGAAACTTGACCATTATTGCTTTTAGTATGTATGTCCAGAAGTGAATTACAAAATTGTGATAATGCCGGGATTATGTTTTTGTCACTTGAGTGATAACCCTGAACAAAAAAATTTTCGATGGTATTGAATCTCTTCAGAATGTTTTTTAACAGCTTGAGCAAATCGCTGATACTTTGGCCTGTCGTAAAACGATGCTTGAAATCTTTTAGTTTCATCTGGTGTTTTTTTTCAAAGCTCATCACAAAATCGTAGGGACTGTTACCAAAAAGGGCTAAAAGCTTCGAGACGCTCTTTTCGATTTGTTCTACCCGGCCATACGCAAGCACAGCGGATAAAAGACCGGCAATCTCCCTGTCAGCAGGCCTCGAATAGCGATAAACAAACTGCAGCGGGTCCGGCTTTATCAAATGACGATGGTTGTAACTGGCATACAGTCTTTCAAGTATGTCTTTTATTTTCGCCTGCTGTTTACTCACCGAGCACTTGCCTTAAACTCTTCAAAACCCATTTTCTCTATCATTGCCCCTAATCTTTGATTGGGTTTTGCGTTTGATTTGTAGAATTCAATAATCTTCTGAATCAATTCGAGTGCCTGTTCTTCGGTAAGGTCTCTGGCAATTTCACGGGAAAGTCTCGGCCTGGCGCCCCCGTTTCCGCCCACAAGAAGCATCCATCCGTTTTTTCTTCCGACAAGGCCGATATCCTTTATGCAGGTTTCCGCACACTGGTTTGGACAACCGCTAACACCAATCTTAAACTTGCCGGGTAATTCCAAACCGTGATATTTGCCGTCAAGCTTCAGACCTAAAGAGAGGCTGTCCTGTATACCTCGCTTGCAGAATGTAGTTCCTAGACAGGCCTTGACACTGCGCACACAAAGCCCAACCGCAAAACCGGGCTTCATCCCAAGCTCTGACCAGATGCTTTCAACGTCCTTTTCCTCCACGCCTACAATTGCAATTCTCGCAGCGCTTGTTATCTTCAGCGCCTGTGCCCCGTATTTCTCCGACACATCAGCCAGTTTACGCAATGTTTCCGGCTGAACAACTCCACAGGGAATGTGCGGAGCTACAGCATAATTCTTTTTGTCCCGCTGAATGATTACTCCCTTTTCGCCGTCTTCTAACATTTTCAACTCCTTTTCAAAATATGATATTTCGACTTATATCGCCGACAATTTTCGCCACTTTCGGCCGTCAGACTCTATCAATCTATCAGCTTCGGCAAAACTCTCTGCGCCGGCAGGATATTCATATGGCACAGATTCATCTTCTTCCCAGGCCTGTAGTATCGGTGTCAACAATCGCCATGTTGTCTCCACATCATCGGCTCTTGTAAAGAGTGTCTGATCACCAACCATACAATCCAAGAGTAATCTCTGATACGCCTCAGGCATACTAATACCAAAGGCATTTTTGTAACTAAAATTCATATTCAGTGTGCTCATACAAATTTTTGAGCCGGGACGTTTGGCCTGGAAATTCAGTGAAATACCTTCCTCCGGCTGTATCTGCAACACAAGAACATTGGCCGGCATATCAGAAAGACCCGATGAAGCAAACATCGAATGCGGGACTTTTTTGAAGGTAATGGCAAATTCAGTATCCTTGTAGGCAAGTTTCTTGCCGGCCCGCAGATAAAAAGGCACATCTTTCCATCGCCAGTTGTCCATAAACAACTTTGCAGCAACAAAAGTTTCAGTCCTCGAGTCGGGCTCTATCCCCGGCTCGTCTTGATACCCGGCAACCTCTTTGCCGCCAAATGCCCCGGGACCGTATTGGCCTCTAATGATATATTCTTGCCGACGTTGGGGGCTAAAAGGTCTGATCGACCGCAAAAGCTTGACTTTCTCATCGCGGATGCTGTCAGCATCAAAAGATGTCGGCGGTTCCATAGCCGCTAAAGCTAACATCTGCAGCATATGATTTTGAAACATATCACGAAGGGCACCTGCCTTGTCATAATAACTGCCGCGATGTTCGATACCTATCGATTCGGCTATCGTAATCTGAACATGGTCAATATAATTGCGATTCCACAGGGGCTCAAAAATGGCGTTTGCAAAACGGAACATCAGAATGTTCTGGACGGTTTCTTTCCCGAGATAGTGGTCTATTCGATAAATTTGTGATTCATCGAAACATTTATGAATTTTTTCATTTAATTCTTCGGCACTTTCCAAATCACTGCCGAAAGGTTTTTCAACAACTATTCTGGGTTGTGGTTTCGATTCTGTTTTAGGTGTGCAGGACAAACCCGCCCTTCCGAGAAAATCAACAATTGTACTATACAAAACCGGCGGCACAGCGAGGTAAAAAATGTGGCAGAAGTTGGTTTTATATCGTGCATGCTGTTCATTGAGCTTTTCTTGTATTTTATTGTAAAATGAAATATCTCCGTAATCACCATTAATATAAGAAACTTTTTTTAGAAAAGCATCTACCTCCCCGCCGGTTACATTCACACCGCTGTTCTTTATCGCTTTTTGTATGCGTTGTCTGAATTGTTCATCGGTGAAATTTGTTCTTGAAGCACCTAAAAGACAAAATTTTTCACTTAATAATCCTCGTTTGAAAAGCTGGAACAGACTTGGAATAAGCTTTCGATTTGCAAGGTCACCCGAAGCACCAAAAACCGCCAGAAGGCTCGGTGGTGCCTGCAGCTCTGCACATATAATATCTTGCGAGACTACGGATGCCTTAATTTCCTCAGTCATATTTTTACTTCACTCTTTCATTGAAACCAGATGAACATTCTGTTCAAAGTAATAGCTGTAACTCGACTATAATTTGGGCAGAGACCTCCAGTCGGAATGAAATGTGCCTTCCCTGTCAACTCTTTCATAAGTATGCGCACCAAAATAGTCTCGCTGTGCCTGAATTAAATTCGCACTTAAGCGTTCGTTCCGGAAACTGTCAAAATAACTTAAAGCGGAGCTGAATGCCGGCACGGCAATGCCCAATTCGACCGCGGTAACAATAACCTTACGCCAACTATTCTGAAAAATTTCTAAAATATCTTTAAAGTATGAATCAACCAGCAGGTTTAAAAGGTCCGGTTTTCTGTCAAAAGCTTCTTTGATTTTATCAAGGAACCTTGCTCTGATAATACAGCCGCCCCGCCATATCATAGCTATGCGCCCTAAGTCCAATGACCATTTATATTCTTCTGCTGCCTGTGCCATAAGCGCAAAGCCCTGTGCATACGAACAAATCTTCGAAGCATACAGAGCATCGTGAATAGCTTTTACAAACTGGTCTTTTTCGCCGGCATATTTACCACCCGGCCCTCTTAATTCCTTCGCTGCTGCCACACGTTCATCTTTAATCGCCGAAATACAGCGTGCGAATACAGCTTCAGCTATCGTAGGTGCCGGGACACCCAGAGCAAGAGCACTCTGGCTGCTCCACATACCTGTGCCTTTCTGGCCCGCCTTATCGAGAATCATTTCGACGAGGGGATTGCCGGTCTCAGGGTCTTTCTTGGAGAGGATATCGCTGGTGATTTCAATCAAATACGAATTTAGATCGCCGGTATTCCATTCGGCAAAAACCCTGTGCATTTCATAGGCAGTGAAGCCCAGGACATCTTTCAAAAGGTAATAGGCTTCGCTGATACATTGCATATCAGCGTATTCTATAGCATTATGAACCATTTTAACGTAATGGCCGGCACCATCACCGCCTATGTAGGCACAGCAAGGTGCATCATCGACATGGGCAGAAATTTTAGTTAAGATGGGTTCGAGCAGACTGTAGGCCTTGCGGCTTCCACCGGGCATAATGGAGGGGCCCTTTAGAGCTCCTTCTTCACCGCCCGATATGCCAGCACCAATATAGAAGATACCTTTTTCCTCAATTTCTTTGCATCTTCTAATCGTATCAGAGAAATGGCTGTTACCGCCGTCGATTATCACATCACCTTTTGCCAGCAAAGGCACTAATTGTTCGATGACCATGTCGACGGGCTTACCTGCCTTGACCATAACCATTATTTTTCTTGGCCTGGCAAGTACATCAACGAAATCTTTCACTTGATAAGTTGGAATAATTTTTTTGCCTTTGCCCCGACCTTCGGCAAAATCCTCGACTTTTTGCAGCGTTCGATTATATACGGCAACCGTAAAGCCCTTACCTTCCATATTCAGGGCCAGATTCTCACCCATCACAGCTAAACCCCATATGCCAATATCTGCTTTTACCACTTTATATCACCATATTTAGATTATTACTCTTCAACCGGTTCAAATTCAACTTTGCCGACCCCACACTCAGGACAAACCCAGTCATCCGGCAAATCCTCAAAAGCAGTACCGGCTGCAACTCCATTATCCGGATCGCCCACAGCCGGGTCATAAATATATCCGCATACGTTACATTTATACTTTTTCATTTCTTTAGTCTCCAGTTCAGATTTCGGTTTCTTTTCTATATAAGTCGCCGCCGTCCGCGGCGTTCTGCCATGCTTGACATCACGGTAGTAATTATATGTCATCGGAATTTTACTGTCATCAATAGTCTCACAGGCCATAATTCTGCCGACAAAAAGCTCATGTGTTCCTGCATCAATTACCTTAATAACTTCAGCTTCGATAAATCCCACCGTGTTATCCAAAACAATTGGCACACCGCTTTGACCGGTCTTGCAATTTACCTGCTCAAACTTGTCTATATCTCTGCCGCTTCTAAAACCAAACCTGCCTATAAAAGCAATAGGCGTATCTTCAGCAAGGATAGAGACAGTGAAAACTTTGCTGCCGATTATATATTTATGAGTCAAATTTTCTTTATTAACACTAATCGCCAATGTCGGCGGCTCAGGAACTATCTGGAAAACCGTGTTAACAATACAACCATTGTATTTATTGTCTCTTTTCGAGCTGACAATGCACATCCCGTAACTTAAGTTAAACAGCGATTCCAAATCCAACATCTGCTTTCCTCGAAAAAATTTCACTCCGTACGTCTGAGATAGACCAAAAATCACTCAGCTTTCAGCAAATTTTTCAATTGTTTGAGCAAAATAGTGATATGAACCAGCTCTTCATTGATAATTAATTCTATCCTGGCTTTTCCGGCCTTGACCGGAACCATTCCCCTCAAGCCGTAATAAAAAATCACCGACTCCTTTTCAGCATTCAAAGCTATCTCGAGAATATCTTTCATTGTCTCCTTGCCGGTCAGCTCTTTCGTTGGGGTTATTTTACCTTCATAGCCGCTGGCATCCGCCATTTCCTGTAAATACAAAGCCGCCTCATTGTTAGGGTCAAAAACTGTCGGCTCCTTTTCTCGGTCACTAAGGTCTTTTTTCATTTCCTCAAAAGTTTTAAAATGTCCATCCTCCATAACGGCCATATCAAGCAGCATTTTTTTTATCTGCTTATCAGCAGCTCCTTGGGCTGCTTTGCGGTAAAACCTGGCGCCGTTTCGCTCGATTTGTTCAGCCATCTCAAAAATTTCATTTGCATTAAAAGTAATACCCATTATGCATCTCCTTCTGCCGACGTCGCCGGCGTAAAGACCCGCTGAGCCATTTCTTTGTCCATCATAAATAGGGCTTGCGGACTATTTTTGATTAGTTTAAGTTGTCCAACTATTTTACTTGCGTTATCCTCTTCCTCAACCTGCTCGCTAACAAACCATTGCAGGAATATTTCTGTAGCATTATCTTTTTCACTCCGAGCCAGATAAACCAGGTCATTTATTAAACCTGTAACCTTTTGCTCATGCTCTAATGTCGCCTCAAGAACTGCAAGTGGCGAATCCCATTCCGATGGAGGGTTATCTATCGCCTGCAGAAGCACTTTCCCGCCGCGCTCGATAATATAATCATAAAGCTTCATAGCGTGGAACTGCTCCTCCTGAAACTGCACCCGCATCCAATTGGCAAATCCTGACAAGTCTACCAACTCGAAATAAGCCGCCATTGAAAGATACAAATAAGCTGAATACAGCTCAGCGTTAACCTGCCCATTCAGGGCTTTTTCCATTTTTTTACCTATCATTTTCTACCCTTTCCAAAGTCCATGAACATTGCAGTGCTCACGTGCGGAAACTTTGTCCGCCTCGACATTAAACACAGCTTCCGGTTCGTTGCCGGGATTGAGGAACTGACGATATGCTTTGCCGTCAGCCAGCAATTCAATCCACTCGATGTAATGTTTTTCTTCCATTGGATGTAAAGTGCTGCCGACTGTAATTTTGTAGCCGCCATCGATTTTCTCAATCACCGGCACATGTTTTTCTGTTGTGGCATCAGCGGTTTTTTCGTCCAGAAGCTCCATCGGCTTACCGCAACAAACTAACTCGCCGGCACCACCATGAAGCACCTCGACGATATTACCGCACGTCGCACATTTATATACTTGAAGTCTTTCAGCCATAATTAATTCTCCTTTCTCAATTCAGAATTTTCATTTTACAATTCCAAGCCCCTTATGTTTAGCTAAAATTGCATCAACCAGCTTATCAAGTTTACTAAAATCATCTTCCTTTGGTTCACCCTTTGCCAAGACGGGCTCAAGTATTTCAACTTTAAGGTTTCCCAGCATAGCCGTCAACTGCTCGACCATTTTACCACCCCATCCGAAAGAACCTATCACAGAAGCGAATTTCGTTTTAGGTCGAAGTGCATTGGCTAAAAATGCTGCATAAGCCGCACACGGATGAGGCCCGGTCAAAACCGTTGGAGAGCCGATTACTACCGTCGCTGCATCTACTAATGATATGGCAAGCTTGCCTATATCGACGGTTGAAAGCTCGAACTGCCTTACAGTAATGCCCCTCTCAATCAGCACATCAACAAAATATGATACCATCTTAGCTGTGCTGCCGTGCATTGAGACATAAGGTACAACAACCTCATTCTTGACAGCATCAGACGCCCAGTCCTTATAAGCGTCAATGATAAAACAGGGGCGATTATAGACAGGGCCGTGACTGGGAGCTATTATCTCGATTTCCAGTGGCTCAAGTTTTGCAAGGTTGCTATTTATCTGCCGCCTGAATGGCATCATAATCTCAGCATAATACCGCTTTGCTGATTCGTAAACTCCTAATTCATCATCAACAAACAAGCTGCTTGTCGCAAAATGGGAGCCGAAGAAATCGCACGGAAACAGTATCTTATCCTCTTGAAGATACGTCGCCATCGTCTCAGGCCAATGCACCCATGGCAGATAAATAAACTGCAAGCTCTTATCTCCTAACGAAAGCGTCTGGCCGTCATCGACTGTAATAAATCTGCCGTCATCTATGCCGAGCAAATCCATCAACATCCCCTTGCACTTCGGGTTCGTTACTACTTTCGCCTCTGGATATTTCAACAGAACATTGGGCAATGACCCCGAATGGTCTTGTTCTGCGTGGTGACAGATAATATAATCGATTTTACCAATCCCGGTTTTAGCGAGGTTTCCAATTAAAACCGCAGTTTTCGAAGGGTCAACCGTGTCGAGCAAAGCCGTCTTTTCGCTGCCCTTTATCAAATAGGAATTGTAACTGGTCCCGTCCGGCAGTGGTATAAGCCGGTCAAACAACCTTGTATCCCAGTCAATAGCGCCCACCGCTAAAACATCTGCTTTTAACTGTCTCATTTTTCCTTTCTGACCCACATCAGGCAGTTGTAACAAAATATCATTTACCCAGTAATTGCTTCGCTTCCTTTAGTACTGCTTCATAGTCCGGCTCGTCAGTCAACTCACCAACTATCTCTATGTAATGGATAATCCCGCCTCTGTCGACCACAAAAACCGCCCTTGCCAGCAAACGCAAATCCTTTATGAGCATACCAAACGCCTGACCGAATGATGCGCTTCTGTGGTCGGAGAACATATAGACATTCTCAACATCCGCCGCTATACACCAACGGTCTTGCGCAAAAGGCAAATCCATACTGATTGCCAACACCACCATATCTTCACCTAAAGAGATAACTTGCTCGTTAAATCTTCGCGTCATCATATCGCAAACCGAGGTATCAAGGGAAGGCATAGATGAGATAATACACACCTTGCCCCTGAATGAGGAAAGCTTGACAGGTTCCAAATCTTTTCCCACAACTTCACAATCAGGGGCCTGGTCGCCGACTTTGAGTTCATTGCCAACTAAAGTCAAGGGACTGCCCTTCATAGTTACCAAACCTTCTCGCTCTTTCATTTTTTTTCTCCTTATAGCTCATAACATAGAAAAGGATTTTGCTTGACGTAAGTTATTGACCAAAGTTGAGATTTCCCAAAATGCGTTAATGTTCATGCTATGTTTTGTCGAAATACACCGAATGAAATTTATCCAGCAAGCTCCTGAGTTCTTCGACATTCGAAATGTCCGTTGTTTGCTTGCTCTTCATAGAAAAAACAAGCATCTTATGCAGCAGAGTCAGCTTTTCGACATACTCATCATACTCCCGGACCTGCGTATTCGGAATCGGCTTTACCCGCTGCGTCATAAAATAGTAGGTTACGATATAGCCAAGCTCATCAGCGTGTTCTTCTTTGTTTTGGACCCAACGAATTATCTGGTTCATATTCGGCTTGTCCTGCTCGGATAATTTCCTTATTTCATTCATTGACTTTTCGATAGTGGTAATGTGTTCTGCAATTATATCGAACCTGGCCTGGTCATCATAAATACCGCACGGTATCTGACAGTGCGAATAAGCTATTGAGACTAAAAGCCAGGCCAAAATTGTTAAACTGATTATGAACGGCTTTTTTCTAATACGTTTTTTCATTTTTTTTCTCCTTTAAAAGCGGTCCCGAATACCAGATTTTACTATCTTAAATGAACCTCTTTTAGTAATTAACAGCCTCTATCTCAAAGTGGCTTTGCGGATGAGCACAGGCAGGACACAAATCCGGAGCTTCCGGCCCTTCGTGCACGTAGCCGCAGTTCCTGCATACCCAGCGAACCGACTTTTCCTGCTTGAAAACCTTACCTTCGGTAATGTTCTTGTCCAGAGCCAGATACCTGTCCCGGTGACGTGCTTCTGCGACAGCGATATTCCTGAAAACCTCTGCAATTTCCTTAAATCCTTCCTCATCTGCTAGTTTTGCAAAGCCCGGATACATCTCGGTCGTTTCGTAGTTCTCTCCAGCCGCCGCTGCTTTGAGGTTTTTGCTGGTCGAGCCGATTACGCCGGCGGGAAAAGCACCGTTGATCTCAACCTCACCGCCCTCAAGAAACTTAAACAATCTTTTGGCGTGCTCTTTTTCCTGATTCGCCGTCTCTTCAAATATGGCCCTTATCTGCTCATACCCATCTTTTTTTGCCTTGCTTGCAAAATAGGTATACCTGTTCCTTGCCTGTGATTCGCCCGCAAATGCGGTTAACAAATTCTTTTCTGTCTGACTTCCTTTTAATTTCATATTTACCTTCCTTTCGAAAAAAGCAAAAAAAATACTTATTTATAAATCCCCTTTAGCCATGCATAAATCACATATCCCTTCAAAATATACTGTTTTGTTCAATATCTTGAACTTCTTACTAATTGCCTTGGGCACTTTGATATCATCAAATGGTTTATGATGGAAATCAATAATCCTGCCGCACTTTACACACCTGAAGTGTTGATGTTCTTTCAGTTCACCATCGAACCTCTTTGCATCGCCGGAACCTTCAACCACAGAAGCTGATCCAATGTCAACTAAGGTCAGCAATGTCCGATTCACCGTGTCGAATGAAATATTAGGTAGTTCCATCCGTACTTGTCGATATACTCTTTCTACAGATGGATGTTCTTTCGATTTAACCAAAATTCCATAAACAGCCATCCTCTGCGGCGTAATTTTCAGCCCCTTTTCTCGACATTTGGATCGGAAGGAAGATATTTTATCCAGCTGCTGTTCACTAAGCTTACTTTTCAACATTCAACACTTTCCTTGGTATTTGACTTATATCTTTCTTCTCAATATACCGAAAATACTATAGATGGCCTTACAAATCCGATGCCTATCTTTCTAAAAACCACTCATTTAAGATTACACTGATTATAGTTCCTTAAGACCATTTGGGTAGAAAATTTTCCTCTTTTCAACTATTCACCCAACAAAAGCTCATATTACCAACAAGCTATCAGTTTTAGTGTATTGTCAACCTTTACTAGTTTCATTCTTCAAGGATTTACTGAGCTAATATGTGGTATAGAGAAACCTTATAATTCGTTGCAATCACTCAACCAATAGTCTATAAATATTTCCAAATCATTCACATCCACAAAGTCATTGGCATCAAGATCACCAAGAAGCCCTGGACCACTTAATTGCCAGTTGTTCGCAAGTATCGAAAAGTCTACAAAGTCAACAGGATTCAAGCCGTCTAAATACGGACAATCACCATCACAGGCATTTCCTATTCCATCGTCATCCGAGTCTACCTGAGAAGGATTGTAAGTATCCAAACAATTGTCTATAGAATTGGCTACCCCGTCAGCATCATCATCATTATCAACAGTAACCGGTATAGAGAACCCTCTCCATCCAAAAGAATCCGTCTCATTTTGCACAGTTCCAAGGTTATCAATAGCTCGTGCAAATAATTCGTATTGACCTACCTCAGGAATCTCCCAGGTAAATTCCCAGTGTTTCCAGACATTAGGAACGTAATAGTTCAGCAACTGAGCGGATTCCCACGTTGCACCATCGTCCATGCTTATTTCAACTTCATTAACATCTATCCCCTCTCCTGCGTTAACCATGCCACGGATAGTATATGTGCCTATTGCTATTATTCCTTCATATTCAGGTTCAAAAAACCTAGCATGAATTGGGTAATGATATAAAGGCATACCAAGTTCAGATGTGGTAATTTCAAGTCTTTCTAACCATCTCGCATTTTGAAATCCAGCAACGCCAGGCAAAGTTAGTTTTAGTGGATAGCCCTGCACTATAGGAAGCGATTCACCATTTATATAATACACCAAAAGAAAATCATCCCTCTCGAACAACTCGTCCAGACTGTAAGGCCCCATCCTATAGCCATCGAGAGCATGAAAGGTAACCGAATTAGCCTCAGGTACAGGTTCAGCCATCTGGATAACAGTCTGTAGTGGAACTCCTGTCCAAATTGCATTACCTACTAATAATGAAGGCCCAAAAGGAAAGTAGCATTCTAACGTTGCCATAAGATTTACATCCGGCAATTCCATCAAATCTTCCAAACTCAGAGACAACGGTTGCGCAACATCACCATCTACGATTAGGTTCCAATTATTAGGTATCTCAGGTATTCCATTTGCTGCAAGCCAATAAAATTCGTCATTAGGCGTAATGGGTGGAGGGTCCAGGGCATAGCAATTAGCAGACATATAGACAAATACAAAAAATAAAGGCAATACAGGAAATTTTCGGAGAATCTTAAAAACAAATCCATTTTCCATATCTTGCAATCTAAGCTCCTTTCAAACCTATAGCTGTTTTTGTTTTCAATTAAAAAGGCACGTCTGTTTTTTCTAATAAATAATTTAGGATTATCTACTATATAGTAATTACTCCTATTTATCAAGCCGGTTCGACAAATTTTTCGAAATTTTATTCTATAGCTCTTAAGTGTGTTTCACACAAGAGGATGTGCACCACATCTAACTTTAATTTCCCGCTTTGGCGAAACGCTTTTTTCAGTCAATTACGTTAATAGAACCATCCGCACTAATAGAAACATGCTTTTTAAGTCTTTTCTCTGAGCTGAAGCAGTATTCTTTTTCTGCCCTTACTATCACCCTGCTTCCATCAGCAATTATTCCAATATCCTGCTGTGAGTTACGCCGGCGGATGATGTTTGCCAATACAAAGGCCTTTTCGAGCCCGTCGCCGGTTTTATAATTTGCGACTTCGTCCGGTTGAGCCAGACGTTTACCGTCATAAATCGAATCAGGTTTCATTTGTTTAAGCCACATATATGCTTCTTCAAACGACATTGACTCAGTCATTTCTATCGAAACCGGATTTCGCTGCACAACAGCTTTGATAAACGGCTGCCAATCACAGCTTTCCATATCGCGATACACGTAAAAGGCAAGGTCTGCGGTGGTATTGCTTTTGCGGATTGATTTGAGATAGTCGATTATCTGTTCTCTGCTGTGCTCGGCTGAAAGATTAATGGATGGGCTGTCAACAAAGGTTTTATCAAAGCCAGGTAATTTCGGCTCAACCTGTAAGAATACACTAAGCTCCTGTAAGAATTTATCGACTTGTGGCACGAATGGGGCCAGATATTTTCTGATAGAGGGCCTGTCAGATTCCTTTTTCACATCCAGCTTTTCATATTCTGTGAAAACGCAGAGTTGACGGCAGCACATTCTGTCCGGCAGTTTTTCTGGCAATAGATCCTCGTCGCTTACCTCTTCAAGTAGTCTCTCAAATGTCTCATCAGCAATCCTGAAATTACTGCCGTGTTCATAATGAAAGAGCACCTCAGCTTTGGCATATTTCGACCCTTTCTTACACCCTTCACAACAAAACTGGAAGTATTTCTGGTACTCGTGGTTACACCGGAGGAAATTCGCCAGGGTAAGCGTGTTCAAATCCGCAGAAAGATAGCTATGAAGTCGCTTATCGAAATATTCATAAGCACTTCTCTTTATTGTTGCATCTTTATAAAAGCAGTGCACAAAACCTGTATTGTGAGCTACTATTGTTACCTGCTCATTTCTCAGTGCCCGCTGGGCCTTGTTGGATATTGCTGTGCCATTGAACCACATCGTTTTTGTAACGAGTCGCCTGTTGTTGGTCAGCACGCCGTCCTGTATGTCGATAAAATTCTGTGAGTGAAGAGGGGTCAGTATCATATAGATGTCTTCCAGCAGTATACCGCAAACTACAAATGCTGCTGCAGCATACAAAGCTGACAACGAGACACATTCTCCCGCCTTTTTTGCATAGCCATCTTTATACTTGAAAGCCGCCATCGCCTCGACTGTTTCGGTCTTCCAGTACGGAATAATATCATCATCATATTTATCCAGGCCGAAATGCCTGCGGATATCCACGTCAAAATAATATTTATCGCCGTGATAACCGAACAGTGCATTGCTCTTAGAAATATCTTCAGGAGAAATATGATTTGCGAAACGCTTAAGCTCTTTTACCTTGCTCGTAAGGCCCCAGGTCTCGAGGTCGAGATTAAACTCGAATTCATCCATTATAAATTGCTTAAGCCGCATTAATTTTTTGTAGCTGCTTTTTCCTTCAAGCTTCTTAAAACATTCCTCCTCTCGCCACTGCCAGATAACAGGGCTCATGATATTAGCCAAAACCAGGCTGTACATCAGCTCCGGAAATATAAAAACTTCCATATCTGAAAGTGTTATCGCCGAAGTATATTTTTCCAGTTGCTGCGGATTCATTTAAATCCTATTCTCCTTTTTGATATTTTACCGTGCCCGAATCATCGTCAGCAGCATTTTGAACTTTTCCTCTGCTGAAACAGCGTGTGGTATGTTAGCTGGCATTATGATAATTTCACCAGCTGAAACTCTTACGTCTTTGCCGCTTATTGTTAATTGAGCTGACCCATCAAGAACCTGCACAACTGCATCATAAGGAGCAGTGTGTTCGCTTAGCTTTTGTCCCTTATCAAAAGCAAACAGAGTAATCGTGCCAACCGACTTATCCAGTATCGTTTTACTAACTATCGAATCGGCAGCATACTCCACCAAAGAAACTAATTTCTGATTCTTTGCTATACAGGCATCCAATACATTTTTGTTTTCGTTACAATTGTCCATTTTTCTTTCAAAATATTCCTATTCTTTCTTATTTTTTTTGCTTTGACTTCGTAGTATTTCTTCAAGGCTAATCCCGCTGAAATAACCTTCGATGTATAGTTGAAGGCAAGCCAGCTTTGTGTTGAGCTCGCAATCATCTTGAAATTCACACCCATCACCACCCAGCAAACATCTGTTTAGCCGAATTCCACCTTGGAGAACAATTATAATTTCCATGAGAGTTATCTTTGATGGCTCTCTGCTTAAGGCAAATCCCCCTTTTGGCCCCATCCCGCTTCTAACCAATTTCGCCTTGTGGAGCATCTGTAATATCTTGCAACCGAGTTCATATGAAAAGTGACCTTCTTGAGACAACTCCCTGGCAGACATTAATTGGCTGTTATCAAAATGCTTTGCCAGAGTGACCATCATACGTAATCCATAATCTGTATTTCTTCGCAGCACGTCCATTTTCGAGCACCTTTTAAAATTTACCTTGCTTTATATAAGACTATTACAATCCTATTAAGCAGTTTGTTCAAGCAAAAAAACTTTTTGCTGAAAAATTCAGAAAAAACCAGCTTTTTGACCTGTTCACGCCGGTTTCTCTAAGCTCTTCGGCATCGTTTCAACAAACGCTTTTATCTTATCCCGAACATTACGAAAGACCGCCATAATTTCTTCTTCGCTGCCTGTGGCATTATATGGGTCGTCAAAAAATTTGTGAACTAACCTTACTTGAGCTGGAAATGTTGGACAGGATTCTTTAGCATAGCCGCACAATGTTACAACATAATCAAAATCCATTCCCGATAATTCATCGACATCTTTGGAGTTGTGAGATGAAATATTAACTCCTGCTTCTGCCATTACCTTTATAGCCCGGGAGCTTACACCAATGGGACGAATCCCCGCAGAAAAAGCTTCAACAACATCGCCCTTGAGGTGATTGGCCCAACCCTCTGCCATCTGGCTTCTGCATGAATTGCCCGTGCAAAGAAACAATATCTTCACCTTTTCATTAGACATAAGTTTTCAAAAGTAACTGTAACGATTTCTGTTCACGCCTGAATAATACAAGTGTTCGGATTATATACTCGAATTAAAGAATTTTCAATACCATTAAACATTCGCCGGCCGAGAAGGGAAAGTTCTTGACATTATCGCAGCCGAGGGCGTTAATATTCGAAACGTTTTAATTCAGAGGCAAATTTTGGGGAGCACATAGAATGAAAAAAGGCAATTCCAAACCGTCTCTTGCATTAACTATTTCGATGTTAATCTGCGTAACTTTCATTTCGGCTGCAACCGAATACCAAGCTTCAGCCCAGGGTAATGACTGGGAGAATTCCGAGATACTCGGCCGCAACAAAGAGCCGGCACACTGCACTCTGATACCATATCCGGATATTTCAACAGCTCTAAAGGGGCATCGCAGCGATTCGCCTTTTTACAAATCGCTGAACGGTAACTGGAAGTTCAACTGGGTTGCGAAGCCGTCTGAAAGGCCTGAGAATTTTTATGAACTCGGCTATAATGTCAGCGGCTGGGCTGAAATCCCTGTTCCGAGCAACTGGCAAATGCACGGTTACGGCGTACCTATCTATTTCAAATCCGGTTATTTATTCAAACCTAATCCGCCGTATGTCTTAAATGATAATCCACCGGATTACACCAGTGCTAAGTTGAAGAATCCGGTCGGTTCCTACCGCACCGAATTTACAATACCTGCCGATTGGGATTCTCGGCAGGTTTTTATCCATTTCGATGGTGTTCAAAGTGCGTTTTACATCTGGGTCAACGGCCAAAAGGTCGGCTACAGCCAGGGCAGCAGAACGCCGGCGGAATTCAATATCACGAAATATCTTCGAAAGGGGAAAAACACTCTTGCTGTCGAGGTCTATCGCTGGTGCGACGGAACTTATCTTGAAGACCAGGATATGTGGCGGCTGAGCGGAATTTATCGCGATGTGTATCTGTTTTCAACTCCACCTGTTCACATAAGAGACTTCTTTGTAAGGTGCGATTTGGATAAGCAATACCGTGATGCTGTTATGTATGTTACAGCCAAGGTTAAGAACTATTCAAAAAAAGCTCTGGGAGCACACTCGGTAGAAGTTTCCTTGATGGACGATAATAAGCAGCTAAAGCAGATGAGCATCACGGTGGACAAAATCATTGGCGGCGAAGAGAGCGTTTTTGATATGCAAACGAAGGTTACAAATCCCCGCAAATGGACAGCAGAAACGCCCCATCTTTATACTGTGTTGCTGGCACTGAAAGATGACAAAGGCAGGACAATCGAAGTCGAGCGATGCAACTTCGGCTTTCGTGAAGTGGAAGTTAAGGCCGGTCAGTTCCTTATCAACGGCGAGCCGATTCTTGTCAAAGGCGTAAACCGTCACGAACACGACCCCGACACCGGACATACCATCTCTGATAGCAGTATGCTCCAGGACATTAAACTTATCAAGCAGCATAACCTCAATACCGTTCGGACGTCTCATTATCCGGACGACCCGAAATGGTATGATTTGTGTAACAAATACGGTATCTATCTGATTGATGAGGCCAATGTGGAAAGCCACGGTTTGTCCTGGGGCAAGAATGTTCTTCCCGGTGACCTGCCTGAATGGAAAGCCGCCTGTATAGACCGGATGGACAGAATGGTGCAGCGTGACAAGAACCATCCGTCTGTTATTATGTGGTCGCTCGGTAACGAAGCGGGCTACGGCAAGAATCATAAATATATGGCTGAGTACGGCCACAACAACGACCCGACAAGACCGATTCATTATGACCAACATAACGACGTTGCCGATGTTTACAGCAGGATGTATGCTCGAATAGAAGAACTCGTCGAATATGCCGAGGGGGATAATTCAAAACCCTTTGTTTTGTGCGAATATGCCCATGCGATGGGCAACTCGGTCGGCAATCTCCAGGATTATTGGGACGTCATAGAAAAATATGAAATCCTGTTCGGCGGCTATATCTGGGACTGGGCAGACCAGGGCCTGCGGAAAACCAGCGAAGACGGCAAAGAGTTCTGGGCTTACGGCGGCGACTTCGGAGATGTGCCAAACAGCAGCAACTTCTGCTGCAACGGTCTTGTCCAGCCGGACCGAAAACCTAACCCCTCGCTATATGAAGTTAAGAAGGTCTATCAGTATATCAAGGTTGAGCCGGTGGATTTAGCGAAGGGCAGAGTTCTCATCCGAAATAAATACGATTTTCTAAATCTCGACTTTGTGGATATTCTCTGGCAAATAAGCGCTGACGGTGAGGTCATTCAACAAGGTAAGCTGCCGAAACTATCATTAGCCCCGAATGAACAACAGCAGATAACGGTTCCGTTTGAAAAACCAGCCCTGCAGACCGGCACCGAATACTGGCTGAAAATCAGTTTCGCTCTGTCGGAGACTACTGTCTGGGCTACCGGGGGACACGTTGTTGCGTGGGAGCAGTTTGAGATACCGTTTAATGTCCCGATGGAACCAAAGGCCGACGTTGCTTCTATGCCCCAACTCGAACTTCGGGAATCAACCGATGCTGTAACTGTTACCGGCAGGGACTTCGCTGTTGCAGTTGGTAAACAGAGTGGTGCAATTGAGTCGTTCAAAACAGGCGACAAGGAACTAATTGCCAGCCCATTGATTTCGAACTTCTGGCGGGCGCCCATCGACAACGATATAGGCAATGATATGCCCGAGCGGCTGGGTGTCTGGATACAAGCCGGACAAAATCGCAAGATTCTCTCTGTTACCGCCGAGCAGGTTAGCCAACAGGTAATTAAAATTAGCATTGATGCCAAACTTCCGGCTGGCGATTCACAGTATCGCAGCGTTTACACCGTCTTCGGCAGCGGTGACGTTGTTGTTGAAACCAGCTTCAAACCGGGCGCAGAATTGCCGAACCTGCCGCGTTTCGGCATGCAGATGCAGATACCGGGCGGGTTTCGCAGGATGCGATGGTATGGTCGCGGCCCGCACGAGAGTTACTGGGACCGCAAAACTTCAGCCGCAGTTGGCCTTTATTCGAGCTCTGTTCAAAGACAGACACACCTTTATGTTCGACCACAGGAAAACGCAAATAAGACCGATGTGCGATGGGCGGCCTTGACCGACAGAGAAGGTGCCGGCCTGTTAGTTGTGGGAATGCCGCTGTTGAGTGTCAGTGCCTGGCCTTATACGATGCAGGATTTGGAAAAGGCAGAGCACATTCACGAGCTGCCCCGCCGTGATACTATTACATTCAATATCGATTATAAACAAATGGGCGTTGGCGGTGACGATAGCTGGGGAGCACGGACGCATCCTGAGTATACCCTGCCGGCAAAATCGTACAGCTACACTTTCCGTCTGAAAGCGCTTTCAGGCAAAGAGAAAAACATTGGCGTGCTGAGCAGGCAGTCTTTTTAGTGGACGAAAGTAACCGAACATATATAATTACGCAGTATTTAACAAAAAGTACGGTTTCTTATAAGGAGATTATACTATGCAGCTTACAGGGCTTGATATTGGTGTGTTTCTGGCATTCTTCGGCATTGTTGTTGGCGTCAGTATGTACAAAAGCCGGAGGGAAAAGACCAGCGAGGATTTCTTTTTGGCCAGCCGAGGTTTGCTCTGGCCTTTCATTGGGCTTTCACTGATAGCCGCCAATATCTCGACAGAGCATTTTGTCGGAATGGCCGGCCAGGGGGCCGGTGTCGCTGGCATGGCAATTGCCAGTTATGAGTGGATGGCTGCTATCGTCCTGGTTTTTGTGGCTATTTTCTTTCTGCCGAAGTTTCTAAGGAGCGGCATCTTTACAATTCCGGAGTATCTCGAATACCGCTACAATACGACTGCGCGGTCGATTATGGCCTTCTATACGATGGTGATTTACATCGGCGTTACTATTGCTGCTGTGATTTACTCCGGCGGTCTTACATTACAAACAATATTCGGCGATTCTGAGAATCCAAGACACCTGTTATACGGTGTATGGGCCATAGGTGGTATAGCGGCACTGTATACGATTTGGGGAGGGTTAAAAGCTGTTGCCTGGGCAGACCTTTTCCAGGGCTCAGCACTTATTATTGGCGGAGCGATTACTATGGTAATCGGGTTTAAAGTAATAGGTGTAGGAGATTTCTTTGAACATAACGCCGACAAGCTTCACATGATACTTCCCAAAGGCCACTCGGTTTTGCCCTGGACGGCTCTTTTAATTGGCTTATGGATTCCTAATTTTTACTATTGGGGTCTTAATCAGTATATTTGCCAGAGAACATTAGCGGCAAAGACCCTCAGACAAGGCCAGCTTGGAATCATCTTTGCAGCAGCTCTGAAACTAACCATTCCTTTTATAATCATCTTTCCGGGTATTATGGCGCTTCAGCTCTATGGTGACCAGATGACCGCTGAAGGTGGAACCGACAGAGCATATCCGTTGCTGATAAAAAATCTTGTAGGTCCTGGTGTCAGGGCATTTATATTTGCCGCTATTAGTGGGGCGGTTATCAGCTCATTAGCCTCGATGCTGAACTCTGCATCGACAATCTTCACAATGGATTTGTTCAAACGCCACTTGAAGCCGGATGCATCTCAAAAGACCCTTATATTGATGGGCCGTGTAGCGACGGCGGTGTTCGTGGTGATAGGTATGTTTATAGCTCCAAAGTTAGGAGACCCAAAATTTATGGGAATCTTTACTTACATCCAGGAATTCCAGGGCTATATCTCACCGGGTATTCTTGCGGTCTTTGTCTTCGGTATGCTTTTTAAGAAAGCGCCGCCGGCAGCAGGAGTAACAGGTTTAGTTCTTACGGTTCCGGTCTATGGGTTTTTGCAGTTGCAATTCGGTGAAATAGCTTTCCTCAACCGGATGGCGATTACGTTTGGAGTGGTGCTTTTGGTCATGCTTATCATAACTTATGCAAAGCCTCTGCCTGAACCGAAAGTTATGCCGGTAAGAGAAGAATTTGATATGAAGCCGACTCCTTCAGTTGTTTGGCTCGGTGCTTTGGTAATAGTTATTACACTCGTGCTTTATGCAATCTTCTGGTAATGGAAAACGCTTTGTGTTTTAAGTCCAGCCCCTTTGTTTCAATGCAAAGGGGCTGTTTTTTACTGTGCAAACGTCGCTCCAGACCAGCCAATATTCGAGCTTGATGTTTTAACGTGATTCAGGTATATTTCGTTGCACTGTCAAAAAAATAGATTCCTTCACAAACAGTAAAGGGGATTTGCAGAATGGAATTGACAACAGAAGGTCAGGCGGCAGTAGATAAGCTCCTGAAATTATCGAAGGATAATAATATAGACATCAAAGGCGCCAAAGTAAGGAGAACTTCTTCGCGTTTTTGTCTTGGTGTTGAGCACGGCGATTATAACGGAACGGAGCTCTTCGGCGTAGGAACCGACAGATTCATCTGGCTGGCTTACAGACCCAACGGCGCCGGAACAGTGAAACTGTTCAGCGGCAACTTCCCCGATGATGGTGTTATAGAATTTAAGCTCGGCGAAGTCCCTGAGCCGAAGTCGGCATCTATCGCCGATACCTGGGCCAGGTTCCCCTACGGAGTGGGATATATTCTAAGGAGGGAAGGTATTAAACTTACCCAGGGCATCGATGCGGTTATCTACGGCAACATTCCGGGCGGTGGGATGTCCCGCTCGGCCTCTTTGACTCTTAACCTGATTTTATCGCTGCTTGATGTGAACAATATCGAAATCGATGATAAGTTCAAAATCGTCGATATGGCCCAAGCCGTTGAAAATGATTACATCGGTTCGCCCTGCGGACAGCTCGACCAGATTATGATACTGTTCGCCCGTGAAGATATGGGCACGCATTACAATCCTAAGTCAAGAAGTATAGATTATGTAAAGCTCGGTGAAGGAGTGTCGGATTTTCGTATAGTGGTGCTGGACACAGGAACGGTTCGTCCCGGCCTGGAAAAATCTACCTATAAAATCAGACGGTCAGAATGTGAAGAGCTGGTATCAATACTGCAAAAAGCTAACTACGACATCGGCTCTCTTGCTGATATTAGAAAACAGGGCGTTTATGAAAAAATAATGGCCCAGTTTCAGGGAAGGCGGCCCGATTTATGCGACCGGCTCAAATATATCTATTCCGCACAGCAGCGCTTTTACGAAATGCTTGACGCCTTTAAGAGAGGCGACGTTGAAACCGTGGGGCGATTGTTCCGCACTGATGGAATAGGACTGCGGGACGATTATAAAATTTCCGGCCCCGAGCTTGAGACAATGTGCGATATCGCCCGAAGTGTTAAAGGAGTTCTCGGCGAAAGAATGTTAGGCGGCGGCGACAAAGGTGCAGCAGGCGCCCTCGTGCTTGCGGACACAGTTGATACTCTAAAACAGGCCGTCAAAACCGGCTATGGGCGCAGCCATCCGGATTATGCCGACAAATTTGCCGTCCATTCCTGCAAGGTAGTGGACGGCATTAAACTTTTCGATGGACTATTGGACTAATAATTTATTGGTAAGAACAAGTATTTAACCGAAAAAAAATAAACAGGAGGATAACTATGTTGTGCAAAAAAGAAAGCGTATTATTTTTTGTTGTGGTGGTAATCTTATCTGTAAACTGCCTGGCGCAATCAGAGAGCAAAACCGACTCGCCGCTTGATAATCTGCCGCCGCACATAAAGCGGCTAACTTACTTTGGCCAGAGAGCGGACTTCTCACACGACGGCAAACGCATATTATTTATTGAAAAGACCTTCGGCGACGCATACGAGATTGAAATCGAGACGGGAATTCTAAAGCCGATGACCCATCACTATTTTCACGAGGGCTACACAAGGGCGCTTTATCTCAGCAGCGGTGATATTCTCCTGTCCGGTGCCAGACAGTTCGATGCAGAGGACCCCTGGCCCAGCAGGTACGAAGGTAAAGCTCAGCTTTGGGTCTTGAAAAAAGACCTTTCAGCCCCGCCGACACCTTTAGGCGAACACTGCAAGGAAGGGCCTGCAGTCTCACGAACCCGGACGCGCATAGCATGGGCGCTGTCTGAGTTGATTTATATGGCGGATATTGTGTATGAAAATGGCGTGCCAAAGCTTACAAATAAGAAGAAGATTCTTGACATCAGGGATTTGCCCTTCGATTGTGACCCTGAAACACAGAATTTCCGGCCTCCTGATGAAAAGGAACTAACATTCAGTCCATACGAGTATCAGGGCTCGGAGGTAATGGGACTCAATATCGAGACGGGTAAAGTCATTAACTACTCAAATGCACCAGAAAGATATGACGAGCCGGAAGGAATCTTCCCCGACGGTAAATACACAACGGTCGAGAGCGATAGACACAACCCCAAAGGTATTGATTACATCGACATTTATAAGCTCCCTTTGGATGGTTCAGGTAAGATGGAACGCCTTACTTTTTTCGGGAACTACGAGGGCTACAAAGCCACCAATCCTGTAATAAGTGACGACGGCCGGTATATGGCATTCCACTATGCCAAAAAAGGCGACCCGGCCGGCGTCGGCAGAGGAATTCTGCTCTTTGATTTAAAAATGTATGAGAGCTTGGAAAAAACCGGGAGCAAATAAACAAGAAAAGAAAAATATGCAAATAAAATTACATTTCCTCGGCGCTGCACAAAATGTTACCGGCTCACGGCACCTGCTGGAAGCTAACGGCGTGCGGGTACTTGTGGACTGTGGACTTTACCAGGAAAGGCAGTTCAAGTCGAGAAACTGGGATCCGTTTCCAATGCCGCCGGACAGTATTAACGCTGTCCTTTTGACCCACGCACATCTCGACCACTGCGGCCTGCTGCCTAAACTTCTCAAAGAAGGCTTCAAAGGCAGAATATTCTGCACCGCTGCCACGGCTGAAATCGCAAAAATCATTTTACTGGACTCAGCAAAAATTCAGGAAGAAGACGCCGAGCACAAACGCAAAAGACACGAACACCAGGGAACAAAAGGACCATATCCTGAAATTCCGCTGTACACAATCGAAGACGCCGAAGCATGTCTCCCGCTTTTTGAGCCGGTTAAATATAGACAGTCCGTTAACCTCGGTGACGGCATTGAAGCAACTTTTTATGATGCCGGACATGTGCTGGGCTCATCGATAATACGAGCAAAGGTCCGGCAAAACGGCGATGAACGGATTATTCTGTTCTCAGGTGATATTGGCCGGCCCGACAGGCCTATTGTCTGCGACCCAACTATCTTTGACACAGCCGACTACGTTCTTATCGAGTCCACATATGGCGACAGAGTGCACGAAAAATCCGAAAACATTAAAAGCAGGATTGCAGAGGTGATAAACTCCACGAAACAAGCGGGAGGAAATATTATTGTGCCCAGCTTTGCACTCGAACGCTCGCAGGAGGTCTTATATTATATCAACGAGCTTCTGCAGGAAAAAACCATACCGCCGCTAAAAATCTTCCTGGATAGTCCAATGGCTTCAAAAATCACAAAGGTCTTCCGAAATCACCCTGAACTCTTCGACGAAGAAATGAGTGGATTACTCAAATCTCACAAGTCGCTTTTTGATATGCCCGGTTTTCAGACAACCGAAAAAACAGAGGAATCCAAGTCGCTTAACTCTATAAAAGAAACGAGCATAATCATAGCCGGTTCGGGAATGTGTACCGGAGGAAGGGTAAAACATCACCTGGTTCATAACATCGGGCATCCTGAGAACACCATAATGTTCGTCGGCTATCAGGCAGCCGGCACATTAGGCAGGAGAATCGTCAACGGAGAAAAGAAAGTCAGGATACTCGGCGCCAAATACCAGGTCAAGGCAAGGGTTGTGCGAATACACGGCTTTTCCGCTCACGCCGACAAAAACGAACTGCTCGATTGGCTAAAAAAACTTGAAAAGCCGCCACGGAAGGTTTTTGTGGTTCACGGCGAAAGTGAAAGTGCTAAGTCTTTCAGCGATTTTATAAGAAACCAAACCGGATGGCACGTAACCGTCCCCGCTTACCAGGATGAGGTTATACTCAATTAGTTCAAGCTGCTTCTTCCGACGCAATGCATGGCTATATAAATAGCCAAATCATCCGTGTTCATATAGGTCCAAACTTTTGAAGGACTTACGAAAAAATTCAGAAATGCCAAAAGTCCGATAATTTTCTTGACAAACGTCTCTAAATCCCATAAAATCTGTAATGTTACTGCGACAAAGAAGTGGAGAGAGGGTTTGTTATGTTTGTCGGCAGGCTTTCCAACACACTAAAAATCAGGTTTACTCGCGAACATGAAGAAAAGAGAAAAAGATGAACCGACGAATACTATTTGTAACTGTTCTGATTTTTGCTGTTACCAGCATGCTTGCGTCCGCTTATCCCGCCAACGCGCTTGTTATTAATGGTAAGAAGAATGGCGGGTTTGCCGGGGCTTGGGCTGATGAAGAAGCTGTAGCCTGTTTGCAATTTAATGGGTACACCGTCAATAAGTACGACGGTTGGACCGTCGCAGGTGCGGCCGCCGCAATCGTTCCCAGCCATCAGGTCGTCGTCATTATCGGACACGGCGCCTACTTTAACGACAAACCTTTGGAAGGAGTTCTAATGGAGGACGGGGAATACTTCTGCTCTGATAACCTGCCGCTGAACACGACTTTCCCCGACGTTAAGCAGCTGTTCCTCATATCATGCGGGCAATTGATGCCAGATAGTTGGCAGACACTCTTCCCAAATGCACGTATCTACGGATTCCCAGATACGGTGTCGTGGCTCACCATGTGGTGGAGTTGCGGCAAGCTACCAGTCGACACACCTTCGACCGACAAGTCCAAGACTTGGGACAGCAAATCGACCGGGTCTACGTTTGTCCTCGCCGAAGTCCACCCGAGCCTCCAGGCCGTCCCTCATACCATTATCGTCCAGGGAAAGGAAGTTGGAAATCCTGGCAGTCCGCTCAATCCGCTCCACCAACCGGAGACTGAGTGCGTCGAAGAGCTTGGGGCAAGAACCTTCAATTTGTGGGTCGATTCCGAAATCCTTGTGGGCATTCAAGCGGATGGCGGGGTAGTCGTAGACTATGTCGCCCCAGGAGATTATCCATCCCCCGATTTTGAGGTCGGACTGATACAAGAGGACTATCTTGAAGCACTCAGGTGCCCAATCAGTCTCGACGGAGCCTTTACCGCTGGCCGCATCTGGATAGGAAACAACTCCACGAATCTCTCGGACGATACGCTTTATTGTGCTGTCGCCGGACTGCTGTTCGGCATCACTGACGATTGGGAAGAAGATTGCTGGATGACCACAGCTTGGAACCCGAGACCACCTGATGGAGCGGAGCATGTTCCTTGTGATGTGAACGAGGTATGCTTCCAACCTCCTATTAATGCTCTTGTTATGGACCCGTGTGCAGACCCGAACCTCAAAGGACCTTTCGATTTCTATGTCTACTTCAAGGCAGATGACCCCTGTAACATGCCGCTGGTAGATACAATCCTCGACGTCAATACCGCCGACCAGATTTGCTCCAATATCGGCGCTGCACTGCCCGGTGTGACATACTACTGGCGCGTGGATATCAACGACCATAACGAGCCCGGAGACCCGTGCTTCTATGAAGGCCCGGTATTCAGCTTCACCAAGTGGGGTTATGCTCTCTATCCTATCCCGGAAGATGAAGCCGTAGATGTGTTCCCAAGCACTGACCCAAACTGGCAAAACGACGGCTATGCTGCTGAATTTGATGTCTTCTTCGGCACCAATAAATCTAATGTAGATGCATCGGAACAAGGCGCTCTTGTCGGAGATACACAGGGTTTCTATGATATAGCTGCGGGAGATGAAGACGAGGGAATAGAGCCCGGAGCACTTGAATTTGACAAGACCTACTACTGGCGTGTTGATGAGTGTAATGACCCCTGCGGTTGTGTACACGGCAATGTCTGGAGCTTCACGACGGCATTGTGCGACCCCATTGATGATTTTGAGGACTATACCTCGTCCGGCGGAGACAACTGGATAGCTGATACCTGGGGCGCTTACAACAGCTACCCAGAAGTACCTGATATCAACAATGGCGGCGAGGTATATTGTCAGACCACCGAGGACGATCCCGAACGTGTCTATGAGGGCGATAAGTCGATGCAGATGAGGTATGACGTTTGGTGGACCGCAGAGCATTACGCCTTTGTGCAGCGTGAGTTCGACCCCGTCAGATTAGACCTGACTGCCCATGGCTCGAAGTCAATCAGTATCCAGTACCGCGCTGGCGAATTCGACGAGCCATTTGAGAATGATACCTTGTATATGGAGCTGGTAGACGTATGCGATGTGAATGCAAGGATTGATTATCCAGGCGATGTTTGCGACCCCTGCTGGACGAGATGGTACATTGCTTTGAGCGAGTTTACTGATGATAATACAAACATTCAGCTCGACAAAATCAAGTACGTGCGGATAGGTGCAGAGACCGACCATAGTAGCGGGTCTTGCAATACATACTGGGACAGTATGATGCGCTGTGCACCATACTGTGTGCCAGGAGAAGGGCCGACAGGCGATATTTCCGGTCCCGATGATGAATCCGATTGTGTGGTTGACGAGTGGGACCTTGCTGAGTTAGTGGCAAGGTGGCTTGATGAAGAAAACCTCGGCGATGAAAATTTCTTCCAAGATGATATCATTGACTTTAAGGACTTTGCTATACTGGCGAATCATTGGCTCGAGGAACAACTGTGGCCATAGGAGGAGTAATCGAGGCGTTGTTGAAGGGTTATAGTAGGTTTGCAACACTTCGGGGCCTATACTTTAGCATAGGCCCCGTTATTTTATGATTGGCGAGTGTACATATTCAGTATCTTGTGAAGCACAGCTTGTTGCTCTATTGACCGTTGGTTATGAGGTTTTCCTGCGACCTGATAAGCAACTTATCAAAATACCCAGCTCAAACAGTACATATAAAGGCAATGCAAGAGTAATCTGTGAGATTACATCAGGCGGAGTGGATATAGCTGCAACTACAAAGACACCAAGCAGAACATATTTTCTGGACCTTCGCAGCGCCGCAACAGAGACCAGTCCCGTCCTGTTTAAAAAGAAAATGGCTATCGGAGTCTGGAAAGCAATACCAAAGACCAGCATAAGAACAGTTACAAAAGAAACGTATTTCTGAAATGTCCAGATAGATGATACGCCAATTATCTCACCAAACCTCAGGAAGAAAGAAAGGGAAATCGGCGCTACTACATAGATAAAAAACAGTGCTCCCGTTATAAATAACGCTGTTGAAAAAGGCACTGCGAGGTGTATATAACGCTTTTCATTCGGATAAAGTCCAGCGGCTACAAACATCCACAATTGATAGAACACCCACGGAGATGATATGACCAGCCCCGAAATCAGCGATATTTTCATATACCCGACAAAAGCATCTGCTGGTGCAAGGACACTGAGGGGACGGTCAGGCACTAACTCGGTATACGGTCCTTGTATAAAGGTTATTATCCGAGTTCCAAAACATAAACAGATAACGGTACCGATTACAAGGCCGACCAATATGAGAATCAGTCTTGCACGCAGCTCCTCAAGGTGGTCGCCCAAACTCATAGTGGTATCAGAAAGGTTGTTTTCCTTATTGCTATCGCCCATTTCAATCGTTAAGATAGAATTTGAAAAGTCTTAACCCAAAAGAGTCAGTCATTCTTTTCGGACTCACCTAGACCGGCTGCGTCCTTGCTCTCGTTTACCACCTCATCCTTGACCTTTTTCACTTCATCCAACAGTTCGTCTTTCGTGTCCTCGGCTTCCCGAACTCCCTTCTTGAATGCGGTCAGGCTTTTGCCGATGCTTCGGGCAATTTCCGGCAGTCTTTTGCCGAATATTAGCAGCGCAACAATAAGGATAACTATCCACTCCCAACCGCCGGGTATTCCACCCCAAGCCAGGATATGTCGCATATGTTCAATCATTTCAGTCTCCTGTTTTGTTATAACACTTTTTGGCTACAGCTAAATACAGCTTGACTCTAATAACAATTGAAACTATAATTTTTTCATCGGCAAGTCAAGAAAATACTGTTAACTGGAGTTTTCAATGGGTAACATCCAGAAGCAAGCAACACACCTTGAGTCCACTATAAGCATCTGTTTATTGGCGTTCCTTTTTCTTATCGCCGCTGGTCTATTCATAAAGCAGTTCGATACAGATATGAGCAGATTTGGTCTCGGACAGGTCGCAGCGGCAAAATCCGAAACTGCCTTTGATTTAAGCTCTCAGGCGCCGGTCGGGTTCCAGACTCTCTCACAAACGCAAAATTACAATGCTGAAAATCTATATGAAAAGATTAACGGCAAAGCTCCGCTTTACACCGAATCCGGATTCTGGAACCTGTCCACCCAGCGATTTATTAACAAAACCGACCAGAATCTCTGGATGGAAGTTTATCTCTATGATATGGCAAATATTAAAAACGCATTTTCCGTTTTCAGCGTCCAAAGAAGAGCGGAAGCAGATACCGCTTCTCTTTTTCCCCTGTCCTTCGGCTATCGAACCGGGAATGGATTATATTTTGCCCACGGCCAATACTATGTTGAAATAGTCGGCTCAGTTGAATCAGACGAACTGAACAAGGCCGTTGAGGAAGTTGCCAGAAATATGCTCAGTAAATTAGCCGTTGACGGGAGCCACGAAATTCCGGAGCTGAATCTTTTTCCCCGGGATGATATTGTTGCCGGCAGCAAAAAATTATACCTGAGAGGCGCTTTCGGTTTTGAGGAATTGACGGACACTTTTGCCGCCCGTTACAAAATTGACGGTGAAACTATCACCGTATTTGTAAGTAAACGTCCTGATGTCAAAGATGCTGAAGAACTTATGGCCGCCTATTATGATTTTCTTATCGAAAACGGAGCAAAGGACAAAGAGATAACTTCAGGTTTTGATAACGGTAAAATTGTCGACTTTTATGGTTTTACTGAAATTGTTTTTAGCAACGGCGAGTTCGTTGCAGGTGTACATGAAGCTGAAGAACAGGGAGCTGCTTTGAAAGCGGCGGTTATGTTAAACGATAAACTCAGCGAGGTAACCAGAAAGTGAGCCGCCAAAAAGATAATAATTTGAGCCGACGCCAATTGCTTTCTCAAATCGGCAAGGCCGGTGTTTCCATTGCCGCCGCTGGTGCTGTTTCTCACCTGTTTTACGACAGAGAAGGTCCGAAGCCCGGTGTCGAGGCCGAGGACCTTATAACACTGCCGGATTTCTCTGTGCCGCATAAAGATGGGCAGGCTATAAGTGTGGTTACCGGAGCCGACAGGGTAAGAACTGTTGACAAGGCAATAGAGTTGCTCGGCGGGATAGAAAGATTTGTCAAACAAGGCGAAACGGTAGTGATAAAGCCGAACGTTGCATTTGCCTCTTCGCCGATGTTAGGGGCAACCGCCAGCCCTGAACTCATCGCTGAGGTGGTTCGGCTGTGTCTGAATAAAGCGGGGGCAAAGCAGGTTATCGTTACCGACAACCCTATCAATGACCCGAGGAGTTGTTTTACTTTAAGTGGTATTGGCAAAGCTGCAGAGCAGGCCGGTGCCAAAGTCCTCCTGCCGAAAGACCATCTCTTCAAGCCCACCACACTCAAAGGCGGAAAACTTATTGAAAATTGGCCCATCTTCTTCGGGCCATTTGAAAAAGCCGACAAAGTAATCGGCATCTCTCCCGTCAAGGACCATCACAGAGCAGGGGCTTCGATGTCAATGAAGAACTTCTACGGACTCTTAGGCGGCAGACGTAATATCTTCCATCAAAACATTAATACCATCATCGCTGAGCTGGCTATGATGGTAAAGCCGAGCTTCGTAATCCTGGACGGTACCGAAGTTATGCTCACCAACGGCCCGACTGGTGGCTCGCTCTCAGATTTAAAAAGGACCAACACGCTCATTGCGAGTACCGATATGGTGGCGGCGGATTCCTACGGCTGCTCTCTTCTGGATTTGACGGTCTCAGACCTGCCCTATCTTTCCTTGGCCGAAAAGGCCGAAGCGGGAACTACAGATTATCAGTCGCTCAAACCAATCTTTGCTCAGGTAAGTTAAAAGGAAATTGATGAAAATAGTAACGACAAGACGTATAAGCCAGGTCTTTTTCTTCACCCTTTTCGTCTGGTTCTGCATCGTCAGCACCTTAGGTGAAAAATTCTGGCAGCTCCGCGGCTGGCCGGTCAACTGGCTGCTTCAGCTCGACCCACTCGTTGCAATCGGAACTATATTGACGACACACACATTATATTGGCCTCTTTTATGGGCGCTCGTAACTGTGATACTGACGATAATATTCGGGCGGTTTTTCTGCAGCTGGGTCTGTCCCTTCGGGTCAATTCATCATTTTGTCGGTTTCCTGGGCAAAAGAAATAAAACCACAGCTCAAAAGGTAAATCTTAACAAATACCGGAAAGCACAGAGTATAAAATATTACATCCTCATATTCTTTCTGGCGATGGCGGCCTTCCCATCGCTGGCTGCAACTCTGCAAACCGGATTGCTCGACCCCATACCATTGGTTACTCGTTCTTTTAATCTGGTGATTGTCCCTGTCCTCGACAGGTTTACCAATTTCATCTCGGTGCCGAGTAGATTTTATGAAGGTGCCTGGCTGGTCCTTGCGTTCTTTCTGACAGCGGTTCTGCTTAACTTTCTCATTCCACGCTTTTACTGCAGATTTATTTGTCCGCTGGGAGCACTGTTCGCCGTAATCGACAGGTTTGCAATCTGGCGAATTGGAAAAAGTCAAAGTGAATGTATAAACTGCAAATTATGCGAGCAGGACTGTGAAGGCGCATGCGAACCGTCATCTAATATGCGGATAAGCGAGTGTGTCCTATGCTTCAACTGTCTGCACGAATGCAAAGACGATTTAATCAAATACCAGACTCGCCCCTCTTTAGCCGGCGAAGTTACAGACCCCGACGTTTCCAGAAGAGGATTTGTTCTTTCCCTGGTTAGCGGACTAACAGGAATCTGGGCAATAAGATTGGCTAATAAGCTCGGCAGCAACTGGTATAATAAAGTCATTCGACCACCAGGGTCATTGGCCGAAGAAGAGTTTCTCAAAAGATGTATCAAGTGCGGCCAGTGTATCAGAGTCTGTCCTACCAACGTCCTTCAGCCGGCCGGAGTCGAAGGCGGACTGGAAAACTTATGGACACCC
Source organism: Planctomycetota bacterium (assembly GCA_042576845.1). Classification (GTDB taxonomy): domain Bacteria; phylum Planctomycetota; class Phycisphaerae; order Sedimentisphaerales; family Anaerobacaceae; genus JBHPEQ01. Next base: position 82,978 of record JBHPEQ010000001.1, read on the forward strand.
GCCCTGAACAACCGCATTGGTTCGAGCGGCTGCCAGCTTAACTGTGTCGCCTGCGGACAGGTCTGCACCACTTCAGCAATCAGGCCGATTACACTTGCCCAGAAATTAGGAAAAGATGAATTTGCCGACGCCGGGCCAATCAAGCTGGGAACCGCTTTTTTCGACCGCAACAAATGCCTTCCCTGGGCGATGAATAAGCCCTGCATCGTTTGTGAGGAAAACTGCCCTCTCAGCCCGAAAGCAATTTACACCGAAGAGTATTTCAGCCCGGTAAGAGACGGCCTCTTGACTGTCAGCAAAATAACAGATATAATGATAGAAACTGTTGAAAACAAACTTACACCCGAAAAATTTGCCACTGGCGATTATTATTGTGCCTTTCAAAGCCGACGGCTGGGTAAAATTACAGCAAATTCTGAAAATTCATTAAAAATTTCCAACGATAAAAAAACTGGCAAAACCCCTGCTGAAGGCGATAAAATTGAGATTCAGGTCCGTCTGCAAAGACCTTATGTTGATATTGAAAAGTGCATCGGCTGCGGAGTATGCGAACACGAATGCCCCGTCAGCGGTAAAAAAGCTATAAGAGTTTCCGCCGAAGGCGAAACAAGAAGCACCGATAGAAGGTTATTGCTTAAGGGTTAAATATTTAAGGATTTAATTTGAGGGTTGAATGTGATGAAAGAAAAACAAAATATCAATAGAAGAAATTTCCTCAAAACGATGGGGGCTGCTGGCTTCGGCTCGGTCCTCGCATCGAGCCAATTAAATGCCGCCGAGGAAAAATCAACTAAATCCGAATCCGCTGAGGGGATTCAGCAGCCAAAGATGCCGCAGGTGCCGAGACGAAAGCTTGGCAAAACAGGTGTCGAAGTGCCCATCCTGGCCCTGGGGATGATTTTCAATGCTGTTGATAAGCAAATCATCTTAAGAAAGGCGCTTGATTGGGGTGTTACCTATTGGGATACTGCTGACTGCTATAACGGCGGGAACAGCGAATTGGGCGTAGGTAAATTCCTTACAGCGCAGCCTGAAAAACGCAAAGATCTCTTTATCGTCTCCAAATCGGATGATAGAGACCCTGCGGGTATGCAGAAGCTCCTTGACCGCTCACTGGAAAGAATGAATACCGATTATATTGACATGTATTTCATCCATATTGTGGAAGACCCGGATGACCTTACCGAAGAAGTCAAAGCTTGGGTTGAAAAGACTAAAAAGGCAAAGAAAATTCGATTTTTTGGTTTCAGTACCCACGAGAACATGCCTGAATGCCTTAATGCCGCAGCAGAATGCGACTGGATCGATGCGGTAATGACAAGCTACAATTTCCGACTGATGCAGGACCCTGATATGCAGGATGCGCTCGAAGCGTGCTATAAAGCAGGGGTTGGTCTTGTCGCTATGAAAACTCAGGCAGAGGAGGTCGAAACTGAAGACGACAAAAAACTGACTGAACATTTCCTCAAACGAGGATTTACTGAGGGACAGGCAAAGGTAAAGGCTGTTTTGGCGGATAAAAGGATAACCGCAGCATGTGTAGGACGGGACAACTTGGCCCATTTAACAGAAAACATTGCTGCTGTGCTGGATAAAACCGAACTCTCCCTGGCAGACATGGACGTCTTCAAACAATACGCCCGCCAAACCTGCAGCGGATATTGTGCCGGCTGTTCAAACATCTGTCATCCCGTTTTGCCGGATATGCCCTATGTCAGCAAAATTATGCGGTATTTGATGTACTATAACAGCTACAGCGAGCAGGAAGAAGCGAGACGGCTTTTCGCTAAAATACCAGCCAGCGCAAGAAACAAACTGCTCAGCACCGATTACAGAACTGCTGAAGTTCGATGTCCCCAGAATATGCCTATTGGCAAACTAATGGCTGAAGCGGTGACCAAATTAGCATAACCGATTCAGAAGATTCGAATTTGACACGGCTTTAACAGTTAGCAACCCAAACGGAACACTTGGGGCATGCAAAAAATATGTCCTTTTGCATGCCCCAACTGCTTTATCAGCAACGACTTATGTACAAGGGAATATTTTTTTCTTGATTTTGGCTTGCCGATTCGAGTATAATAAAGGCAAGATAAAACAAGAATATTTTGGGGTGTTGATAAAGTGGCGTTCAAAAGATTTTATTACAATGTCTGGCTTCCATTTACCTTTAATAAAAAGCGGATTGTGGTTCTCGCTATCGCAAGTTATATTGCTCTTTGCTGAAAATTACCTGTCATTTTAACCTTCTGACATAACAAATTTTTTCACGGCCGCCGAAAACCGGCGGCTTTTTTATGCGCCACGCATAGCTTAATTGTTTGACAGGAAACTCATTTCCAGATAGATTTCAAAACGTAAATTTATAATCAGGACGATAAATTGTGCTTTCCAGGAACATACAGCTAATTTGGAGACCCGCAAATGTTCATAGTTACAGGCGGAGCCGGCTTCATCGGTTCAGCTCTTATCGCCGCCCTGAATAAACGGGGCATCAGCGATATTCTCGTTGTTGATGAGCTGGGTGCCGATGAAAAATTCAAAAACCTCGTAAATCTCTCCTTCGCCGATTATGTGGAAAAAGACGACTTCCTCGAGATGGTGCTGGAGAATAAAATCCTCCCGCCTATTCAAACGGTTTTCCATATCGGTGCCTGCTCAAGCACAACCGAGACAAACGCCTCCTACCTTATCAAAAACAACTATGAATACACCAAATTATTAGCCCAGTGGGCAACCGGCAGCAAAATCCGTTTTATTTATGCTTCGAGCGCCGCTACCTACGGCGACGGCTCCGCCGGCTTCAACGACAACGAAAAAGAAATTGATAAGTTACGCCCCCTGAATATGTACGGCTATTCAAAACAGCTTTTCGATTTGTGGGCATGCAGGGCCGGATTATTGAGCGAAATCGTAGGGCTAAAATATTTTAACGTCTTCGGCCCCAACGAATATCACAAAGCCGATATGAGAAGCTTTGTCCTCAAGGCATTCGAGCAGATAAATGCAAAGGGCAAAGTCGCCCTGTTTAAATCACATAATCCGAAATACCCCGACGGCGAATACCTGCGGGATTTCCTCTATGTCAAAGATGCCGTCGATATGACGCTTTTCTTTCTCGACAATCCCAAACTTGCCGGCCTTTTCAATATCGGCGCCGGCAAAGCCCGAACCTGGAACGACCTCGTCAAAGCCGTTTTCACTGGGATGGACAAAAAGCCGAACATCGAATATATAGAAATGCCCGACTCAATCCGCAGCCAATACCAATACTTCACAGAAGCCGACATAACCAAACTCCGAACTGTCGGCTACAAAAAACAAGCAACCCCCCTTGAAGACACTATCAAAGACTACATCCAAAACTATTTACAAAAACAAGGGTATCTATCCGGAGTTTAGCAACTATTACTCCTTATAAGTAAGAATCTATGCCTTTTACACCATATCATTTTGGGCCGAGTGTATAATTGAAGCATCTTAATTTCCTGATTTTGCAAACCTTGCTTATTTTCCGCTGATTCCGTATAATCACGCTACTTAGGAACTTATTGTTACAGAGCAGAAGTTATGACTGAGAATATCACAGAACAGATGCAACTTTTAAAACGCGGGACGGTCGAGATTTTCACCGAGGAGGAGCTGTCTGAAAAACTGACCGAGTCGGCAAAAACGGGCAGGCAGCTTCGAATAAAGCTCGGCCTTGACCCGACCTCGCCGGATATACATCTCGGCCACACGGTCGTCCTGCGAAAGATGCGACAGTTCCAGGACCTCGGCGCCAAGGCAATTCTCATCATAGGCGACTATACCGCACGAATCGGCGACCCTACCGGTGAAAACCAGACCCGCCCGATGCTCAGTCCCGAAGAGATTGAGCAAAATGCCGCCACGTATCTGTCCCAGGCGGAAAAAATCCTCGATACCTCCGAAGAAAAACTCGAAGTGAGAAATAACAGCGAATGGCTTGAAAAGCTCTCCCTGATGGAAATGATTCAAATAGCCGCCAAAAAAACCGTCGCTCAGATGCTCCAGCGTGACAGCTTCAAAAAACGTCTGCAGGCCGATATCGATGTCTACACCCACGAATTCCTCTATCCGCTGATGCAGGGCTATGACTCTGTTATAGTCAAAAGCGACGTCGAGCTGGGCGGCACCGACCAGACTTTCAACAACCTCATCGGCAGGGATATTCAACGGGGCTACGGCCAAAGTCCGCAGGTCGTAATTACTACCCCCATCCTGGTAGGCCTCGACGGCAAAGAAAAAATGAGCAAATCAAAGGGCAATTACATCGGCGTTACTGACGAACCCGGCGATATGTTCGGCAAGGTTATGAGCATCTCCGATGAAATGATGGAAAATTACTTTACTCTTTTGACCGATATCCCGCCCGAAAAAATCGCAGAACTCGTAGACCCCGCCAAAACTCATCCCAAACAGGCAAAGGTTCTTTTGGGCAAAACCATTGTTGCGCAGTTCCATAACGAAGAGAAAGCCGAGCTTGCCGCCGCCGAATTCGAAAAAGTCTTCGCACAAGGACAACTGCCCGATGATATACCCCAATTCGAATTACCCGCCGAGACGATTTCAATTAAGCAGTTGCTTCTCTTTTGCAAACTCGTCTCAACCGGCGGCGAGGCAAAGCGCATGATACAACAAGGCGGCGTAAGCATCGACGGCAAAAAAGTCACCGACATCAACACGGAAATCACACCTGCCGATGGAATGATTATTCAGGTAGGCAAACGACAATTCGCGAAAATAAAAATACGTTAAGATTTCTGTGCTTTTTAGCAGCTCTTGTGTTACAATATTTCTATAAAATACAAATTTACTGATTGTTTTGAGAAAGAAGTGCTGCAGAAACGTCCATATCTCAAAAAAGTATGGTGTATTTAGCTATATCATTACCATCCTTCGTGATTTTCACAATGCGACTTTATGAAGGCGCTTATTTTTTGGTTCTATATTGTTGGAATAAATTTAAGATCTCTGTTTGGGACCATTTCTTAGCAATCGTCAGAGGCGACTGCTTGTTATTGTTTAACGCATTTATATCAGCACCCTTCTTCAGCAATGCCTCTACTATTTCCGGTTCATCGAGTTGTACAGCCTCATGAAGCGGTGTATTGCCATTTGTTCCTTTAATATTGGCATCGGTTCCGTGCTCTAATAAGAATTGTGTCAAGGGCAAGTCTTTTCTTGCAACAGAAATATGCAAAGGCGAAAGTCCACCTAGTCCCTCAGCCTTAGGATTTATATCTGCTCCACTATTTAACAGTAGTTCTATTAGTTCAGGGCTGTTACTGTCTGATACCACAGCAAAATGCATAGCGGTGAATCCATTTTCTGCTTTTACTCTAACGTTAGCACCAGCCTCAATTAGCATTGATGCAATATGTATATCTCCATTGTCTACAGCAAGGTGCAATGGTGTTCTGTCAGAAAGATCTGCAACTTCGATATCGGCACCTTTTTCTATTAGAAACTTAACCGCATCTTTATAGCCATAATAAGTGGCTGTATTTAATGGTTTAGCGCCAGCAATGTTATTACCTTTATTAATGTCTCCACCTTCATTCATCAGTTGTTCAAGTTTTTTAATAAATTCTTCCTCAGAAATCATCTTAAAAGGTTTCGGTTCAGGTTCTGGATTGGCACCATATTCTTCTAACAGCTTAGCTATTTCATCTTGTTCGGTCCATCTTGCTAGAAATAAGGGTGTTTTACCAAAACGCCCTTTCGCATTAGGATTGGCTCCCTGTTGAAGGAGAATTTTAACCAACTTGGTATTATGTCTTCGTATGGCATAGACAAGAATTGTATCGCCTGACTCTGTTTGCATATTTACATCTATTGTTGATACTATTAGCTCCGCTATGTCTTCTGCTTCTACCAAGGCCTCCTCTAATGGGGTATTGCCAGATATGTCCTTGGCTAGAACATCTGCACCTGCAGATAGTAACACTCTTAATGCTTCTTTGTTTATTTTTTTAATATAATGTGGATGCATAACCCAGTGCAACGGTGTTTTTCCAGTTTTATTTCTTGCATTAACATCTGCTCTTTTTTCTATTAGAAGTTCTATAAGTTGTGGGCTTCCACCTGTTATTGCCAGGTGCAAAGGAGTATCACCATTATTCGTCTCGATATGAATATCTGCTCCTTTTTCTATGAAAAATTTTGCGACTTTTGCTGATAATCGACTATTCGCAGAAGCAGCGTGTAAAGGCGTCCAACCATTGTTAGCCTTGGTTTCAATATTTGCGCCGTATTTCAAAAGCAATTTAGCTGAGTCAAGACGTCCACAAAAAGCTGCTTGATGAAGTGGTGTATGTCCATCGTCATTCCTGGCATTTACATCAGTACCATTTTTAATAATTCTCTCAATATCTTCAATAGGTGATACGCAAACAGCTTTGTGAAGGTCGTTTTCTTTACAACCAAGAAGGTTAACAAACAATAAAGGCGTAATTGATATTAATAATATCAGGTTATTATCTCTTCGACGCATTATCAGATTTTTTTTAAGCATAGAACCTCCTTCCGCATTTCATTAATTTTTCCGTTATTACCATAATTTTCCCAGAAATTCACCTATCCTAGTTTTATCTAAGTATTTCCATTCATATTTGTTTTCACTCCACATGTCAAACCAAAAAACCACAAAAGTCTGTGTAATCAGCGAAATCCCTGATTAAAACCTTTTTTGAATTTTACATTATAGTTTTGCATTTTACATTTTGATTTTTAATTCCCCTATGCGCCTTTTCGCAGCCAAAACAAATCTGTGTTTCTTGGTGGTCTGGTGTCTTCGGTCTTTTTTCTTCGTGTCTTCGTGGTAAAAAATAAAAATCCGTGCAATCCACAAAATCAGCGGTTATAATAATAAATATGAAATTGCCGGAACTACAAAAACCTGAAAAATATGTCGGCCTGTACGTCGTCGATTTCGGCGAGCATACCGGCGTCGGATTTACCGCCGAAGAAGTTGCCGAACTACTGGAAAGCGAAAGATACAAACACTGCAAGGTATACAAAATACACCGAGCTTTCCCGGACGGCAGACTCGAGCTAAAAGGTCTGCCGACCCAGACATTCCAGCTCGAGGCGGGAATGTTTTTCTATTCGAGTGAACTACAGACAGCCGAGCAGGATTTTAAAGGGCTTGTAAACCTGGCTGTTAAGATGAGTCCGCCCTGCCGAGCCAGGGTGCACCTAACTGAATACGGTAACGACAAATTCGTGGCGGCTCTGATTTACCCTGCAGAATACGATAACGAAGTAAGCTCCTGGCTGCTCGACGGCAAGTATAAAACCACAGGCGCTGCCGAAGGCGGAACCGGTGCGGTCCAGAGATATTATGATGCAAAACCAAAAATCCTGCAGCGTCGTCAACTGTTCGCCAAAGAAGCTGTCGAAAGCAGAAGCGGCAAAGACCTGTTGGCCAACTTAAAAAAGGCGGTACAACGATAACGGATAGTCGTTAGAACGACTAAAAAAAATGTCGATTCGCGCTAAAGTAAATTTACTTGTCGGCTGGCTTGCCGGCGCCTTGTTATCTGTATCCGGTAAAGCAAAGGCAAAGCCGACCGCACAGGATCTAAGCCGGGCTGAATTTAAGACCAGTACCCAGCGCATCGGTGTCAGATTTACCGAGAAAATTCGCAGGGTCTTCAGATTCAGTTGGCTCAGAAAACATTAGCTTCATGGCGAAAAGCTAAAAACGAGATACGAGATGCGAGATACGAAATACGAGATTATACCGCCGCCGGGCCAAAAGCCGGAACTCACCGAGAACGCCTTAACCGTTCTTCAAAGCCGATACCTTATTAAGAACGATAAGGGCAAATGTATCGAGACCCCTGCCCAGTTCTTCAGCAGGGTCGCTTTGCTGGCGGCTGAAGCGGAGGTAAAATACAGCGCAAAAGAAAGCGAAATCAAGCAGTTCCACAGAAGGTTTTACGATTTGATGGCCTCGCTGCAGTTTCTGCCGAACTCACCTGCCCTTATGAACGCTAAACGCTCCAACGGGATGCTCAGCGCCTGCTTTGTGCTGCCGATTGAAGACAGTATAGAGGCGATTTTCGAGACCGTAAAACAAACCGCTTTGATTCAAAAGGCGGGCGGCGGCACCGGCTTTTCGCTGGACAACTTACGGCCTACCGGCGACCGTGTAGTATCGAGCGGCGGGACAACCTCCGGGCCAATCAGCTTTTGGCGCGTATTTTCCGAGACCACCAATGCCATCCAGCAGGGTGCCTTCCGCAGAGGCGCCAATATGGGCATGATGAGTGCTGAGCACCCCGATATTCTAAAATTCCTGCACGCCAAACAGGATTTATCCGCTTTCGAGAATTTTAATACCTCTGTGAAAATCACCGAAAAGTGGATGAAAACACTTCTGAAGGAAGGCAGCACTCTGCATATCGTCAAAAATCCGCGAACACAGGTAAGGTACTATCTGCCTCGTGATATTGATATCGAAAGCTATACGATAAACGACCTGGTAAAAGTCGGCGATAAACCGCAAATAAAACCAACAGAAAAACAACGCTTTTACAGCATCAGCAACATCTGGAACATCATAATCAAATGCGCTCATAAAACCGGCGAGCCGGGAGTGGCTTTCATTGACCGAATCAATCGTGATAACCCAACACCTTCATTGGGCCAAATAGAAGCAACCAATCCCTGCGGCGAACAACCGTTGCTGCCTTACGAGGCATGTACGCTCGGCAGCATTAATCTCGTCAAGTTTATAAGTTTTTCCAAAAGCAAAGCCGAGATGGAATGGTCTGAATTGGCTAAAACCGTTAAACTTGCTGTTCGCTTTTTAGATAATGTCATCGATGTAAGTAACTATCCCGTCAGAGAGACGGTCAAGCTGGCCCAGTCGAACCGGAAAATCGGCCTGGGCGTTATGGGTTTTGCGGATTGTCTGTTTTTGCTGGGCATAGCATACGACAGCGAGGAAGGTGTGGCGTTCGGCGAGAAAATAATGAGCTTTATCAACGAAAAAGCCCATAACGCAAGCAGCCAACTTGCCGACTTGCGGGGACCTTTTCCAAACTGGAACCAGAGCACGTGGCGAACGGAAAAGAATATGAGAATACACAATGCCTCCGTTACCTGTGCAGCACCAACGGGGACTATAAGCATTATTGCAGATTGTACAGGGGGGATTGAGCCGGTATATTCGCTGGTATTCCACAGGCAGGTCCTCGATGGTTCGAAATTGCTGCAGGTCAATCCGATTTTCAGGCAGGTGGCCGAAAAAGAGGGATTTTACACAGCGGAACTTGAAAAGCAAATTGGAAAAAGCGGCAGTATAGAGAAGATTAAACAGATTCCGCCCGGAATCCGCAAGGTCTTCAGATGCGCTTATGATATCAAGCCCGAATGGCATATCAGGATGCAGGCGGCCTTCCAGCGGCACTGCGATGCAGCGGTCAGTAAGACAATAAACCTCAGCGAAAGGGCTTCGGTGGGCACGGTGGATAAGGCCTATAAACTGGCCTGGGAGCTTGGCTGTAAAGGAATTACGGTTTACCGACGGCATTGCAGGGATAGAGAGCCGATGTGTCTGTGCAGGTAATTCCTGCAGCCAAATCCGTAATCCGGGGGTAATAGAACGAACCCTTCGCCGGCTGAGGACGTATAACGATTTATCAAGCTGAAAACAGCATTTTTTCGGTTAAAGCGTCGAGTACAAAATTGCCGATAGAAAAGTAAGCAGAAAAGTTTTTCTCCCCTCCGGAAAGCATCGAGCAAGCGAAAATTGCTCGATGTTTTCTTTTTAAAAGCAGCCACTTCATAATCCCTTGTTATATATAAACTTAAGTTCATTTTGGCTTTTTTGAAATTGGGTTCGTTTGGCTTTGTTTTGGCTTTGTTTTTCCCGCGTTCACCAAGTGTCCATTTTACATAATCCCTTGTGTAAACTAAGCTTGCGTTCATTTGACTTTTTCAGAATTTGGCTTTGTTTTGCATAAAAGGTGAATACTTTCGTACGAAACCTTTCGTATTTCGTGTTGCGTATAGGGCAATGAGGATAGTGAGGATTTGAGCTTCGATAGCCATGTAAAGTATCTCCTAATTCGTAATTCACTTTAGTTATAATTCACTTTTTTGGGGGCGATTAAAAAAACACGCGCCTCTATAATTAGGGCGAACTTGCGCATTTGGTCGATAATTCGTGAATTTTTACAATTCAA
>JBHPEQ010000002.1:0-81147 GCA_042576845.1 Planctomycetota bacterium
ATAGTAGATGAGAAGTTTGCAGAGGTGGGCAAGATTAAAAAGCAGGCAGAGGACAAAAAGAAGAAAAAGCAAACAGAGGACAAAAAGAAGAAAAAGCAAACAGAGCAACAGTCGGCCGAACCACAAAAAGCGAAGGAGTCCACTGAAACTGCTGTTGAAGAAGCTCAACCACAGCCGTCTCCTTCTGAGAAGGATACACAGCCTGCTGATAGTGGTGATGAGGATATATCCGAAGACCAAAGACCAAAGACCAAAGGTCTGTTGTCTTGAATCTGTCTTCAATATCTGTAAAGGATATTATGGAAAAGAATATAAGCTGGATAGAAGCCGAGGATACTGTTGAACAGGCAGTTACGAAAATGCAGAAAGAAGATAGCGGTTACATAATGGTAGGAACCAAAGATGAGCTGGAGGGTATCGTATCCTCGGCGGACCTGGCAGGAGCAGTGAGCCCGTATCTGCGTCCAGCTTTTGCCAAGTGGCGCAGGCCTCTGGATGATGCTACACTTCAAATCAAGGTCAAATGGATTATGAGCAAACCGGTTCGAACGGTAAAGCTCGACACGCCGCTTGCTGTGATAATGGAAGAAATGAGACGTTTTGCGGGCAGATGTGTGCCTGTGATGGACGCTCAGGGTAAAATACAGGGCATAATAACCGCATTTACCATTTTTAAGGCCCTTCTCAGGAGTGCGGGGTAGAAAGCAGACAGGCGCCGGCGCTCATTTGAGCAAAAAGAGTTCATTTCCACTGCCATTCTCAACAGACTCAAGACAACAGACCTTTGGTCTTAGAGCTTCTTTGTTGCTGATACCGTTCCTTGGAGGGGCTGGGTTTCTGTTGGTTCCTGGAGCCACTCACATCTTTGTTCTTGACGGCGATAGAAATACCTAATAGGGTATACCGAACTGAAAATGGATTTAGAATTGCCAAACCCGGAATTAGCAAATACAATCTTGCAATTGTTCTTCTTTGTCGAGTATAAAGATTTGTCTGCAAAATAGCTAATGGCTCCGCTGATATTCTGCTGGTCTGGGTTTGAAACTATTATTTAGAGCCGGGATGATAATGATAGTTGACTGTCATACACATATAGCAAGTTGCGTCGAGGATATTGATAGGTCCGAGCATCTCGCGGCTGCTGAGACAGTCGATGCCTGTATTGTCCTGGCCGACGAGGACCGGTCAGCCAACCAGATAAATAAAGAATTATCCGAGTATGTAAACAATCATAAAAGCAAGATGGTAGGTTTTGCATTTATTGAACCGACAGAAAAAGTAGTGCAAAGAGAAGAGCTTGTTTTTATCAGGGATGAATTAGGACTTAATGGGGTGGTACTTTATTGTTCGAGTTGCGGTTTTCATCCCGCTCACAGCAGGGCGATGCAGTTTTACGAATCGGCACAGCAGGCCGGTATGCCCGTTTTCTTCCATAATGACGCCGATTGTGGAGCATCGGTGCTGAACTACGCCCAGCCCTGGCTTTTAGATGAGGTAGCCAGGACGTTTGGTGATTTAAAGCTCGTCATAGGGAATATGGGCATGCCCTTCCTGAAGCAGACACTCACAATGTTACGGAAACACAAAAATGTTTATGCGGATTTAACCCTCAAGACGGACAGTATCTGGCAGGTGTATAACACGGTGATATCGGCCTACGAATATTCTGTGATGGACAAGTTGTTGTTTGGGAGCGGATTTCCATCAGGTAACCCCGGCCAGTGCATTGAAACACTGCTTGGGTTTAACAAGCTCCTGGCGGATACCAATCTGCCGAGAGTGCCGCGAGAGAAGGTTCGTCAAATCGTCGAGCGGGACACGCTTGATTTACTGGGAATAACCCCGCACTTACTTTGAGAATTCACTTTTGAGGGTATTCTTGAGTCAAATTGACAAACCAGCTTATATATCAATTCAATCGTGTGGTATCTCAAAGTAGGTGTGGGATAAACAAAGATGGCTGAACTGCTCGAAGAACAAAGAGAAACATGGGGTACTCGCACCGGCTTTGTCTTAGCGGCGGTGGGTTCTGCTGTCGGGCTCGGAAATCTGTGGAAATTTCCTTATATGCTTTATGACAATGGCGGAGCCGCATTTCTGCTCCCTTATATAATCGCAATGTTTGCGGTCGGCATCCCGATGCTTATTCTCGAATTCAGTATAGGGCATTTTACTCAAAGGGCGGCACCGGATGCTTTTGCACACAGCCACAGGAAGCTCGAATTTGTCGGCTGGTGGGGTATTATTCTCGGATTCGTCATTATCACTTTTTATCCGGTGATTCTGGCATATTGCTTTAGTTTTCTCGTTTACAGCATCGAGGGTATCTTTAACGGCGGCAACCTGCCCTGGGCCGGTGAAGGTATAGAAGGCGTTCAGAAAGCAAAGAGTTTCTTCTACGACGAGTTCCTTTGCTTTACTGAAGGAAACGCCCTTGGAGCTATAAGGCCCAATATCGTTATAGTGCTGGTTTTAACCTGGCTGGTGATGTATTTTTGTATTTTTAGAGGCGTTAAGCTCGTTGATAAGATTGTTCGTTTTACTGTTGTCCTCCCCTGGTTGATGCTTCTTGTTCTGACTGTCAACGGTCTGCTGCTGCCGGGGAGCATTAAAGGGCTGGCATACTATCTGAATCCTGATTGGTCCCAGCTTGCTAAGCCAGCGACCTGGCAGTATGCCTTCGGGCAGGCGTTTTTCTCACTCTCGCTGGCATTCGGCGTTATGATTACTTATGCAAGTTTTCTGCACCGAAAAAGTGATATAAACAACAACGCAGCAATAATAGGGCTTGCGGACTTTGCAACGAGTTTTATAGCGGGACTGGCGATTTTTGCGACTCTGGGAGCGATGTCTTTCGCCACCGCTCAGGCCGGCAATCCTGTGGAAGTCGAAAAAGTTGTTGAAGGGGGACCTGGGCTTGCTTTCGTAGCATTTCCATATGCGCTTGCACAATTACCCGGCTCGGCCTGGTGGAGCTTTATTTTCTTTTTCACCCTCATTACCTTAGGGATAGATTCCGCCTTTTCAATCACCGAGTCGGTCCTGGCGGGGATTGTTGATAAGACCGGCTGGAGACGAAGTATCGTTCTGCCGGTTATGAGTTTAGTAGGGCTTGGCATCGGCCTTGTCTATGCAACCAGAGGGGGCCTGAACTGGCTGGGGACAATATCCGGTTTTATTGATGGAACGTGGGGAATAGCCTTTGTGGGGTTGCTTGAATGCATCTTGCTCGGGTGGTTCTGGCGGCTCGACTGGTTACGCCGACACGCAAATGCCCGCAGCGAATGGAAGCTCGGGATATGGTGGGATTATCTGATTCGAATTTTCATCCCCATTGTTCTGGGCTCATTGTTTTTCTGGAGCTTAGTTGACGACCTGACAAAGGAAGGCGGGGTACTTCGCAGCCCTTCCGGGGGCTGGATTCTGCAGAATTGTGTCGGTATGTCTGTTATGGTTCTTGCACCTGTTTTGGCGATTTTGTTTAGTATTTTTCAGGGATATAAAAAAACAACACAGCCAAACCACTCTCTTAACAGACAGATGGTTAAAGGCAAAGCCGGAGGTGCTTTTGCCCTTGTTCTCTCGGTGGCTTCCAGCGTGCTAATGGTAATCCTGCTTACAATGGCAATACTCGGCAGAGAAACAAAAATTCTGCTATTGATGCTGCCGGCCCCTGCTGTGACATCGCTTATTATAAGTAATTTCCTGCTCAAAAGATGTAACACTTCCACAACGAGGGCTTCCTGGCTTGCTCGCTGGGCAGGAATGCTTGCTACGGTAGACATCAGCGGTTTTCTGGCTCTGTGTTTGATTTATTTTACAGACCACAGAAAACTTACAAAATCGGTTTTGCCTTCGACTGAACAGCTTAACTCGGTCTCTTACGTGATTTTGAGCATTGTTATTTTGTTAATTATTGGCGGCTTTGGCTGGTGTTTCTACCGCTCTGTTTCTGCTGACAAAGCCGCCAATAATATTCAGCACGCTGACGAAGAATAGAGCAAAATCACATCCGCTCGGTTTACTTTAGACCTTCATTGCTGTTTTCTTTGTATTTGCCGGATGCTTTTTCCAGATCTACCTCGCTTATGTTTGCCAACGTGCAAAGCCAGGCAAAAACATCTGCAAATTCTTCTTCTTTTTCTTTCTTGTCTCCTGATGCCAAAGCCGTAGCAAGCTCTCCAACCTCTTCAATAAACCACATAAATGTGGCTGGAACACCTCTTTGACGATCGCGTTTTCCGTACTTGTTCGCAATCAGTTGTTGAAACTCGCTAATGTTCATTCTTTTAGCACTAAGAACTTTATTTTAAGATTAACTCAGAGAGCTTTGTTTTGTTGAAAACACTCCTGGCTTGAGCAATGGCCTTCTCATAAACCTTGTCGGCTTTGGAGCTGAATTTTTGCCTTGGTGCCAATTCCCTTAAAGCAAGTTGATTTACCATAGGTCCGTCTACGGCTTCGATGATCTGTAGCATTGTAATCTTATTCGGCGATTTTGCCATACTGAAACCGCCTCGAGGACCTCTTTTACTTCGAAGAATGCCTGCTCTGACCATTTGCTGGAGGAGTTTTAACAGGTATTCTAAAGGTATCTTATACTCTTTAGATATGGTCTGAGATAAAATTATCCCCTCATCCCTATGCTTGGCGATGTAGGATGCTGCTATCAATGCATAACCGGTTGATCTACTGACTTTCATTTTGGTCTCCTTCAAAAATAGGTTAACATAAAAATTTATTGGTTAATATTCATTTTTTCAACAGGTTCAGAGTCTGATTTTATGCGTAAAATTTAAATTATTCAACTTTCAGGGCATGAACAGATAAGATATGTCGCAGTTGTGTTACAACAAGATACAAATATCTTTATTCTATAATTTATAATGAGCAAACTTTAAAAAGTGTTTTATGTCTCAAATTACCCAAAACGCTATAAGTGATATAATCCTGAAAATATCTTGGAATTGCAAGAGTTTTTTCCGTAAAAAGGGAAAAAAGTAAAATTTTTCAAAAAACAAAGGAAAACTGGCTTCTGTGGAGAAATTCGTATTTTATCAGACAATCCTGGTTAAGCCATTCCAACATCACAGCAGGTAATATTAATGTATCAATATACACCTTCCGGTTAATACTATAGCCCCACATAAGCTCAATAAAAGTCGGTAGTTATGCCGAGAGCTTTGTTCTGTGAAATTCTTGATAGAATCTTGCATCTTAGCCATTTACGAACAGTTTTTGGTGTTGTATCAAAAACGCTCGCTGTTAGTTTTACTGCGACAGTTATGGTTTTTTACCTGTCTTAACTGTAAATCTGACCTATCAGATATATCTTTCATTCATCTGGCCTGCTCAAAATACGTTAATGGAGGCATTATTCTGGCCTCAAAAAACCGTTATGGTCTTTTGATAATTTGCTTTATTCAAGTCTATTTTTCTTATCGGACGGTACGCTGGAAACTCAACCACGTCTGAGTATTTCTTTTATTATCTTTTGATATTTACCAGTTACCATATATATCACTCCACAGGGGGGTACGATTTTGGTGGCCATCCCATTTTTTAATATGCATTGACTTGACGCGATAAGCCAATAGTTTTAATATAATGTCTTTCAAAACCACTAAACGAAAGGAATCAGTATGGAAAGTATCTTGCAGACCAATATAGCAGGCATAGAACCGGCCAGAGGCAAAGTTCGCGACATTTACGACCTCGAGGACAAGCTGCTCATTGTTGCAACTGATCGCATAAGCGCCTTTGATGTCATTATGGCCAACGGCATCCCATATAAAGGCATCATTCTGACGCAGATTTCGAAGTTCTGGTTCAACTTTTTCTCCGATGAAATCGAGCACCATTTAATAACCGATGATGTAAACGAATTCCCCGAGCCGTTATGCGGCTACTCTGAGCAATTAGCCGGTCGAACTATGCTAGTCAAAAAAGTCGAAACACTGCCCGTCGAATGCGTCATCCGAGGATATCTGGCAGGCTCAGGATGGAAGGAATACAAATCCTCACAAACCATCTGCGGTATCGAACTGCCGGCAGGATTAAAGCAGTGCCAGAAACTGCCCGAACTGATTTTCACACCTGCTACGAAAGCTGAAAAAGGAACGCACGATGAGAACATCAGTTTTGAGCGGTGCATTGAAATCATTGGCCGACAAAACGCAGAATATGTCCGTGACAAAAGTATGGGTATCTTCGAAAAAGCATCCCGTTACGCTGAAAGCAAAGGAATTATCTTAGCCGATACAAAATTCGAATGGGGGACCGTCGACGGAAAAATCATCCTGATTGATGAAATCTTTACCCCGGATTCTTCTCGCTTCTGGCCTGCAGATGTTTACCAGCCGGGCCGAGACCAGGAAAGCTTCGACAAGCAGTTCGTCCGCAACTATCTCGAGAGCATAAACTTCGATAAATCAGGCACTGGCGTTGAGTTGCCTGAAGACATCCAACAAAAAACCAGCGAAAAATACATAGAATGCTACGAGCGGCTAACCGGCGAAAGTTTCCCGCAATGACAAATCCTGAAAAGTGAAGCACAGAATAAAAAGATTCCAGTGGACCCAGCTCGCCGTCCTGGCCATCATCCATTTTACCGTGGACATGTTCGCCGGTGCGCTCCCAGCTATTCTGCCGGTCCTGATGTCGACTTTTTCCATTCGACTCAGCTTAGCCGTCGGCATCCTCACCGCCCTTAATCTCACAGCCAACGGTGTGCAAATAATCATCGGTCATCTTCGCCACGACAAAAAACGTCCTGCGTTTCTGCAGCTCGGCCTTATTCTTTCCGCAGCCGTCTGTTTGTTGGGCTTACTGCCGGCCAATCCCCAGGCCTATCCATTGCTCATCATCCTTGCGATTATATGCGGCTGCGGCGTCGCAATGGTCCACCCCGAGGCCCTTCGCGCCGTTCATAAATTACGCCGAATATCCTCTGCAATAAGCACAACCTACTTCCTTTCCTTCGGTTTTTTCGGCTATGCGGCCGGTGGCTACATTGCAGCTACCCTCGTCTCACACCTGCATTTACCAGGCCTGTATTGGCTTTTTGTCCTGCCTGTCCTTGCCGCTATAACTGTAAAGTTCTTCAGAATTCGCCTCTCTGTAGAGCGAAAATCCAACGCTGCAATCAGTACCAATGCACCCACCGAAAGATTAAGCTTCTGGCCGATATTCGCTGTGGCACTGATGGGCGCAATTTCAACCACCATCATATTCGCTCTGCTGCCAACCAGATTAAATGAGCTTGGCTTTAGTTTAACCTTCGGCGGCTTTTGCTATTTAGCATTCGGCCTTAGCTGGTCACTGGGCTCACTCCTCTGGGCGAATCTGGCCCGCAAAATAGGCGAACTTCGCTCAGCCCTCTTTGCCCTTGTGGCAGGTCTGCCGTTTTTCTTTATTTACTTTGCGAGCATCAATTCAAAGCCGGCTGTTCTAATCTTAATCATAGCCGGCTCCTGCTCCCCTGCCTATTTCCCTTTAATGGTCTCACTTGCCCGCCACGCCGCAGGGATGAAGCTCGGCCAGCGAATGGGCTTCATCATAGGCGGCGCGTGGGGAACAGCGAGTCTCGTCTTACTTGCTGTCAGCCCCCTCGCCGAACACTTCGGTTTGCAAACAGTATTAAACTGGACCCCGCTTGGCTATTTAGCATCAGCTCTTATCGTATTGTCACTGCTTAGAAAGAAAAGTTAGCAAAATAATAAAACACGATACGTACATAAACACCAAAGAAGCGGGCGCAATAAAGGAACAATCGCTAAAAAAAGTCTAAAGAAGATGTACCCATCGGCTATTAGATTTTTTATCTGGTTTTTTACAAAAAAATTACACAAAATCCAACCTCGGCTGTTATTATTCTATAGAAGTTGGATATGTTCGACTTTAGTGAGAACAAATGAAGTATTCCAAACGAGTGGAAATCTTTGAAAAAGTAAGAACCCGTTATGCTGAGTTTCTAGCATCGGTTCTCTGGAAGCTGACCGGCGATAAAGAGCTTTTCACCGAGGCCTTGCAATACTCGTTATTAGAGATGTGGAGGCATATTGAGAAACTCAACGGCAAAAAGGCAGGTGCATATATCTATCGAATAGCACTGACAGCCAACTCGAAGGCTTGGCGAAATAGAATCGGCAGAGATGGACAAATCAGTAATGCTCAAATCGGCATCGAGCAAGAGCCGCAGGAAAGAATTGGCGAAGCCGAATTGGCTGAGAATGTAAGACGAGCAATAGCCCAGCTACCCGCCAGGCAGGCAAGAGCAATAGTGATGCGGTACTTAGAGCAACAAGACTACAAGGCCATTGCACAGACACTCAGATGCAGCGAAGCCGGAGCAAGGTCGAATGTATCAAAGGCACTTACAACTTTGAGATATAAGTTAGCAACCTTAATAAAGCAGGAGTGAAAAAATGAAAAAGGAAAACATTAAAGAAATCCTGAAAAGATTAGGCACCGAAGATATGCCGGCTGACGTTCACAAAATCGCAGAAGAGGCCTCAAGCGATTTTAGTAAAAGTTTAATGCAAACAGAACAACCTAAACACCATATTTTATGGGAGAATATTATGAAAAGCAAAATTAGCAAACTGACCGCCGCTGCGGTGATAATTATTGCGGTATTGATTGGCATTAATCAGTTTGGGGGCTCAATCGATGGAGCAAGTGTAGCTTTTGCTGAGGTGGCCAGCCGTGTTGCTCAGGTTGACTATGTACATTGCTACTACTTTAAGAGTCGGGGTAACGATTTTATAAAGCATTTTGAGGGCTGGTATGATCAAGGCGAACTCGTTCTTCGCGGAGTTAAGGGAAGTATGACTTATGATGACGGACAAACGCACCAGACATTTGATGAGCACGGAAGGCGAATTGTTAAGAAAACATCCTTCTTTGCCGAAGGGCTTACGGTTTTTGAACTATTTAGCGCAGGCCTATTTTCGGACAAGAATGAGCAGTTCAACCAGCAGATGCCCATTAATGTAGGTGATGACTTCCTTATATACCAATTTGATCCGCCCCCCGATGAAAGTGACTACTTGGAAAGGGTTTTTATTACGGTGGGTATAAATTCTCTTTTGCCTATTCAGATAAAAATCTATCATAAAGACTCCGATTACGACCTGATTATGTTTGACTACGAGGCTCCTCAGAAACCGGCGGAATTTTTTGAGCTGCCAATGGTCCAATCGCCTAACGGTAGAGGCGAAGTTTTGCTCGATGGTGAAGAGGTAATGATTGATATCTATGATGCGCCAGGACTTAAGACTGCAATTGTACATCTTCACAGCAAATCTTTTGGCGATTCAAGGGAACCGACGTTTTCACTGGATGTGACGTTTATTACTGAAGAAGACTACAGAAGTGGAACCAACGTTATACGATTGAAAGCGGGCGAAACGATGCGATGTGGTGTAGGTTCTGAGAATAGAGGTCTTGATAATTGGCCGGACGGAAAATATCGTAACGTTAGATTTTCACCTTTGCTAAAATCTACTGACAGAGAAGATACTTATATTGTTGAAATAACCTGCTGGATAAAAACTAAGAAGGATTGATTTTAGCGGTATTTGAATTCGCATATCTCAGGCCGGGCTGTTTTTGCTCGGCCTTTTTTGATATGACTTCACTAACACCAACCAAATACTTTATAAGTTCCAGGCTTTTGCGAAGGCCTTGAAAGACCTGTCAAAAGTTTTTTCGACATCATCGGGGAAACAGCAGGCGGGCAGCTGTTTCATCGCCAAATGATAGCTTAAGCACTCACAGCACATTCCCTTTCTGTCACAGCCCGGATACGAACAATTGCAATTCTGTAGATTCTGCTCTTTGTTACATTCCATACTTTATCCTCGTTAATAGTTCATTGTTAATAGTTCATAGAAATGAAAAACTGCCGGATAAAATAGCAACAAATCAATTGAAATGCAATTCTATAATGTCTTTGTCGTTGAGGATATGGTCTCTCTGAACGTTTTGCCCGTCATAAACTCCTGTCCCCCATATCCTTGCGAACCGAAGTTTTTCAGCTAATTCCCTGTGAATAGCCGTCGCCAAATTCATAACGGTTGAGCCCGCCGGCAGAGTAAACGGCTCCTTCATATCCGCCTTCTTGCCGGGCGGCTTGGCGTAAATCCGTATTATATTGAGCATCTTAAAAAGCATCCCCAGCAGTTTTTCAACACCGGTACCGGTTTTGGTTGAAATCTCTATATATTCAAAATCATCTGGGCCGAATTGTTTTACTTTCTCAAATGCACCCTTGCCGGCGATATCCGATTTAGTGCAGATGCAAAAGGCCCTTTTGCCTAACACGTTGCCGCTTTCATCCACCGTGCCGGTCTGTTCATTGATGAGCAACTGCCTTGAGTCCAGAAATCCAAGCAAGGTCCGCATCTGCTCGGCAACGTCACCAGATAAATCAACAATCATACCAATCACATCACAGTTGCGGTATGTCCCCACCTGTCCCGGCGCGATAAAATCGGCAGTAATTGGCGGCATATCAACAAGCTGAAATTGCACATCCTCAAACGTCACCATTCCCGGCACAGGCCCGCCCGTAGCAAACGGAAAGTCTGCGACATTGGCCTTCGCATTGGTAAGGGCTGCAACGATAGAACTTTTGCCGCTGTTCGGCGTCCCCAAAAGAACAATCTGACCCGAGCCGGTGCGGGGAATGTGGAATATGTCAACCTGCTTGCCGGCCTTTTGCTTTGCACCCGCCTCTTTGAGCTTGCTCAGCTTGCGCCGCAAATCCGCCCGCAGATGGTCGGTGCCCTTATGCTTAGGCATAACACGCAGCATCTGCTCCAGTGCAAGGACCTTCTCCTCGTTCGTCGCGGCACTGCGGAACCACTCTTCGGCCTTGTAGTATTCAGGTGTTAAGTTCGCTGGCACAATGAAAATCCAAAAATTAAAAACAAAAACGCAAAACCACAAATCAAAATTATTGAGGAATATGCTTTACCAAAGAGAAAATATTTTTGATATTTACATTGTCATTTGTATTTTTACATTTCGATTTTTTATTTATGTTGCGATTTTAGTTGCAACCAAATCGCCCACCTCGCTGGTCGAATATCCCATTTTGCCGGCCTGCATGCTCTCCAGCTTTTCACCGGTGACGTATTTAACCGCTTCTTCGACACATTCGGCAGCTGCATCTTCACCTAACGTCTCGAGCATCATCTGACCTGCACAAATAGCCGCCAGAGGATTGATAACTCCCTTGCCGGTATATTTTGGTGCGCTTCCGCCTATGGGCTCGAACATACTGACACCCTCCGGATTGATATTGCCGCCCGCAGCAATGCCCATCCCACCCTGAATCATTGCTCCGAGGTCGGTTATGATGTCCCCGAACATATTGCCGGTAACAATCACGTCAAACCACTCCGGGTTCTTGACCATCCACATACAGGTCGCATCAACGTGATAATAATCCCTGCGAATCTCAGGGAACTCGGCCTCGCCCATCTGATGAAAGGCCCGCTCCCATAAATCATAAATATAAGTTAATACATTGGTCTTGCCGCACAAGCCAAGCGTGTTCTTTTTTCCCTTCCCTCGTGCCTTCTTGCCATGCTTGCGGGCATACTCGAACGCAAACTTCAGACACCTGTCCACCTGGAAACGATTATAAACCGCCGACTGAACCGCCACTTCCTCAGGCGTTCCTTTCATCGTAAAGCCGCCTGTGCCGGTATACAAACCGCCTGTATTCTCACGAACCACAACAAAATCAATATCATCAGGCCCTTTATCTTTAATTGGCGTCTCTACCCCCGGATAGAGTTTGACCGGCCGAAGGTTTATATATTGGTCCAGCTCAAAGCGCGCCTTCAATAGGATGCCTTTCTCCAGAATCCCCGGCTTAACATCAGGATGACCTATCGCACCAAGCAATATCGAATCGAACTTGCGAAGCTCTTCAACTGCACTGTCCGGCAGCGTCTCAGAAGTCCTTTTATATCGCTCACCGCCGAAATCGAACTCCGTCAAATCCACCTTAAAGCCGAATTTATCAGCCGCTGCTTTTAAAACCTTCACCGCTTCAACCGTCACTTCCGGCCCGGTCCCGTCTCCAGGTATAACCGCTATCTTATAACTATTCGCCACTTTAAATTCTCCTTGTCTTTATGAAAAAACTCCTGGTTTTTTGTGCGATATTATCTTTTAGGTCTTTAATTTTTAATCTTTGACTTTCTTTATGTGTTCCAGCAATCCACCATCCTCTATTATCTCTAATGCAAAATCTGGTAGGGGGGCAAAGCTAATATCAATATCTTTTGTTTGATTTTTAATCAGGCCGTTTTTGTAATCAATCTCCAGTTCGTCGCCGTCGTTGATTTTATCCAACGCATCAGCCGATTCGATGATGTAAAAGCCGTTGTTGATGGCATTACGATAGAAAATCCGTGCAAAGCTCTTTGCAATCACAGACTGTACACCGGCCCCGCGAATCGCCCAGACCGCATGCTCTCTGCTCGAGCCACAGCCGAAGTCCTCACCTGCTACAATGACGTCGCCGGCGCCGGCCTTCTTGACAAAATCCTTATCCAAATCTTCAAGACAATGCTGTGCCAGTTCAGCTTCTTCGTCTGTATTCAAATACCTTGCCGGTATTATCTCATCTGTATTGATATGGTCTCTTTTATAAACATGTGCCTTTGACATAATCTTTCTTCCTTCATTATAAATCGCAGATGATTCTGATTGTTCCGCGATTAAATATATTCACGAGGGTCGGTTAATTTCCCTTCGATAACTGATGCAGCTGCGGTTGCCGGGCTGGCTAAGTAAACTTCGCTTTCAGGATGCCCCATTCTTCCGACAAAATTTCTGTTCGTTGTGCTGACGCACTTTTCACCCGCTGCCAGCACACCCATAAAGCCGCCCAAGCATGCCCCGCATGTCGGCGCTGCAATCACACAGCCGGCATCGTAGAATATATCGAACAGCCCTTCATCATTCGCCTGTTTCCATATCGTTGGCGTCGCAGGCACCACTATTGTTCGAATGGCAACCTGTTTTCCATTAAGAATCTTCGCTGCAATTCTCAAATCCTCAATCCGCCCGTTCGTACAACTGCCGATATACGCCTGGTCCATCTCTTTACCTGCGCATTCGCCAATCGGCACACCGCCGCTCGGCAGAGAGGGAAGCGCAACCATCGGCTCTATCGCTGAGCAGTCAAACTCTTCGACGCTGACATACTCGGCATCTACATCGGATTCGAAGACAGTATATTCTTTTTTATCTTTCAGATGCTCATCAAGATATTGCTTTGTTACATCGTCAAACCCGATGATGCCGTTCTTTGCACCTGCCTCTATCGCCATATTCGTTATCGTCATCCGCGCTTCCATAGACATATCCACCAATGCCTCACCTTCAAACTCCATCGCACAATAAAGCGAACCATCCACACCTGTCCTTGCTATCACAGATAAGATAACGTCTTTGCTGTAAACACCTTCGGAAAGCTTGCCGTTTAATACAAACTTCATTGAAACCGGCACCTTAAACCACAGCTTTCCCGTCGCAATCGCAGCCGCCAGGTCGGTCGAACCGACCCCGGTGCCGAACGCCGCAAACGCTCCATACGTGCATGTGTGTGAGTCTGGTCCGATGATAACCTCGCCGGGCCGAATATGTCCCTGCTCCGGCAAAAGCGCATGACAAACACCTGCCCTGCCGATTTTATAATAGTATTTTATGTTATGTCGCTTTGCCCATTGGTCCATGCGTTTGTGCAGCTCTGCGCTTTTAATGTCCTTGGCAGGCTGAAAATGGTCGGGCGTTACCACTATTTTTCCCCTGTCAAAGACTCTGTCCAATCCCTTTTCTTCAAGCATCGATATAGCCGGCGGCGTAGTAACATCGACACACATTACAACATCGATATCCACATCGATGAGCTGACCGGGCGCCACTTTCTCTTTGCCCGCCGCCTTCGCTAAAATCTTTTCCGTTATCGTCATTGACATAAAGCTTTAACCTTTCTCTACTTATAATTAAAAAAACGATGTCAGTTATGTAATCTGATAAGTTCAACCTATAAATATATCATCTAGGTCAGCTAAAACGCCCCCATAATATATCTTCTCCACAGAGAAAACACAACCGCCTATTCTCATTTCCCCTGAAACGGCCTGACACCCACCCCACCAATCTCAACCCAACCAATAGTCATTTATAATTGAGAGGAGAGCAGCGCAACACGGCCATAATGGGGCTGCGTATGCCCTATACATTTTGACGAATATCTTCAATAAGGACTGGGGGAATCCCTCCTGCTGCGTTTTTCGTGAGCTTCGGCGTAATTTGGGTATGGTTTGGGCTCTTGACTTTATCAGCAGCAGCTCGACGTATAAATACAAAATTTTGCAAAAAACCACTTGCAAGAGAATCTTTAGCTTTTATACTTTCACCTGTAGTGTTTGCGGGTGTAGCTCAGTGGTAGAGCGTCACGTTGCCAACGTGAATGTCGTGAGTTCAAATCTCATCACCCGCTTTCCGGTTTCTCTGAATGGTTTATAGTATCGGCGAGTTACCAGCTAAGCAGGTAGTTTGGCGTTGGTCGTCGATATGTTTAGGGCTCAAGAGAATTTGAGTTCGGACATAAATTTTCTTCCGGCTAAGGAAAAGTGTGTTTCCTATGCCTTTTTTGTTTATCATTTGTTAACCTGGTTTTTTAATCGGGAAGTTCAGGAGCTGCAAAATGGACGAAAAGCAACAACAGACTGAGTTAAAAAACAAAGTGTCAATCGAAGAAGCTGGTCCCTGCAGGAAAAAAGTTACTATAGAGATACCGGAACAAACAATTACAAATGCTGCCGACAAACAGTATGAAGACCTGCGTAAAGAAGCGATTGTTCCGGGTTTCAGAAAGGGGAGAGCGCCGCGCCGGCTGCTGGAAAAAAGATTCGGGAAAGAAACAGCCGAACAAATAAAGTTACAGCTCCTGGCCCAGGCGAGTGATTCAGCCCTCAAAGAAAACGACCTTGAAGTACTTCGGGAGCCGGACATTGACTATGAGGAAATTGAGTTGCCGGAAAGTGGGCTACTCAAGTTCGATTTTGAAGTAGAAGTTTACCCCGAATTTGACCTGCCGAATCTGGAGGGAATCTCCGTCAAAAAACCAAAACTGAAGGTTACCAAAGCACAAATCGACAGAGAGATTGAACAATTGCGAAAATGGTCCGGCGTATGGGCTCCACGGGAAGAAGGGAACGTTGAAGCTGACGACCAGGTAATTGCTGATGCAACACTGAAGTTTGAAGACATAGAGGAAGAAGAAAAACACGACAACATCGAAATATATGTAAGACACAATGGTTTTGTCGGGGCAGTTCCCGTTGAGAATCTCGATGAGCTGCTCAAAGGCGCCAAAACAGGCGAACTCAAGAAAACCACTGTTGAGGTTGCCAAAACATATTTCAGAGAAGAGTATCGCGGCAAAAAAGTTGACATACAAATTAAAATAAAAGAAATCAAGTGGCTCAAACCGGCTCCCTTAGACGAGAATTTCCTCCGGCGATTTGAAGTTGCTGATGAAGAGGAACTGAGTGAAAAGGTCAGCGAAACCCTGCAAAGCCGGCTCGAACAGCAGGCAAAAACCCAAATGAAAGAGCAGGTTTACGAATATATGCTTGAGAACACCGATTTCGACCTGCCGACTGAGCTGGTTGCCAACCAGGCCCAAACGGTACTGCAAAGGCAATATGCCAGCTTATTCAGCCAGGGATTAAATAGAGAAAAAATCGAAGAACATATGGAGCAGCTTAAAGCAGGTAGTGAACAGCAGGCCAAAGAGCAGCTTAAAAAGTTCTTTATAATGGACAAAACCGCTGAGCAGCTTGGTATAGAGGTTACCGAAGAAGAACTCAACGGATATATCGCTCAATTGGCTATCCGACGGCAGCAACGTCCCGAAAGACTAAGAGAACAAATGGCCAGCGACGGCTCGTTGACACAGTTCAAACTACAGATGCGGGAAGATAAGTGTATCGACAAACTCCTCGAGTCCGCAAAGATAACGGAAGTTAAGAGCAAAAAGAAATCCGAAAAGGCAGCTAAAAAAAGCGATATCTCTAAGAAAAAACAGAAAGAGAAAGACAAAACGTCAGCTAAAAAGAAGTCCGGCAAGTAAAGATATCCGACGAAAAAGTTATCGCATTGCTGGCCCGGTTTTTACAAAATATGCTAACAAGAACCAGGAACGAAGAAAAATACAGGATACGAAATCCGAGATAACAATTTATAAAGGGAAACATAAATGTTGATTGAACAGCCAGGTCATAATATTATTAGAAATATGGAACCACGTAATCAGTACGGTCCTTATCAATATCAGCGGTTCCGCCAGATGAGTCTTGACGATATGCTGCTGGAAAACCGCATCGTCTTTCTGATAGGCGAAATATCTTATCAAAGGGCTGCTGAAGTTATTATGAAGATACTATACCTCGATAATCTCAAGCGCGGCAGCGAAATCAGTTTGTATATAAACTCCCCCGGCGGCAGCGTTGATGATACGATGGCCGTCTACGATACAATATGTTTTGTCGGTTCACCGGTTGCAACGTTTTGTATTGGCAGGGCTCAGTCCGGAGCCGCCCTTATTTTAACGGCCGGGACAAAAGGCAGACGGCACGCACTGCCGCACGCCAAGGTTATGCTGCATCAACCGTGGGGCGGAGTCAGCGGCCAGGCGGCAGACGTCAAAATCCAGGCGGAAGAAATCCTAAAAGCCAAACAAATAATAAATGAAATCTTTGCAAAACACACCGGCCAGCCGGTTAAGAAAATCGCCGCAGAGACCGAAAGAGACAGATATATGACTGCTGAGGAAGCTCTTGAATATGGTCTTATCGATGAGGTTTTGCACGAAGAAGAACAGAAAGGTAAAAAAGTAAAGGAACAAAAAACGGAAGACGATAAAAAACAGCAGAACGACAAATAGAAAATAACATCGCTGTAAAATTGCTTTTATTAAAAATCTGCGATTGACAAATAAGGATAACCGATATGACAGTCAACCAAAATTTAGTGCCTATAGTAATCGAAAAAAGCGGCCGAACAGAACGTGCTTATGATATCTATTCGAGATTACTGAAAGATAGAATAGTTTTTCTCGGCGGTACCATCGACGACGCAGCCGCTAATATAATTATCGCTCAAATGCTCTTTCTCAGCAACGAAGACAGTAAAACCGACATCCACCTTTACATCAATTCACCAGGCGGCTCAATCACAGCAGGGCTTGCCGTCTATGATACAATGCAGTTTGTTCGTTGTGATGTCGCAACCTACTGTGTCGGACAGGGCGCAAGTATGGCAGCGCTGCTGTTGGCAGGTGGAAAAAAAGATAAAAGATTTCTCCTGGCAAACAGCAGGGTGCTTTTGCATCAGCCGTTAATATCAGGTGTCCTGCAGGGGCCTGCTACTGATTTGGATATTGAAGCGAAGGAAATTATAAGACTTCGAGACCGGCTTTATAATATCCTCGCTGAGCATACAGGCCAAAATGTGGAAAGGGTCGAGAAAGATTGCGACCGTAACCTCTGGTTAAGCGCCGAAGAGGCAATAGATTACGGACTCGTTGATACAATATTGCAAAGAGCGCCGCAGTTACCGGTAAACCAGCGAAAATCCGATTAACACTCTTTGAAAGGTTTTGGACAAGTGAGAGTAACCTTTATACTGGCTGTAAGTTTGCTGACCTTTTCCGCAGGATGTCAAAGCGAAAGTGTCGGACCGTCACGGCGCGGAGAAATCGACTCTCTAAAGCTTCAAAAAGCAGAGCTGACTCGTCAAATCGAAAACTTAGAAGACCAAAACCGACAGTTACAACAACAGATAAAGAGCCTCGCTGGGATAGAGCCCGAACAGCGATTTGAAAACCTCTATCAGCTTCAGAACGTCGGAATCCACAAATATACTAACCTTTACGATAAAGACGAAGACGGTAAATACGAAAAGCTCATCGTCTATATTCAACCAATGGATAATCAGGGGGACATTGTAAAAGCCGCCGGCTCCGTAGATGTTCAACTTTGGGACCTGAACAAAGATGCCGCTGACGCGAAGCTCGGCCAATGGGATGTAAAAGCCAATGAACTCAAAGAGCTATGGTTCGCCACAATGGTAACCATCAACTACAGATTGACCTTCGACCTTGCTGAGCCAATTGAAAGTTTCGATGAGCCGTTGACCATCAAGCTAACCTTCACCGATTATCTGACGGGCAAAGTATTCAGCGAACAGAAAGCAATTGAGCCAAAACCGTAATACCACTTTTGCAAATCCCTCCTTGCAGAATCTTCACCGTTTTATACAATAAACTTATGCCGAAACTGCTTAACAAAATAATGTGCGGTGACTGTATAGAAGTCCTCAGCAAGGTCCGCAAACCGTTTGCCGACCTTATCTTTGCCGACCCGCCGTTTAATATCGGTTACAAATACGATAAATACCACGATAAAAGAAAGAAAGACAGCTATATCGCCTGGACCAAGGACTGGATGAGTGTCTGCAAGAAAGTCTTAAAGTCGCACGGCTCATTTTACATAGCCATTGGAGATGAGTATGCCGCGAATGTAAAAATCATAGCCGATGAGTTAGGGCTTTTTATGCGCAACTGGCTCATCTGGCATTATACGTTTGGCCAACAAACTAAAAACAAATTTGCTCGTTCCCATACGCACATATTCTATTTTGTCAACGATACCAAGACATTTACATTTAATGATTATGCGGTTCGAATCCCTTCGGACCGCCAATTGATATACAATGATAAACGTGCTAATGTAGAAGGTAAAATGCCTAACGACGTCTGGAGTGAATTTTCCCGTGTTTGTGGAACATTCAAACAGCGTAAAGGCTGGCATCCATGCCAAATGCCGGAAAGTTTATTGGCACGAATTATAAGGGTTAGTTCCAATAAAGGTGATTGGGTACTCGACCCTTTCAGCGGCTCGGGAACTACCCCGGTTGTGGCTGCGAAACTAAAAAGGAAATACACAGGAATTGAGCTATCCAACGAATATGCTAAAGAATCGCGTAAAAGAATAAGAAAAAACAGAAACTTGCCCATCGAAGGCGAAGGACCTAAAGAATGGACTGAGCATATGGATAGAGAGCTTAAATGGCTATACCATGAGAACGATGTACCAACAGGACAACTAAGCTTGGATGATTACAAGCTTTCCTTATTTACCGCTAAATTTAACTCAATAATGGCAAATGAAGATGGTCAGTTTACTCCCAATGAAGTAATGAAACGTTTGATAAGGCTTAGGAAAAGTGGGAAATTAGGACCACTTCGAGAAAAGAAAGTGCGAACAAAGGGAGTCAAATCCAACTGAAAATAGAGAATATTATGCTGCTTTGCACGTATTTTATCGCTAGTGCGGCGATGCTGACGGTAATTCAGCCGCCGATTAGCTTCTTTTTTCTGGCCTGGGTGGCGTTTGTGCCTTTTATCCTGGCCTGCTCACCAGAAGTAAAACGTTCACACTTATTGCTGATAACCTACATAATTTCACTTTTCTACTGGCTTGGTAACCTATATTGGATAGCGCCGGTAACAACAGCCGGCTGGCTTGCCTTTTGTATTTATACCGCTCTACTTTGGCCTATGCTCGCGTTATCATTACAGTTTTGCAGGATAAAAAATATACCTTTGTTTATAGCCGTTCCTCTTCTTATCGTTGGCGCAGAACGCCTGCAGGGGTTGTTCCTCGGCGGATTTTTCTGGCGACACCTTTCACACAGCCAGTACCAGCATATTACTCTCATCCAAATCGCAGACATTTTCGGTGCCGGTGGCCTCTCTTTTCTGATAGCAATGGTAAATGGTCTGGCAGCTGAACTGATAATCGCCCTTAGAGAAAAGAAAATCTTCAAACCAAATTACCTTGCAAAATCAGCTCTGGTTATTGCCGCTCTCATTGCAACCATCTTTTATGGACGGTGGAGAATCAGCCAATCGGAGCAATTTATCGAAGATGGTCCATTAGTCGCCTCCCTGCAGTCAAATGTCCCTCAGTCCGTCAAGCAATCGGCTCAGAATTCTGAGGAAATATTCAATAACCTGCTCCAACAGAGTAAGCAAGCTGCCGAAGCAAGTGCACAGCTAATCGTCTGGCCGGAAACTATGGTCCAGGCTATGCTCGATGAAAACATCTGGCAATATCTCAAATCACCTGAACAGGACAAAAATCTGAACGAAACACTATGCCAGCATGCCAAAAACAATGCCTTTGTCCTCGTCGGCGCATACGGAGCCGGCATTATTCAGGATACAAAGTATGATCTGTCTTTAGCCAGATACAATTCCGCCTTCTTATACAATCCTGATGGCCAAAAAGATAACAAACGATACAATAAAATTCATCTTGTTCCCTTCGGCGAAGTTGTGCCATTTAAAAAAAGTTTCCCCCGGCTTTATAATCTTTTGATGAAATTCACACCCTATGATTATGATTATTCGCTCAACTACGGCAGCGAATATACTGTTTTTGAGATGCCTGCAGCTAAAGAACGGCCCCAACAGAGATACAGATTCGGGGTGATGATTTGTTATGAGGATGCCGTTCCCTACATCGCTCGAAACTTCGCTATCGATGAAAATGGGCAAAAACGCCTGGATTGGCTCGTTAATATAAGCAATGACGGCTGGTTTGTGCGATTCGACAACCAAAAAGCCTTACCAACCACAGAACTGTCCCAGCACGCAGCGGTCTGCGTCTTCAGGGCTGTGGAAAACAGACTTGCTGTCTTAAGGAGCGTCAATACCGGCATAAGCTGCCTAATCGATACCTTTGGACGTATAAAAAATGGATTTTTCGCAGGAAATCTGCCGAAAAAAGCTATGGAACGAACAGCTTGCCAAGGCTGGTTCGTTGATAAAATCCCAATAGACAAGCGAATTACATTTTACAGCAAAACCGGGCAATGGCTTGATTTCTGTTGTGCCCTGCTTCTTGTTCTGGCTACAATAGCAGCGATTAAAAAGCCAAAAAACTGGAAACCCAACAGGGACAAAAAATATGAATAACAAATTTATAACATCTAAACTGTTTGTTTTAGCTTTTGGTTTTGCAGTTTTTTCCTTTCTTCTAATCAGCTGCAACAAACGCTTGTCATCTTCAGGAGGGCGTAATATTACTTTCGTGGAAGGTCTTATACCAAAAGCTGAACAGATAATTCTTGGTGCCCTCGCTGAAGACAATCCGTTTATAAAAACCAAAGCTATAGAGGCAGTCGGCTCTACACATAGGGGGGAATTGATGAAGAAAGTTACAAAACTACTCACTGATGAAAATGTGCCTGTAAGATACTCGGCGGCTCTGGCTGCTGGAAATACGAAATACAAAATTGCTAAAAGTAACTTAGAAAGATTATTAAGCGATGAGAACAAAAACGTTAGAATTGCTGCTGCTTATGCATTGTACAAGATTGGCGACGGCGATATGATAAATTTTATTCGAAAGGCAATTATCAGCAATGACCAGACTGTTAGAGCAAATGCGACGTTTCTGATGGGCGAATGCGGTGATAAAAACTCCCTGAAGCTGCTGTACAGGGTTATGAGGGAAGAATCCTCAGAGTATAAAGTCAGCCTGCAGGCAGCTCAGGCAATTGCAAAGCTCGGTGATGAAGAAATATATGCGAAATTGTGGACTATGCTTATAAGCACATACGCTGATGTCAGAGTAATGGGAATAAGAGGTATGGGGGCGCTTGGGACGCTGGAGTCCAAAAACGCTCTTATCAGAATGCTGGATGATCCCATTCTGGAGGTTCGCTTGGCGGCGGCTGAACAGCTTGGGATGCTCAATGATAATATTGCAGAACCCGAGGTTCTTGACGTTTTTGAGAAGAACCTGACTGCAGATATGGATAAAGAGGCCAGGCAGCGGGTTAACGTTCTGACAGCAATGGCTATAGGTCAGATTGGAACCGAATCTCTTACCGGATTCCTCCCGCAGCTTCTCGATGACTCATCAAAACTTGTACGCATTGCAGCCGCAAAAGCAGTTTTTCAGTGCTCAAATCAGAAATAAACGCTGTCAAAGGAACGCCAAAAATCTACATAGAGCTTTTAACTATCCCATAATCTGTTTTATTTGAAGTATTTATCAAAAATAACTTGACCTTTGAGTTGATAAAGCGTAGAATATAGGCATTCTACGGTAAATGAAACGGTGTATATGTGTGTTGGCAACGCATTTTTCATATGTGAATTATTGAAAGGAGCCAGTTTTGAGTACGCTTACAAAAATCCTGATAATCCTGTTGACGCTGTCTTCATTCTTTCTCTGCGGTATTGTGGTAACTTATGTTTCCAATGCCGAAGACTACAGACAAAAATACGATGATGTAAGACTAAACAGAGACGAATTGCAGCAAAATCTTAATAGCTTAACAAAGCTGACAAATGAGACGATTGATAAAACGAAACAGGAAAAAAATGATTTAACCGAGCAAATCGCCTCTCTCAAAACGACAAATGACCAGTTACAGCTCAACCTTAAAAACGCTGAAAGAGAGAAGTCGGGTCTCCTTCAGAAAGTAAACGACTGGACAAGTGTAGTTGCAGATTTCCGCGCAACCAATGAACAACAGGGGCTGACTCTGGAAAATACACTCAGGAAGCTGGAGGGAACAGAAGCCGAAAAGATAAAACAGGAAAAAGAACTCAACGAGACCTCAAAAATTCTTGTCGAGAAGATGGCAATAGTAGAAACGCTTCAAAATGAAAAGAAGCGTCTGCTCGAGGAAAAGACCGAATTGGAAAAAAGACTAAACCTTATCTTACAGCCAACCGGCAAAGTTGTCGCACCTGCTTCTCCTGTAACACCGAGACTGGGCGTTGTCAAGCTGACTGTTCCTGAACCTGTTGCTCAGGAGATTAATTTGCAGGGACTTGTAACCGACGTAGACTTGGAGAACTCTATGGTTGGTA
This sequence comes from Planctomycetota bacterium, assembly GCA_042576845.1. Classification (GTDB taxonomy): domain Bacteria; phylum Planctomycetota; class Phycisphaerae; order Sedimentisphaerales; family Anaerobacaceae; genus JBHPEQ01. Next base: position 22,991 of record JBHPEQ010000002.1, read on the forward strand.
TATCAATCGGTTCTGCAGACGGCGTCAGCGAAGGTATGACATTCCATGTCATAAGAGCCGAGCAGTTCATCTGCGACATTCTCATCGTAGATGTTGATACGGAACAGGCCGTCGGTGTGCTGGAGGTTATGAATAAACAACCAAAGGTCGGAGATAAAGTATCTACCAATTTTTAACCTTTTTCTGGCCCTCATTACCACCTTACCCAGGTTGTAATGTGGGTCTTTTTGTAACCCGTAAATGGAAAAACTTGAAATACTATATGAGGTTAGTGTATGAGTCCTGTTGGGCAAAAGCGTGGTGGAAAGACAGTTCCTTCAAATAACATTTATACTGTTATCCTTGCATTGGCATTTGCGGCAGTGCTGGCTACCGCAGCATTGGTTGCCTATACGTGCTATTTCCATTACGAGACAATCTTCAAAATTCCGTAGCCAATTGACTATTGACAATTTATACGGACGGGTATATAAGGTGGTCAATTGAAATTTTGTGAAGGGAGTCCGAAGTGCTACTGGATACAATCTTGGGCTGGTTCAGTATGGATATGGGTATTGACCTCGGTACCTGTACCACGCTCGTCTGCGTCAGAAACAAAGGCATCGTCCTGAATGAACCTTCCGTTGTTGCTGTTAGAAAAGGCACAAATATCGTTCTGAACAACGGCGAAGCCGTAGGGCTTGTTGCCTGGGAAATGCTGGGGAAGACACCCGGCTCAATCTCTGCCATAAGACCTTTAAAAGATGGTGTAATCAGCGATTTTGAAATCACAGAGGCGATGCTGGGCTACTTTATAAGAAAAGTGCACGGCAGGGGAGGCAAGCTTGTCAGGCCGAGAGTCGTAATCGCTGTTCCAAGCGGCATAACAGCGGTTGAACGACGCGCAGTCATAGATAGTGCAGAACGTGCCGGCGCTCGAAGGGTTTATCTCGTTGATGAACCTATGGCCGCAGGAATTGGAGCTGGGCTGCCGATAACAGAGCCTACCGCCTCAATGGTTGTCGATATTGGAGGCGGGACCACCGAAGTAGCAATAATGTCTCTGGCGGATATTGCAACCTGTGAATCAATCCGAAATGGCGGTGATGATATGGACGAAGCCGTCATCAATCATCTCAAAAAAACTTATAACCTTCTTATAGGCGAGGCGAGGGCCGAAAAGGTAAAAATCCAAATCGGTTCCGCCGCACCACTCGAGGAAGAATTGACTATGGAGATTGCCGGAAGAGATACCATCTCCGGTTTGCCCAGAAAAATTGTCATAACAAGCGAGGAAATCCGAGAAGCTCTCCGCGAACCCATAGCTGCCATCATCGATACCGTTACCGCCACCCTTGAAAAAGCCGAGCCTGAATTGGCGGCGGATTTAATCGATAACGGTATACATATCTGCGGCGGCGGCTCGCTGCTGAGAGGTATGGATACTGTTTTGGCGAATGCGACAGGGCTTAAAACACATATGGTAGACGACCCTCTAAGTGCCGTGGCAAGAGGCACAAGCGTATATCTCGAAAACCTCGAACTCTGGAAGGACACAATGGATTACACCGGCTATGGATGGGAGTGATGAGTTTTTGAAGAGCATAGAAAGTAGTTTTCAAAACACTAAACCTGAACAGATTAACTCGTTAGTTCACAGAGCATGGCAAGGAAGCAAACAGAAGTCTCCAAAGGAATGTTGTTAACCTGGTTTATATTGGCCGGTCTGATTCTGTTTTTTTCCCCGCAGCGCCTGACAAATAAATTTCAGTTTGCCTTTGCACGAATCTTCCACTGGCCTTTAAGAATAAGCAGAAGTATTTCACTTTCGGCACATACAAAGCAGCCGTTCACAAACAAAATAAAAGAGTTACAATACCAAAACTACATTGCAAATCTTGAAGCGGAATTACTTCAGGAGCGTCAAAAAGTTGAAAAACTGTCGGGATTACGCAACAGACGTGCATTGGAAGGGGCAAATTTGGTGGTTGCTGATGTTATTACAGCCACAATTAACGATTCCAGGGGCGAGCTTAATATCAATAAAGGCAGCGATGACGGGCTCGAAACCGGACAATTCGTTCTGGGTGTCAACAATATCATCGGAACCATATCCTGGGTTGATCCTCGCATAGCCAGGGTAAAGCTGGTTACAGACCCGGCATCCAGAATGGAAGTAAAGATAGCGGGATTGGATATCGAAAGATTTTTTTTAGAAGGTACCGGCAACAATTCAGCCGGGATTGACCTGCTCCAGACGACATACAAAATCAAAGTTGACGATTATATCAATGCCTGCAAAAAACCGGGCTACCTGGACCAGCCAATGCGCATCGGCAAAATAACTATGTATAAAAGAGACGATGAAAAACCGCTGTTTTGGGATGTTACGGTCGAACCGGCCTGTAACATAGAAGAGCTAAACTCCGTAACTGTAATTATTATGAACCCACAACAATAACAAAGGAGGCCTAATGGGCTGGGTAAGGTTTGCAGTGCTTATCCTTGTCGCTTGCCTGCTCCAGGCCGGTATGCTCGGTATACTTGCTGTAACAACCTTAAACGTCAAACCCGATCTGTTGCTGATTCTTCTGGTCTTTTTTGCTGTGTACTCCAATACCAAAGATGCCATCATAACTTCATTCGTAATAGGTTTCACTGCCGATGTCATCGGAACCGCTGCAATGGGTCCTAAAATGCTGAGCTTCGGACTCATCGGAACACTGCTGGCAAACCTGACTCAACTGGTAGCTGTGAAGAAAATGCCGCATCAGGCAGTAGTAATATTTCTTACCGCACTTCTGACCGGAATCCTTGCTCAGCTTTTATCTTCTCTTAAAGGTCAGCCTGCTGCCGCCAATATCTATACCACCCTCTTTGGTATGTCGCTATACTCAGCAATAATCGGGCCTTTTTTATTCTTGCCTTCCGCCTGGTGGATGCGTATAAAAACACATCAATTCAGCCGACACTGAAAAATAAAAAATATGTTCAATAAGCGAGTAAAATTTTTTGTAGCTTTGATAACGGTGCTGTTGCTGCTTTCTATGCTGCGCCTCTCTCAGATGCAGCTATTGAAGAATTCTTTCTATCGCGGGAAAATTACAGAACTAAAGCGTCAAAGATGGCGCTTCAGGCAACTGAAAACCATAAGAGGTACGATTCTTGACAGAAAACAAAGGCCCATTGCAGCCGACAGTCCCCGTTTCACCCTCAATATCGGTTACGAGCTTGGCTCTTTCTTTGATGACCGCATCATAGAAAGCAGACGAGCAGCAGCCCAACAAAACGACCCGAAACTAAGCCACCAAATCGATACAAAGAAGCAGGAACTGAAAAATATAATAGGTAAATGCGCACAGCTAAAAGGCGCAAGCCGCACAGAAATCACAAACGAAATCAACCGGATAAATGATTATGTCTGGGGCCAGCGAACCTTTCACGCCTGGCGGAGAAAATTCCCAAACGCAGAACTAATAGAAGAATATAAAAGTATTATCAGCGTCCCGCTGAACGAGGCAATAGAAGATTTCAAGCAAAAAATCCCGGACAGAAAAGAGCGGCTCAAGCTCATCAGTGAAACTGATATCGCGGAAATGCACAAGAGGTATGCTCTGCTCGAATTAGAAACAGACGACGATATCTTTACTGCTCAACTGGAATTTATGAATACTGATGACATTCAAATAGTCGCCGAGGGCCGGAGGACTTACTTCTACGACTCAGTTGCATGCCAAACCATTGGCTGGGTCGGGCCGGCCACACAAACCGAAGACAGGGAACTTTTCGCTGATGATAAACTATTAAGATATTTAACCGATGATGTATGTGGACGAGAAGATGGTACTGAATTCGTATGCGAGCCATTATTACGAGGTAGAAGAGGCGAAGAAGTCTACGACATAGACCATCAACTTGTAAAACGAAGCGAAACTCAGTTCGGTGACGATATTACTTTGACGCTGGACATCGAGCTGCAAAAAAGGATTGAGGATCATATCAAAAACGTAGACCTTGAACCTTACGGTCCCGGTTTTTCGGTTGTGATTATCGAGGTTTCTACCGGTGACATTCTTGCCTTGGTCTCGCTGCCTGAATATGACCTTCATACCGCCAGATATAACTATAATAAACTCATCAGTGACCCTAACAAACCCCTTATTAATCGAGCAATCTATGAACTGTATCCGCCCGGCTCTGTCGTGAAGCCGCTCATCCTTATCGCAGGGCTCGAATCCGGCGAGATTGGCCCGGAAGAAATTATAAGCTGCCTGCCACAACCGGCTCCGGAGGGCTGGCCGAATTGCTGGCTGTACAACAGATACAATTACCTGGGGCACGATACCTATTGGGCAAACAACGCTCGAAATGCAATCAGGGGAAGCTGCAACATCTATTTCTCTCAGCTCGCCGACAGAATAGAACCAAGGGTACTGCAAAAATGGCTTTTCAATTTCGGCTACGGGCACAAATTCCACTTCGCCCCGGAAAACATACAAAAAAAATGGCCTACAAGAACTTTCAGACAGGCTCAGGGCATAATCTCAAGCACATACCCTCCCGATAATATCTCAGATGTCAATGACCTGCCACCTTTAAAGGAAACTGAAAGAAGATTCTTCGGAATAGGCCAGGGAAATCTGCGAGTAACTGTTCTTCAGGTGGCAAACGCAATGGCTATTATCGCACGCGGTGGATTATACAAAAAACCTCGGCTCTTTCTAAGACCCACCAGCGACGAGCGAGGCGCGACGAGCGACGAGATTTCTCTGCCGCAAGGCATCCCCAAGCGGATTAACATCTCAGAAAGCACTTTAGAAATCATCCGCGATGGTATGCACGCTGTCGTAAGCGAAATCCATGGAACCGCTTACAAAGAATTTCAGCACACCGGCTTTGATGAGCAGAACGTAAAAGTCTACGGAAAAACCGGCTCAACGGAAGATCCCGACCACGCCTGGTTCGCAGGATTCGCAGAAGACCACATCGGACGGGGGCTCTCTATAGCGCTCGTGGTCGAGGGCGGCCAGCACGGCTCATCTGACGCTGCTCCCCTTGCCCGAAACATTATCCAGTTTTGTATCGAAGAAGGATACATCGGAAAAGCTCAAGTTGGATTAAATTAAAACAGTAACCGGCAAAATTAATCTAATGTTATTTTTATCGGCCTGTGGAGCTTATTAAGTTCGGCCTGCAGTATCTCAAAAAACTTGTCATTATTTGGCCAAAGAATCCGCTCATCGCTCGGCAAAGGTTTATCAACCATATCTAAAAAATATGACACTGCCTTCTCATCTATTTTTTCAGCCGAAATTCCCAGCCCCAGTTTTTCTATGTAGTGAGCGTTGATTATCTGCTCATACTGACCCGCTACAGGCAGCAGTAACATCCTCTTGTTAAGATGCAGACACTCACTTATCAGCGAAAATCCAGCCGACGCTATTACTGACCGGCAGTTTGATAAATCCGCCAGGAACTCTTCCGTCGAACGCTCCTTGAAGATGCAATTGCCGAATTCCCCTGTTTCCTTGAAGCCGTAAACAATAAACAATTGTCCTGAAAATTTCCCAAGAACTTCCTTGAGCTGTTCTGTGTTCTTTCCACTGGTCGAATATAGCAAAATATGCTCACCCTTGCTCGCCTTCAATTCTCTAACAACCGGCCTTATAATGGGCGGCGCCAGAACTGCTGAATCAATTTTTAAGGCCGTCTTAAAAAAATTCACAATGATGTATGATACCGCACCAACATAATAACAATCGGTAATCACCTCAGCAGTCAGACGGGAAAACCAATTCTTCCGCTGGTGTTCCAGCTCGCAGAGCGTCAGCATATGCTCATGGTCGATACTGATAAACGGCACCCTGTTTCGCCACGCCCACCACGCACTAAAGGGTTCAAAATCCGATATTACTAAATCCGGTTCGAACGGTTCAAACACACCTTTAAAAAGTTCATCGTTTTGCCTGTTAGCTTTAGGAAGTTTAACGAGATTCTGCTTCAGCGTCTCCGACTTATCAATCCTGCCGTCCTGATATGCAAAAGAAAGGCCGAATATTTCTTTGACACGCTCGCCGAAATATTGCTTCAAATAGAGCAGTGATTTTTGTGAGCCAACAAACAAAACATTATGACCCGCATCAAGAAACCTTTTGCCTATTAAGTGCGACCGGCTGCTGTGCCCAAAACCCTCACCCGCTACAGCATAGATTATCTTCGCCATAGAAACCTCTCTGTATTTGTCCTTATTTTTATCTCAGCGAGACTCGAGATAATTCAGCGTCTTCTCAATAATCCTACCCACCACCGGTGCCGCCACGGTCCCGCCGGTATAACCCTTGCCGAGCTTGATATTAGGGCTGAAAACAGATACCAGGACCACAATAGCCGGCTCATCAGCCGGCGCTCCTCCTGCAAAAGAAGCAATATAATCGCTCTCGGAATATCCCTTGCCGTCTCGTCTGGCAACATTTGCCGTCCCTGTCTTGCCGAACACCTGCCATCTGGAGGTAGCGGCCCTCTTGCCCGTTCCTTCCTTTACCACTCCGACCATCGCCTCTTTCACAATCCAATCCGCCACTTCGGGCTCAACCACAAAGCCAACCGGCTCTTGCTGGTTTCGTTTGGCATTTACAATATCGCCGTTATTATCCACCATCGCCCTGACAATGAAGGGCCGAATCGAACGTCCGCCATTGGCAAGAATGCAAAAAGCGCGAACCAGTTGAATCGCTGTTACCGAAATTTCCTGTCCGAAAGGTATTCTCGTAACACTATAACCGGTCCAGTTATTGACTTCCCGCAGCACGCCATCCTCCTCTGCCGGCAAATCGATACCGGTCTTTTTAGCGAAGCCGAAGCGGCTCAAGCCCTTATAGAGCTTTTCTTTGCCCATCCTTTGCCCGATTTTAGCCATTCCTATATTGCTCGAATTAACCACAATCCCGCGCACTGTCAGATTGCCGAATTTGTGATTTCCATATTCCCCGATTCTGCCAAAACCTTTGCCGCGATAGTTGCCCTCCTCACAAAAAATCTGCTCTTGGCGTCTGACGGCGCCGCAATCAAGCCCAATCGCAGCGACAATCGGCTTTAAGACACTACCCGGTTCATACACATCGCTGATGGCACGATTACGAAAGTTATTCGGATCACTTGATGAAAGAGCATTCGGATTAAAATCCGGCAGTGAAACCATTGCTAAAACAGCGCCGGTCTTCGGCTCAGCAACAATCGCAACCGCTGACTTTGCCTCGAACTCCTTGAACACCTTCAAAAGCTCTACACGAGCAAACTGCTGAATGGTTGCATCGAGAGTCAGGATAATCCCCCAGCCATCGACCAACTGCCGGCCCGGTTCATGTAACCGGATGGGACGCCGGTAAGGACGTGCATCACCTAAAAAAACATTTTGTCCGGCCGAACCGCTAAGTTTACTATCAAATTGCAGCTCAATACCTGCCAGCCCTCGATTGTCAATACTCGTAAAACCAACAACACTCGACAGTAGCTGACCCGTCGGATAATGTCGCTCCCAAACCGACTCTACCCCGATTCCATAATGAACTTTTCGAGCCTCCGAACACATCTCGGCATCGGCATGACTTACCAGCTTCACATAACCCGGATTACCGCTCTCACTTATAAGCTCACATATCTTATGTGCCCCCATATCGATGATAGGCTGTAACTTCTCCGAAACCTCTTTCGGGTCCTTTATTTCCCTCGGCTCTGCAAATATGGTCTGAAATTTATTACTCCCTGCCAGAACAGTGCCCCTGCAGTCAAGAATCACACCGCGATGCGGCTTGAGGGTTACACGAATCTGCTGCTGGGTGAGTGAAATGGCATTGTAATGTTCGTTTTTGAAGTGCTGCAGATAAAAACAACGCCCCCCAAGCGACAGAAATGCCGCAATTAAAAACAATAACAATAAAACGATGCTCCGGATGTTTCTCAATTTAGGCCGTCACTTTTCTTCTTCAAGGTGCTCAGAGACCGCTGTGGGACTTATCAGAGACTCAACCCGAAGTTGTTTTTGCCAGAGTTGTTGCTTAAGATGGTTTTGCTGCCTGTTGACCGCACAAAGCTCGTAGAAAATCCGGCTCTCAGCATTACGAAGATAAACGGTCAAAATCAAGACCGCAGTAAAATAAAAGACAATAAAAACAAAGCAAAATCGTGACCACATCACCATCTCTGCAAAAAAACGGCTATCACCCCGGCAGCTTTAATTGCATCCCAACATACAAATTATCTTCATCACTCAAAATATCAGTGTTCAGTTTCACAATTTCTTTATAACGGTTGCCGTCCCCGAGTTTATTCTCTGCAATCTTCCACAAATTATCACCTTCCCTGACCTTATACCAGTTTTCTGTGCTCTCTTGTTTTTTTTCCGTTGACAAATGCCGTTTACCTATCGATTCAACCTTTTGCACTATCGAACTTGGAAGAACACTGCCTGGACCGGATCTTATCTTGCCGTAATCCTCGAGCGGTGGAATTATAAGCTCCTGGCCTTCGAAAATCTCATCAGGCGATTTAAGTTTTGTATTTGCTTTAAATATCCTCTCAATGTTGGCTATCCTGTTACCTTCCTCAAGGCCGTAGACTTCTTTGGATATTGAAGCCAGGCTATCATTTGCCTGAACGAGATAAATCCTCGGAGATGTCGGCTTGATTGGTGTAACCTTAACCAACCGGTTTTGTTTATCTCCCTTTTTAGCTTCCTCATTTTTAACTGTTGGAGAAGATGCTCCCTCTTTTATTACGGATTCTGTTTTAAACGATTCTTCTTCGGTTTCAGTGGATTCTTTGTTCTTCACCGGCAGAGGGGTTACAAAACGCACCTCGTCATCCGCTCTCGTATGTTCCCAGATTTCAACAGGATTCTGCCTGGTTGGCTCTATGCGATGAATTATATCCCGACTGACCTGGCGTTCCCTGCTTGCAAGTCCGGGCGGGCTGTTGTGGGAACTTACCATATTGGTCGTTAGTTCATTATTTTTTCTGTCTGACTTGAGATTGGGAAGGCCGTTGATTAAAAAGGCAATGATGAATATAAAAACCAGTCCTAAAAGAACCCCGACTTTGGCATCCGATGTCATAAATAAAACTCCATTTTTTTCTTTGCTCTACAACCTTTGAGCTATTCTCAATTTAGCACTCCTTGCCCGCCTGTTCTGCGAGACCTCCTGTTCGCTTGGAACAAGGGGCTTCTTCGTAATTATTCTATAAATGCCCTCATTTTTATTCTGTTTAAAATCATTCTTTACAATTCTATCTTCCAGACTGTGAAAGCTGATAATCGCAACCAGTCCGTTTTTTTTAAGCAAAGCCGGCACGCAAAAAAGAAACCGCTGCAGATTTTCCAGCTCATTATTGACTGCTATTCTCAGCGCCTGAAAGGTCCTTGTTGCCGGGTGTATACGTTTTTTTCGCCTGCCCCCCGTCCGACCAAGCGCTTTGCAGACTATATTTGCGAGTTGACCCGTCGTCGTTATCTTCTGACCCTGGCGATGCCGAACAATAAACCTGGCTATCCGCCTCGAAGCTTTTTCGTCCCCGAATTCGTAAATCAAGTCCGCCAGAGTCTTCTGGTCTGTATTATTAACTATATCGGCTGCGCTGGTCTTTAATCTTTTGTCAATTCTCATATCAAGGGGCATATCTTGTTGAAAACTAAGACCCATCTCAGCATCCGCAAGCTGAGTCGAGCTGACCCCCAAATCTGCAAGGATGAAATCTACAGCTTTTATTGACTGTTCTTCGAGCACGTTGTCTATCCGGGAAAAATTCGAATGAATCAGGATAACCCTGCACTGAAGGTCTTTTAACTTTAAATGGGCCCCTTGGATTGTTTTTTTGTCTACATCCAGCCCGACGATAACACCCTCAGGGCCCAAAATTCGGCCGAACAGCCAACTATGACCTCCTTGCCCAACGGTCGCATCGACCATCACCGCATCCCGCGGTAAGCTAACATGCTCGGCCAGAGTTTCTGCAAGAACCGGTATGTGTTCGACCGCCGAATCGTTCACTTCTATACCAGTAAAATTATTTCTTTGCTAATAAGCCATACCACAACCTTTAAATGAAAAACCAGTAAGCGAAAAAACTTCAACATATCGCTACTGCCTTTTTACGGTTCTTAAGCTCTTTCACAGCCGGCGAAAATCCAACTTCACCGAAAATTTTGTAGTCTTTGTGCAGTCTTTCCAGCCGTTCACCAAGAACCGCAAGGGAGGCAAATGTTTGTTCGTCAACCTCTCTGCTGCCGTTTAGACTCCCTTCTACAATCCGACAATGATTTGAATCTGCTCCATTCATTTTGACTCCAATCCAAAAAGGTTTAACTATTCAGTGTTAAATGGAATCCCGGTATTCCAGCCCTTATCTTGCTGCCTGTCCGGGCATATCTTAAACAGTCCTAAATCTCTTTATTTTGCTTTTGTAATACGGCCTGTCGTGCCTGCGACATCTGTTTCTGATACTGGGACATATGTGCCGAAAGATATTGCTCCCAGTTCTTACTGTTCCAGAGTTCAATATGGTCTCTGACACCTACAAGAGTAATACGACCTTTTAAGCCCGCCCTTTTTCGCAGACTTTCGTTCAAAAGTAGCCTTCCCTGGTTGTCTAATTCTACCTTGCTTGCCAGAGCAAAACTCATTCTCTCAAATGCAACTGCCTCATCGGGCGCACACTTATCGGAACCTGCTGTTGTGATTAATTGCTCGAAATATCTCTCTGGATACAAACAAAGTATGCCGTTCGCACCGAGAACAAGATAAAAATTGCTGCCGTGCTTGACTGCATCAATTTGGTTGCGAAGCTTGGTTGAGACAAGAACTCTGCTTTTGTTATCGATTACGTGCTGGTATTCGCCTGTTAATAAAAGCATGGCATATATCCCACTAAATGAAACAAGTATGGGAGAATATACCACTTTTTCCCACCAAGTCAACAAATAAATAAATTTTTTTTAAAGTTTTTTTATCGGGCTTTTCGTTAAAAAGATAAACCCCTGTAAATAAAAGGACTTACAAAAGAATTAAGCGTGAAATCACTACATCATTTTTTTATCCAGGTATGTTCCTGTTATTTCTGAGTTGTGTTATTACAAGTGTGCTGAGAAAATGAGAAGTGAAATTATGACTTCTGACGCACCTGTCTTTAGTCTACTCTTATCCCTTTTTGTTCGAGCCAGTTTTTCAGGTCTCCCATTTCGGTGTTGAAAATCTCATTATCGTAGTCTTCTTCAAGCTTGTTAATGGTGGCTGCCAATTCCGGCTGCTCCTGGACGATGTTACTTAATTTCTTATCGAACTCGTCACTTAGTGCTCGCAGGTCATTGAGGTCTATTTGCAGACCGAGGATTCCAGCCAAACGTCTAGTAACCGCCTCGATGCACTTGGGATTACTGCCCTGAACATATGCAGGAATTGTAGCGACAACAGAAGCCATTTTCATGTTGTGCTTATGGCAGTTGGCCATCAGGTAAGTGGAGATGCCAGCCGGACCTTCGTAGTTGGTAAATTTAACGCCGTATTGCCGGAAGGTGTCTTTTAAGTTTGACTCGGAAACGGAGCAGAACAAATGCGGCTGACGCGTGTGAGGGACGAGGCCGGCTGCGCTGCCTATAAAATAAATCATCTCCACGTCAAATTCTGAGCAGAGCGAGAAGAAGTCGTCCGCAAAGTTATGCCATTGAAGATTCGATTCTTTGCCTAAAAAGAATATCAGATTCGTTTCCTCGTCGCAGAAAAAAGTGTTCTCCACAGTTTCATATCTTTTGATAAGGCCGTCCTTTATTTTCGTATAGTGCCGGAACAACGCGGTTATTTCCATCGAACTGGGAAAATTGTTTATGTAAAAACCTTCCGGCCCGATTTCAGCGAACTTCTTTGCATTGTTGCTTTCTATAAGGCGTTTTACCGAGCCGGTTGAGACCTCGCCGCCGTCCATCCAGCCGGAAAAACCGAGCACGAGCTGCGGCTTGTGCACGCTTGGCCTTTTATAAATATGTAGTTTGCCAGACAATATTTTTCATCCCTTTCATTCCAACATCCCTTAATTTGTATCAATTGTGTTGCATTGATGCCAGAAAAATTTACATTCACAGGGGATGGATTTATCGCAAATTGGAAATCGCCCGCGACATCCGATATGCCAGTTTAATTTGTTTGCAGGCCTCCTGCTCTGCGGGTAAAATGAACATTAGCACTTTGCGTTAGGTAAACAATACAAATTTTTTCAGTAAGACAGTGAAAAGGAGAAGACCTATGAAAAAATCCGCTATCTCAAAACTAATTGCCATACTTTTCTGTACCGGCTGCATCTGCGGCTGCCAATTCGGCTCTTCAGACCAGCAGCTTGTCTGTAACACAATGGCCGGCTGGAAAAATGCCGTCACCGAAAAGAACCTCGACGCGATAATGGAGAACTACTCCGAAGACTTCACTTCTGAGAGAGGCACCGGTAAAGAGCAAACAAGAGATTTTATGGAATCAATTATCTACCAGGGATACCTCGATGACGTCGAAATTGACATTGATAACGCAGATATTAACATTACTGATGACACCGCCGAATTCTATCCCGTCCAGATTCAAAGTCAGATGGTTCAGTCCCTAAGCTTGAAATTCACACTCAAAAAAGAAGACAAAAAAACCTGGCGAATCTTCCGCTCGGATACTGAGAGAAGATAAAAAAGAGCACGGATTCATTTTACCTTTTTTTCACCGGTTATCTGGCAGATGAGAGTTCTGTTTCTGGAGCGGGTGTCGAAATCCACAAGAATTATCTGCTGCCAGGTGCCGAGCGTCATTTGGCCATCCACTACAGGTATGCTCAGTGAAGGACCAAGCAGCGAGGCGCGAACATGCGAATGTCCATTGTCATCGTGCCAGGTCTCCTCATGCTCGTAACGCGCATTTCTCGGTGCAATTTTCTCAAACGCTGCAGCTATATCGAAATTGACCAGGCCCGGCTCGAATTCTGTCGTCGTAACGGCGCCGGTTGAACCAACATTGAAAACCGTAACCGTACCCTCTGCAACACCGCTTCGGCCAACAAAGTCGGCTACCTGCTCGGTGATATTTACAATATCACAGTTGCCCTGCGTTTTAATCTGAAGTTTCTCTGTTTTTACCATTCGCCTATGATAACTAAAATCGGCTGTTTTTCCAATGCCTTCTCTAAAAGGGCAAATTGGAGGGATTGAGCATAATCCTCATTTGTTTTACAAAGGCGCCTTCGAATGAAAAGAGCTTGTAATCTTTCTTGTCTGACGTGATTGTAAGCTCACCGGTCACGTTATATTCCGTCTCGACCCAGCCGGTTACATAGATTCGTCCTATGACACTCCGAACCTTGCCGGTATTATCATTTGTTTCGAGTATCAGGAACCTGCCCCTTGTAATAAAGTAAAGTTTTGACGGGTCTTCGCCGTTTTCGTCGCTGAAAACCTTCGAGGCGTCGATGTTGCCCTTGAAACCGGCACTCATTACCAGGAAATTTACCTTCGGCAGGGGGTCGTATTCGGCTGCCCATTGGCCTTCTATCCTGCCGTCGGGGTGAATCATCATAATTATATTACCCCGCCGTTCACCGTCTTTCTTCACTTTAGCTTCCAAAGATAGAAAATCTGAAACAGCCGGCTGCTGCTCAGAAGGGGCTTTGACCTGCTCATCATCATCCACAAGGCGAAATTCCTGGTTCCAGGGCAGATTCGGGTCTGAGCTGCTGAATAATGCCGACGGATCCAGCCAGAGGAGCCCACCTATGACAACGATTAACAAAAGCATCAATAACAGCACGTAACCAGTTCGATTCATACTATGACCATTCTTAGAGATAAAATCTTCCATATTATACCTCTTATCATAACCTGGGTTAGAGTGAACGCCTCGAAGCTTAATCTTACGTTGGATTCTCTGAACAGTCAACTATTCTATTAAACAGGTTTTTACTGAATGCACAAACTTGGTCAAATGTGCTCAGTGTAATTGAAGTGGAAAAAGGAACCTTTAAGTTGAATGCCGGTGTTCTCGACCAGCAGGCGATCCGCTATTGGAAAATATAACCAATAATAAAAAAACACCACTATCAAAACTTATAGACTATTCCCTGTATTTATGCCTAAGTTACTATACAAGTCCTTGAGCGAGCATTGCATTTGCAACTTTGATAAAGCCGGCAATATTAGCACCTGCAACAAAATTGCCGCCATAACCGTATTCTTCTGCCGCCTCGCTAATTTTTCTGTAGATAGCTATCATAATGGTCTTTAGTTCAGTATCTGCTTTTTCAAATGTCCATGGAATCCACTGGCTGTTTTGTGCCATCTCTAAACCGGAAACAGCTACACCGCCTGCATTTGCAGCTTTACCTGGAATAAATAACATTTTATTGTCTTTAAACACTTCAACCGCTTCCGGAGTGCAAGGCATATTGGCACCCTCACCAACAGCAATACAACCGTTTCGAACCAGTGTCTTGGCACTTTCTTCTTCAAGCTCATTCTCCGTAGCACTTGGCAGGGCAATATCACATTTAACATTCCAGATACCGCCACAGCCTTCAGTGTACGTTGCGTCTTTATGAATTGAGACATATTCTTGAATTCGTTTTCGTTCGACCAATTTGAGTTGCTTAACTGTGTCCAGGTCAACACCGTTTGGCACATGGATAAAGCCGTTCGAGTCGCTAAGCGTTACTACCTTGCCGCCTGATTGATGAACTTTCTCTGTAGCAAAAATAGCAACATTGCCCGAACCGGAAACACTTACACTCATACCATCAAAGCTTTTGCCGATATTCTTTAGCGCCTTATCCATTATATAAACGAGACCATAACCCGTAGCTTCGGTTCGCACTAAGGAACCTCCCCATTCCAGACCCTTTCCCGTAAGCACACCTGTAAACTCGTTGCGGATTCTTTTGTACTGGCCGAACATATATCCAATTTCTCGTGCACCGACACCAATATCGCCGGCAGGAACGTCTGTGTTGGGGCCGATATGCCTGAAAAGCTCGGTCATAAAACTTTGGCAAAACCGCATCACTTCGTTATTTGTTTTCCCTTTAGGGTCGAAATCACTTCCTCCCTTAGCACCTCCCATCATCAGCCCAGTCAGTGAGTTCTTAAAAATTTGTTCAAATCCCAAAAACTTAGTAATACTGAGGTTAACGCTTGGGTGAAACCGGATACCGCCTTTGTAAGGTCCTAAGGCACCGTTGAATTCAACTCTAAAACCGCGGTTTACGTAGAAATAACCTTTATCATCCTGCCAGGGAATGCGGAAGAGCATTTGTCTTTCAGGCTCGACGACACGCTCGAGTATGTTCGCTTCGACATATTCCGGATGTTTATCAAGCACCGGAGCCAAACAATCCAACACTTCTCTTACGGCCTGATGGAATTCCGGCTCATAGGGATTGCGGCTTAGAACTTGTTCATATACGCCCCGTATAATTTCTGCAGATTTATGTTGTTGTAAATTCATCTTTGTTTTCCTTAACAAATTATTATATCTTCAATCTACCCCTATTTTCGGTATTTTCAGCGAAAAAGATGAAATAAAAAGAAATGATAAACCGCATTAACAAATTCCTCTGTACCAAATGGGATGGCCAGGAAAACCCGCCCCTACTTTGAGGATTCGTGTTTGATTTTGTTCTATTTGTTTTTTTGTTTTAACAATCATTGTCTTAGATTAGGCATTGAAATCTCAAAGTAGAAGCGGGATATTTCCTAAATCGCCCTTATCCCAAAAAACGCATTATAAATTCTGGCAACAGCCGAATAAAGCTGATATACTCCCTAATCTTTTGATGTGCCGGCAGGTTATTCGCCTTTGGCGGACAGTTGGCTTTATAGCTGGTATAGCGAAATTACAGCAGTAACAGATAAGTCAGATATTATGAACAACGATGCACTGAAAATATATCTTTTTTACTGTTCAAACAGTCTTGAGCTGGCGGAGCTTGCTCAGTGCTGTAGTGAAATTAAGGCAAACTCGAACAGTTACCAGATAAAAACTATTTTTCTGCCCTGTTCGGGAAAACTGGATTTGCTTTACCTTATCAAGGCATTTGAAACAGGTGCAGATGGTGCTGTGATAGTTACCTGCAGGCTGAATGAATGCCGTAGCTTTGAGGGAAACCTGCGAGCCCGCAAGCGTGCCGAGGCCGTCAATGCACTACTCGAAGAAATTGGAATGGGGTCAGGACGTATGGCCGTTATTCATTTCAAAGACGAAGGGCTAAAGCAGGTTATCACTGAGTTGAAGCTTTTTTGTTCAAAGATAAGAAATCTGCCACGATTACGTATGGAGGATGCTCACTTGCGTTCCGCTGTGGGTAGACAGTAAAAATGATGGTAGGAGGCCGTTAATTGAAGAAAGTCGATAGTAGGTTAGCAAAGAAAATTGAAAGGGAGGATTTTATTATTACCGCAGAGCTTCTGCCGCAGGCAGAAGCGGATGGCTCAGCAACCGAAGCTGCCATAAAAGCGTTGGGAGATGCGCCTTTGGCGGTTAATGTTGCTGATAATCCTTACGGCGTGGCACTCTCGTCTCTTGCCGGCTCCGTTGCGCTGCTAAAAGCCGGAGCAGAACCGGTATATCAGCTCTTAACACGCGACAGGAATCGCATCGCGCTTCAATCCGATTTGCTCGCAGCAGCATACCTCGGCATCAAGAACGTTCTCTGCCTGTCTGGTTACCACCAAACACTAACGGGCTCTAATGAATCTGCAAACGTTTATGATATTGATTCCACTCAGCTTATTCAGACGGCAAAAAATATGCGTGATGAAGGTGTGCTTCTGGACGGAACGAAAATTACAGGTGGTTTTTCTGTGCTGGCTGGAGCAACCGCAAATCCGAGCCTCAGACCGCTGGAGTTGAATATCATCCAGCTTATTAAAAAGGTCGAAGCCGGTGCATCCTTTATTCAGACACAGGCCGTATTCGATATTGAATCATTCGAACAGTGGCTGCAGGCAGCTTGCAATGAAAGTATCACTGAGAAAACGGCAATTCTGGTGGGCATCCTGCCGCTGGACGGCGCCGAGGAAGCAGAAAAGCTCCGAGAAACTTACACAGATTTCTACATTCCGGACGAAGTAGTTGAGCGCTTAAAAGAAGCTGGTAACAGTGATGCCCAGAAACAGGAAGGTTTAACCATATGCGCTGAGATGATAAAGAAGCTAAAAGAAATCAACGGCGTAAGAGGTATACATATTCTTTCAGGCGGCAAAGAAGCAATTGTCCCTGAGCTTATTGCAGCAGCCGGATTGTAAATGCAGGAAAAACTATATGCCGGAAAAATATCATATTAAAACTCAACCTGTTCCGCCGCGATTGCCTCGCATCGGCGAATACGGCGTGGTGGACTGGTGTGAAGATTGCGCCGGCTGCCATAACTGCGTCAAGAAAGCTTGTATCTACGATAGGCACAGGCAGGAAGCTGACTACATTCGCAATCTAAGCGATGTGGATGCGCTGTTCTTCGATTGCATGGGATGTTTTTCCTGTGTGCAGGACTGCACGAAAGGCCTTTTGTCCCTGACAATCAATCCGGCCTATGAAGCTCTGGGAAATAGCTACTGGACACCTGAGATTATTCGAACAACCTGGCAACAGGGCGAAACAGCAAAAATTCCTGTCTCCGGCGCTGGTTACAGGGGTAAATTCACAGGGCCTGGCTTTGATTCGATGTGGACGGATATGTCGGAAATCGTCAGGCCAACACGTGACGGAATCCACGGGCGTGAGTACATAAGCACAGCAGTTGATATCGGCAGAAAGCCCTCGTTCCTGACCTTTCAAAACAAAAGCTTGACGGATGGGCAGCTATCTGTTGTATCGATTCAGATGCCGTTGCTCATTGATATGAGTTCGCCTTTGCATACACTGCCGAAACTCGAGCCGCTCATTATGGAAACTGCTGTTTGCACCGGCCTGATTGCGATAATTGATTCAGGTCATTGGCCGTTTGAGATAGCCGACGTCGAGCGTTATCTGCCGCACGTGGCATTCTACCTGAACCCCAAGGCGCCGAAGTTACCGAGCGAAGTCCTGAAAAAAAACCGGCTTGTTGAAATACCCGACGACAGAAAAGTCCCTGAATGTATAAAAGAGCTTAAAAATATCCACCCAGAGATAATAGTCTCGGTCAGAGTCGAATTGAATTCTCGAGGCGTCGAGCGTGCAGTCGAGCTTGCTAATCTTGACCAGGTTGAAGTGATACATATTGTGGCTGACCTCAACGGCAACGAAATTGCAGCAGCAAAGCCGCTATTCATAAAAGATATGATTCGTCAGATTCATACTTCTCTTGTAGAAAGCGGAATACGCGATGAAATTACACTCATAGCAGGCGGTGGAATAGCGTTACCGGAACACTTGGCAAAGGCAATGATTTGTGGAGCAGATTTGGTATCAATCAACCTGCCTTTGATGATAGCGCTCGAATGTCACCTTTGCGATAGTTGTAAACCAGGCGTTCGGTGTCCGGCCAAACTCCAGGATATTGACTTTAACTATGGTGTTGGCCGGATGACAAATCTGATTGCCGCCTGGCACGACCAGTTGATTGAGGTAATGGGTGCAATGGGAATGCGTGAGGTTCGCCGTTTGCGGGGCGAAGCCGGCAGAGCATTGTTTTTTGAAGACCTTGAGGAGGAAACCTTTGGCAAACTCTTCGGTAAAAGAAAATAATCTTGAAAAAATCCTGCCACTAAAAACGTTGAATACGTGCGTGCCGCAGGTAAAGGTGGAGAAGGCAATCAAACCGGCGCCGTCGCGCTACCGCAATAAAATTTCCAAATATATTGTGCATCGAAGCAGCGACTGCATAATGTGCGGCAAATGTGCCAAAGTTTGCCCCTATGGTGTTCACGTTTATAAGCAGGGCTATAAATATTTCGCTACTGCTCGAAACCATCTCTGTATCGGCCCGGAATGTGAAAAGACCGACCACTACTGCGTAGCATTATGTCCCGCCGGTGCGCTTCGAATGGATGAAAACCCGATGATGAAAACATTAGGGGATTATCGCTGGACTGCGGATATGATTCTGGCTACCTGGGAAATGGCTGAAACCGGTGCTCCGCCTCCCAAAGAATATAATTACAAGTACCAATGCGGCGATTCCGGTGGAGGTTTTGACCGCCTCAGATTCAAGTTTCCTGAAAAACCACCTGTAGAACTCAACGAAGACCAGATTGATACAAGCATTGAGTTGAATAAACGTAACGATGACCGACCATGCATCAGAATCGACGTGCCCTGGTATGGCGGCGGAATGTCATTCGGCTCGGTCAGCAACGTAACACAGTTGGCCAAGGCACGGGCTGCTGTAGCGTGGAACACATTCACCTGCACGGGTGAGGGTGGGTATATGGAAAGACTAAGGCCGTACGATGACCACGTGATTACGCAGGTAGCTACAGGGCTCTTTGGTGTGCGGGAGGAGACGATTCAGCGTGTTCCAATCGTGGGATTCAAATACGCTCAAGGTGCAAAACCCGGCCTTGGCGGACATCTGCTTGGTGACAAAAATACTCCCAGCGTGGCAAAGATGCGCGAGGCCGTCCTTGGCATTTCGCTGTTTTCTCCCTTCCCTTTCCACAGCGTCTATTCAATCGAAGACCACAGGAAACACATTGACTGGATTAAGCATATTAACAAGCGTGCCTTGATTTCAACGAAGGTATCGACGCCGACAGACGTGGATATGGTCGCTGTGGGAAGTTACGCCGCCGGCACTCATATTATTCATATCGACGGCGGCTACGGGGGAACAGGGGCTGCCCCGGATATCGCCAAGAAAAACATCGCTATGCCCGTTGAATACGCAATCGGCAAAGTTCACTCTTTTCTCGAAGACGAAGGTGTTCGCGATTTTGTTACTCTGATAGCAAGTGGCGGAATACGCACAGCGGATGACATAGCGAAATCTATCGCCCTTGGTGCCGATGGTGTTGTGATAGGCACATCCGAACTGGTGGCATTAGGATGTGTGCGCTGCACACGCTGTGAAAGCGGCCGAGGTTGTCCAAGAGGAATTGCTACCACCGACACGGAACTGTCTGGGAAAATGGATATCGATTGGAGCACTCAGCGGCTCATCAACTTATACAATGCCTGGAGAAAAGAAATCGTAGGAATACTTAAGCGATTCGGAATGCGCAGCATCAGCGAATTGCGCGGCCGCACGGACCTTCTTATACATCTTGACTACACCAATGACGTGGAGACCGGAATATGAATAAAGATTTAATAGAGCGACTGATACATTCGAGAAAGCGGCTTGTAGAAGGCCTTAAACCTGGCTCTAAAGCCACCAAAAGCGCTGATGAAGGCGGTTGTGGTGTCGTCGGCTTTTGCTGCACAGAGCAGGTGCCGGGCAGACATATTTATGAACCAGCCATACAAATGCACAACCGCGGCAACGGCAAGGGAGGCGGCGTTGCAGCGGCAGGATTTGTCCCTGAGCAGCTCGGCGTCAGTCGAGAAGTTCTGGATGATTATTATATGCTTCACATAGCTCTTCTGGATGCCGGTGTTCGGCTACAGATGGAAAAACAATTTATTACACCGAACTTTGATATTGCAGCATCCGGCATACTTGAGACCATTGAGGACTGGCGTTCTGTTGAAGGTCTCCACGTTAAGCCTCCGGATGTATGGCGTTACTTTGTTCGCGTAAAACCCGCCGTGCTCGATTCATTCATCGAACAAAACAAACTGCAGCAGCTCGACCGCAGCGAGGCGGAGGATGAATTCGTCAGCCAGAACAGCATAAGAATAAATCAGAAATTTTATGCCTCTCTCGGTGAACAAAAGGCCTTCGTCCTGTCCCACGGCAAGAATATTATGATACTCAAAGTGGTCGGCTATGCCGAGGCGATTGTAAAATATTATAACATCGAAGACCTCCGTGCCCACGTCTGGATTGCACATCAGCGGTACCCCACCAGGGGCCGCGTCTGGCATCCCGGCGGTGCTCATCCTTTTGCCGGTATAAATATAGCGCTGGTGCATAACGGCGACTTTGCGAATTATCATTCGGTCACCGAATATCTTAAACAGCGTAATATCTATCCGCAGTTTCTTACCGATACGGAAGTCTCTGCGCTGCTTTTCGACCTGCTCGCTCGCACATACCATTATCCGCTGGAATATATTTTCGAGGCGATGGCTCCCACGACTGAGCTGGATTTCGCCAAGCTCTCGAAAGAAAAACAGAAAATATACAAAGCATTACAGGCCACGCACATACATGGTTCGCCGGACGGCCCGTGGTTTTTCATTATTGCCCGCAACATCCCGAAGGAGAAAAGGTTTCAATTGTTGGGCATTACAGATACAGCTATGCTCAGACCGCAGGTATTTGCCTTTTCTCAGGGGCAGGTTCAGGTAGGATTGATTTGCTCGGAAAAGCAGGCTATAGACGCTGCACTTTCGAGTCTCTCGAAAGCTGATAAGCGCATTTCTCCGGTTGCCGACCGCTACTGGAACGCAAGGGGCGGAAGCCATACGGACGGCGGGGCGTTTATTTTTGAACTTCAAAAAGAGACAACCGGCTCAATGCGGATGACGTGTACGGATAAATTCGGAAAACCGGTCCCTATGCCGAAAGCCACCGAGCCATGCGATTTTTCAATTCAGACTGTTTCATCTAAACTTGATGACCAAATCGAAAAGAATATCGAAACCTGCTTCGAAACAGGTAAAGGCCGCAGACTTTTTGAACACATTCGTGCTCACATCGCCAAGTGGACCTTTGACGATGTCCGCGCAATATGCAGGCAAATCGCTGAGCAGGGAAAAGACCCGAAAAATACATCAGCGGCGATAGAAGCGTTGACACTACTGAACGACCGCAGATACTCTGCCGGTTCGAAAAAACGCAGCCATATCCTCCACATAGTGCGCTCTGAACTGTATCGTTTATTTAGTAGTCTTCCCTCTATCCAGACTCGCCAAGGGACCGAAAGCCGGTATCGTCTGATTGATTACGAAACCCGTGACACGATAAAAACACCTGAACGTGGTCAAACAGTTCTCGTCATTGATTCGAGCCGTTTTCCGCCTCAGGGAAATGACTGTGATGCAGCGCTGTTGCTCGATGCCTATCTGAAAGGATGGAGGCGTTTTATCTGCTTCGACTGTCGCGGTCAAAGATTCATTGGATGCGGCTTGGGCCCGGAAACGGATGATGTGATGATTGATGTATATGGCAGTTCAGGTGATTACCTTGGCTCCGGGCTCGACGGACTGACGATTACAGTGCACGGCAATGCACAGGACCAGTTGGGGCAAATCTTAAAAAGCGGAAAAATGGTTATACACGGCGACGTGGGGCAGACGTTTATGTACGGTGCAAAGGGAGGCAGTGTTTACGTCCTCGGTAATGCAGCGGGCCGACCGCTCATTAATTCAGTGGGAAGACCGAAAGTCGTGATAAACGGCACGTGCCTCGATTTTTTGGCAGAGTCCTTTATGGCTGGTGACGCACTAAACGGCGGTGGATTTGTTATCCTCAACAGCATCACCTTTGATGATGGGAAAGTTGTTCCGCTGCCGGAGCCCTACCCGGGCAGTAATCTGTTTTCACTGGCTTCTGGAGGTGCAATCTATATTCGCGACCCTCATGACAGCGTCATCGCCCAGCAGTTAAACGGAGGCGAGCTTACCTCGCTAACCGAAGAAGACACCGAATTAATAATGCCTTTCCTCGAAGAAAACCAGCACCTCTTTGGGATAAGCGTGGATAAGCTGCTGACCGTAGACGGCAAGCAGCGCAGCCCAGCCGAAGTTTACCGCAAAGTGCATCCCGTTGAGATTAAGGCCCTCGCTTCCACTGCGGCATATGATGCTGTGACTGATTTGGCTGTTGAATACTAACGCTAATTATGGACATTTTAAAAGTTATAAAATTTGCTGGTCGACTTAAGAAGTGAAAAAATAATATGGCAATAGCAATTAAAAAAGGAAAAACAGCAGAAGGTATCATCCGCAAAGTCCAGCAGCTTTCCGGAGTTGACTTAAGTGTGTGTTTCCAATGCAAGAAATGCACGAGCGGATGTCCCGTGGCGAAACTTTCCAACTCACCGCCTTCAGAAATCATCAGACGGCTGCATCTCGATGTCGGCGATGAGATTCTCGAAAGCGATATAATATGGATGTGTGTATCGTGCGAGACCTGCTCGGCGCGATGCCCTATGGGTATAGACATTGCAGCGGTTATGGATGCCCTGCGGGCTCTTGCATTGGAGAAGAAAGCCCCGAAGCAGAAAGGCAACGTTCCGCTCTTTAACCGTGCATTCCTGAAAACCGTCCAGCTTTTCGGCCGCTCTTACGATATTGCAATGATAGCAGCTTATAAAATAGGCACACTCAAATTTCTGGCCGATACGGAAAAATTTCCAAAAATGCTGAAAAAGAGAAAAATTGCTCTGCTGCCTCCGATGGGCGCCGACAGAAAGACGGTAAGGCGAATCTTCAAAAAGACAAAAAAGGACAAGGCCGACAAAAAATGAAATACGCATATTATCCAGGATGTTCGGCACACTCAACGGCACGTGATATGCACATCTCGACTTTGGCAGTGGCCGATGCACTTGGTATTGAGCTTATCGAGCTGGCGGGCTGGACTTGCTGCGGTGCCACCGCTGCTCACCAGACAGACCGTATTTTGGCTGCATCCCTGCCTGCTGCAAATTTGCTTATGGCTCAGGATATGGGTATGGATATGGTCGCAAATTGTGCCGCCTGCTTCAACAGGATGAAAATGGCTAATTGTGAGGTCTCGACCAATCCTTTAATACGCCAAAAGGTAAGTGATGCAATCGGCCGCGATTACGATGGTTCTGTTAAGGTCCGGCATTTTCTCGAAATTCTTCTCGAAGATATTGGTCTTGATGAAATCGGCAAAGCTCTAAAATGTTCTCTAAACGGACTCAAAGTGGCCTGTTATTACGGCTGCCTTCTCGTCCGTCCACCGGAGGTTATGAAATTCGACGACCCGGAAAACCCGACTTCACTGGACCGCCTGGTAACTGTTATGGGCGGCAAAAGTCTCGAATGGCCAAGTAAGCTCCAGTGCTGCGGTGGTGCAGTTTCAATGTCAAGGACAGATGTTGTGATTGATTTGACCGATTCGATTCTGTCAATGGCAAAAGCCGCCGGTGCTGAATGTATTACTACTAACTGCCCAATGTGCCAGGTTAATCTGGATTTGCGGCAGAAGGACATTGAAAAGAAAACTCACATACGTTATGAGATGCCCATTGTTTACCTCACCCAGCTTCTCGGGCTGTGTCTCGGCGTCTCACCGGATAAACTCGGCTTCGACAAAGCTTTTGTTTCACCGTCATCTGTTATCGACTCTGTGCGCGATGTTGTTTAACAGTCGATATAAAAAACAACAAAAAGGTATAAATGTTAAATGATGAATAAAAACGATGAGAAAAAAATTGGTGCTGTGCTCGTAGCCGGCGGCGGTATTGCCGGTGTTCAGGCAGCTCTTGATTTGGCTGAGTCCGGCTTCAAGGTCTACCTCGTTGAACGCTCAGCTTCCATCGGAGGAATGATGGCGCAACTGGATAAAACATTCCCTACCGGCGACTGTGCCACCTGTATCGTCTCACCAAAACTTGTCGAGTGCGCCCGAAATCTCAATATCGAGATTCTTACACTCTCTGAACTGACTGACCTCCAGGGCCGACCCGGTAACTTCGAGGCAACCGTAAGAACTTATCCCAGATATATTAACGAGCACGATTGCACCGCCTGCAGTGACTGCACGGAGGTTTGTCCGGTAGAGATTCGTGACCATTTCAATCGTGGGCTCCGAACGCGAAAGGCCATCGACAGGGAGAATGCTCAGGCAATTCCGAATGTTTTCAACATCCTCAAATATGGTCACGCACCCTGTAAGACTGAATGCCCGGCAAATATCAATGTCCAGGGATACATCCAGCTCATCAAGAAAAAAGAATACCTAAAGGCGGTCGAGCTTATCAGGGAGCGAAATCCTCTTTCAGCAATATGTGGACGCATCTGTACCCATCCCTGCGAGAATGCTTGCACACGATGCGAAGTTGATTCGCCGGTTGCCATAAGACTACTGAAGCGTTTCGCCTCGGATAAAGAATTCCAGATGCTCGAATCGGGCGAGCTTTCCCTGCCGGAGGAGAAAGCACCTGCGCCGGATGCAAAGAAGGTAGCGGTAATAGGTGCCGGCCCGGCTGGGTTAACGGTCGCTGAGACCATAGCCGAGAGCGGTTTTGCTGTAACCATATACGAAGTGCTTCCTGCTGCCGGTGGAATGCTCCGCTGGGGTATTCCGGAGTACCGACTCCCCAAAAAGATTCTCGAATATGAAATCGAACTCATCCGACGTAAAGGTGTTAGCTTTGTCTTTAACTGTCGAGTTGGAAACGATATATCTTTTGAAAAGATACGCAGAGAAAATGATGCCGTATTTATAGGAGTCGGTGTCCAGAAGGAACGTCGGCTCGGCATAGAAGGCCAGGATTTAAAAAATGTAACTGGCGGCATTGATTTTCTACGACAATCCGCTTCTGACGATAAAAAACCCCAGGTAAAAAGCAGGGTTGTTGTTATTGGCGGCGGTAACGTCGCTGTTGATGTCGCCCGCACAGCTTTGCGTCTCGGCGCCGAGAGCATCGAAATGGTAGTCCTCGAACAGCCCGACGAGATACCTGCATATCCGGAAGAAATCGAAGCAACTCTTGCTGAAGGTATTAAAATCTGCAACGGCTGGGGGCCGAGAAGAATCCTGGGCGAAAGTTCGGTTGAGGGTATAGAACTTAAAAGATGCACAAGTGTGTTCGACGAAGACGGATGCTTTAATCCTGTTTTTGACGAGAACGACCGAATTTCAATCGATGCCGACCAGGTAATCGTAGCCGTCGGACAAACCACCGATAGCGAATTTCTCCGGCATATTGATGCACAGACCGAAGCCGATACCTTAACAGCCGACCCTGTAACGCTGCAGACTTCTATAGAAGGCGTCTTTGCCGGTGGCGATATCGTCGCAGGACCTGCATCCGTAATCGATGCCGTCGCCGACGGAAAGCGTGCCGCCGAATCCATACAGCTATATCTTAATGGCAGCGACCTGACAAAAAACAGATTCGAGGAAACAATAAAGCCCGTTCCTGAAGAATTGCTTCCATCCACAAAAGATATCGAGAAAGCCCCGCGTCTCGTTTATGAAGAGCTGCCGGTTGCTAAAAGAATGGGTAACTTCAACGAAGTCGAGATGGGATGTTCCGAAGAGCAGGCCATTGCTGAGGCCGAGCGATGTCTAAACTGTGCATTATGTTCGGAGTGTGGCTTGTGCTCGGCTGCTTGTGAACCTGACGCAATAGACCACTTTATGCAGGAAAAAACTTTCGAGCTGGATGTCGGCTCCGTTATTCTCGCACCCGGTTTTGAAGAGTTCGCCGCCGAACGCAAAGGTGAGTTTGGTTTCGGCCGATATCCTAATGTCCTTACCAGTGTCCAGTTCGAGCGAATGCTCTCTGCTGCGGGGCCCTTCGAAGGCCATATTGTCCGCCCCTCGGATTATCGCGAAGCCAAACGAATTGCCTGGATACAATGTGTCGGCTCACGTGACTCAAGCTGTGGCAACGATTACTGTTCATCAATTTGCTGCATGGCAACGACGAAACAGGCGCTTGTGGCAATGGAACATGCCCCAGGGCTTGATGAAACGATTTTCTATATGGATATACGCGCACACGGCAAAGATTTCGACCAATACTATGAGCGTGCCAAAAGCAATGAGAATATACATTACATCAAGAGTATTCCTTCGCGCATTATTCAAATACCTCAGACAAATAACCTTCGCCTCTGTTTCGTTGACGAAAATACAAAGCTCGCCGAACGCGACTTCGACCTTGTTATTCTGTCGGTGGGAATGGAGCCGGTGGCTTCGGCTGCTGAATGGGCATCTCGTCTCGGTATCGAGCTAAACGAGTTTGGTTTCTGTGCCACTGACCGTTTTTCCCCGCTCCAAACTTCAACACCGGGCGTGTTTGTTGCAGGCGCCTTCCAGGAACCAAAAGACATACCCGAAACTGTAACTGAAGGCAGCGGCGCCGCTTCGAAGGCAATGGAGCTGCTTGCAGAGGCGCGTAATACGCTCATCACTAAAAAAGTCTATCCCGACGAGCATGATACCGCCGACGAGGAACCGAGAATCGGGGTCTTTATTTGTCACTGTGGAATGAATATTGCTTCCGTGGTGGATGTTGAAAGCGTGACCGAAGCCGTCAAAAGTCTGCCCAATATTGTTTTTGCTGACAATACTATGTTTACCTGTTCGGACACATCTCTGTCAAACATCAAGGATATGATACGCCAGCATCGGCTCAACCGCATCGTGGTTGCCTCCTGCACCCCCAGAACTCACGAGCCGCTGTTCCGAGAGACCCTCCATGAAGTAGGTCTGAACCCTTATCTGTTTGAACTGGCAAATATAAGAGACCAATGCTCCTGGGTTCACTCGTCCGAGCCCGATTCTGCCACACAAAAAGCAATCGAACTTGTGAAAATTGCTGTTGCCCGTGCGAAACTTCTGCGCCCACTTGAGGGCACGTCTCTGGAAGTTGAGCAAACCGGCCTGGTTATTGGCGGCGGCTTAAGCGGTATGACCGCTACACTGTCACTGACCGAACAGGGTTTCAAAGTGCATCTCGTTGAAAAGTCCGACATCCTCGGCGGTCATCTCGTCGATATCTACAGAACTTTGGAACGCGATGATATATCCGGTTTTACAAACGACCTTATTAATCGTGTTTCAAATAATCAAAACATAGAGCTTCATTTGAATACCGAAATTACGGCTGTAGCAGGTCACATTGGCAGGTTCCAGGCGAAGCTCTCAACAGACGGCGAAAACACGGAAGTTTCTTGCGGTGCCGTTATTGTTGCTACCGGCGCCTTACAAACCGAGACCAACGAATTCCTTTACGGTAAATCTGATAATGTAATGACACAATCTGAACTGGAAAAGCGTCTCAGTGAAAAGACGTTCCCCGCAGGTGGGCGCAATGTCGTGATGATTCAGTGCGTTGGTTCCCGAAACGAGGAGCATCCCTATTGCAGCCGCATCTGCTGTTCTCTTGCCGTCAAAAATGCGCTTAGCATCAAGCAGCAGAGCCCTGAAGCAAAAGTATTCGTCCTTTATCGCGACATCAGAACTTACGGATTCAGAGAAGTATATTATAAAAAGGCGCGTGAAGCCGGCGTGCTCTTTATTCGTTACGACGAGGACAATCCGCCACTCGTTTCAGATGAAAACGGCCTAATAGTCCAAGTCAACAGCCCGGACTTACCCGAACCTCTTGAAATCGAAGCCGACAATGTTGTGCTAAGTACCGGCATAGTGGCTGACCCCGATAACAAGTACCTTGCGGATATGCTCAAAGTTCCGCTCAACGACGACGGTTTTTACGTCGAGGCACATATGAAACTTCGCCCGGTTGATTTCGCTACCGAAGGTATCTTCCTTTGCGGCCTGGCACATTCACCGAAATGCATCGATGAAAATATTGCGCAGGCCAAAGCCGCCGCTGCGCGTGCAGCTACGGTGCTTTCGAAAAAATATCTTGATGTCAGTGCACAGGTTGCGTATGTCGACCAGAATAAATGCATCTCGTGCATGACTTGCGTTAACGTTTGTCCTTACACTGCTCCGTTCTGTAACCGAGATGGCAAGGCTCAAATCGAGCCGGCAAAATGCATGGGTTGTGGCATCTGTGCCTCCGAATGTCCGGCTCTCGCTATACAGCTTCATCACTTTGAGTCCGACCAATTTAAGGTTATGATCAATGACTTATTTGCGAAGTGCGGCGGAATCGGAATTGAAAGAAATGGAACAACACAAAAATCTAAACCAACGGAAATTTTTGCAAATAAATCAGCTAAAAAACAATAAATTATGAACTCAGAAAGTTTCGAACCTAAGATACTGGCTTTTTTCTGCCATTACTGTGCGTACGCATCAGCGGACATGGCGGGCTCGATGCGAGTTCAGTATCCGACCAACGTCAGGATAATTCGAACACCCTGCACCGGCAGGCTCGAGGTCGAATTTCTCATCAAGGCCTTTGAAAAC
The DNA here is from genome assembly GCA_042576845.1 of Planctomycetota bacterium. Lineage (GTDB taxonomy): Bacteria > Planctomycetota > Phycisphaerae > Sedimentisphaerales > Anaerobacaceae > JBHPEQ01. The sequence goes on from JBHPEQ010000002.1 coordinate 52,148, forward strand.
GGTGCCGATGGGGTCCTCGTTGCAGGATGCCTCGAGGGCGGCTGTCATTTTATCGATGGAAACCTTTACGCAAAACGCCGTGTCCATTATGCTCAACAGATGTTAAAAGAAATCGGTATCGAACCGGAGCGTTTGAGGATGGTGAACGTCTCTGCCGCTATGCCAAGGCCATTGGCGGATATTATAACCGATATGGTTGAAACCGTCCGAAAGCTTGGTCCGAACCCAATAGCGCCTCATATTTCGTCAGAAAAATCGGAGACACTTAAATGATAGTTGCAGAAAGAAAAACTATACCTGAACTAATACAAACTCTAAAAGACCACAAAAAAATTCTGGTATTAGGATGCGGCACGTGCGTTACGGTCTGCCTCGCCGGTGGTGAACGGGAAGTCTGCATCATTGCATCTGCATTGCGAATGGCATCTAAGCTCGCCGGCCATCCCCTCCGGGTCGAGGAGCTTACAATAGAACGGCAGTGTGACAACGTATTCATCGAAACTGCCGCTGATGCAATAGAAAGAAACGACGCTGTTCTTTCACTTGGCTGTGGCGCAGGTGTTCAGGCCATTGCTGAACGTTACCCTCAAAAACCCGTTTACGCAGGACTCAATACAAAATTCCTCGGTATACTTGAGGAAAGGGGTGTTTGGATGGAAAAGTGTGCTGCTTGTGGCCTCTGTGTCCTCAGCGATTTCGGCGGCATCTGTCCTCTTACCCGCTGTGCCAAACGTATGCTTAACGGCCCCTGTGGCGGCTCCCGCGAAGACCGCTGCGAAGTAAGCCCGGACCGTCAATGCGCCTGGCAGCTTATTTACAAACGACTCAAGGACATCGGACAGCTCGACAAAATAAAAAAATTGTCACCCTCCAATAACTACAACAGAAGTCTCGACGGAGGATACCGCGTCATCGTTCGAGAAGACCATAGAATCTGACCCCACCTCTAATGGGATAGAACATTTTGCTGACCACTCTCGCAGCGCCGTTCACAAGCTCGATCAATACTCAGGAAAAACTCAGCCGCAATGCTGCTCTTAGACCACGAAGTCCCAGCAGGGCGATGGTGAATCTGTTTTTTTATCACAATCTTGTTGGCAACTCCTTGAAAACTTATTTTATAACAACACGTCTCTGGCTAATATCCAGCCCTCTCCACGCACACATTTTATTATCTGAGGATTCTTGGAGTCGGGCTCTATCACCCTTCGTAGCTTGCTCATATTCACGTCAAATGTCCTGCCTCCTTCTTCAGCCGGGGAACAAATCGAGTCGTTCCAAATCGGTGAAGTAAGCAGCTCATTTCGTGAAATTATCCGCCCAGGGTTATTCAAAAAGTACTTCAGCAAATCTGCCTATATTCCTCGAAGCGGTCGAATCATGCCGTTACACCACACCTCGTTGCGGCTGAAGTCAACTACTACGTCTTTTAATCTTATTTTATTGGTTTTTTCCAACGGCGGCTTGCTGCAGTACCGCAGATGGGCCCGGATACGCTTTGCCAGAATACGTGATGATATTTGTTTACAAGCCACAACATCGTTTACACCGCTGTCAGAAAGTTTCTCTTCAATACTCATTTTGATTTTGCTCGTCATCGCTACTATAATTGTGTACGGGCTGCCTGAACGGATAAGCCGGCAAAAATCCAATACCTCTTTACCCATCCTATCGAAATACACAATTACTATTCGATAGCATTGCTTTTGGACCATTATTTTTGCCATATCTATCGTGGATGCTTTGTGCACAGAAAGCCCCAGAGATTCAAGTCTGAGGCAAATATGGAACTGCCTCTGATAATTCCGGTTAATATGTAATCCGATTTCTTTGCACACTTTACTCTCGTGCCCTCTGACTTCCTTAGTGCACGGTAAACATAAAAATTACAATTAAGTTGAAAATAGTTAACCTGAATTTTCAGAATCAGCTTCCTTGCCGGCTTCATTGGAGATCCTTTCGGTTTTTACACTTCAATTTGCATCTGAATATATCTCTGATTCAGCTATATCCCGCCTGGGCCGGGCTTAAAAGTAAAAGTTATGTAAATGTTTTCCTCTTATAATTTGAGCTTCTGCACTGCTCGGTTTTTATCGTAAAATATACGCTCGAAATTACGAATAAAATTCTGTCGGCGGTGACATGGTTGTGTCACACCTTGTGAAAAAAGTAATCTGGGTAAAAAATACAGCTAACCTATATTTGCTGCTTTATCTGTAGTAGCAGCAACAACAGCTAATCTTAGTCCTATAAAACGATGAAAGTCTTATTTACGAAAGATTACTGTTTGCTTGATGTATGGGATTCGAATGAAAGTTAAACGGGAAGGTGACATACAAAAATTGGCTTTGGCTTGAACAGTAGATTTAACCTCGTTAAACACCAAAGATAATTCCACCAACAGCCGGATAATTAACTTCTTGTCAGTCCCTTGCCGGTTGGTTATCATATGTCATCGTAACTGATTGGAATCCGGCTTTCGTGGATTGTTTTTTTTCAGGAACGCTTAAAAGGAGTCAAATTAATATATGCATTCACAAAAAGGCATTTATCCATTCGACGAAATTGAAAAGAAATGGCAGCGGTTCTGGCAGGAAAACAAAACATTCAAAGCAAAAGAAGCAGATACGTCGGCCCCAAAATACTATGTGCTCGATATGTTTCCATACCCCAGCGGCCAGGGCCTGCACGTTGGCCATCCGGAGGGTTATACTGCAAGTGATATTGTAGCAAGGTACAAAAGAATGAAAGGTTTCAATGTCCTGCACCCCATGGGATGGGACGCCTTCGGCTTGCCTGCTGAACAATATGCCGTCAAAACCGGCACTGACCCGAAACAAACTACAGCAAAGAACATTGATAATATCAGAAAGCAAATAAAATCTCTTGGTTTCAGCTACGACTGGGACCGCGAGGTCAATACAACTGACCCAAATTATTACAAGTGGACGCAGTGGATATTTCTGAAAATGTTCAACAGCTACTACGACCAAGCCGAAAAAAAGGCCGAGCCAATCGGAAAGTTACCGATACCTGATGGTTTGCCTGAGAGCGAGAAACAACAGTATATAGACAACCACCGTCTTGCTTACGAAGCAGAGGCGGCGGTCAACTGGTGTCCGGCCCTTGGAACGGTTTTGGCAAACGAGGAAGTAATAGGAGGACTCAGCGAACGAGGAGCTCATCCCGTAATAAGAAAGCCGATGAGACAATGGATGCTCAGAATAACAAAATATGCCGAAAGACTTCTCGAAGATTTAAAAGAGGTGGACTGGCCGGAACCTATAAAGAAATTACAGACCGACTGGATAGGAAAAAGTGTTGGTGCAGAGGTCAAATTTGAGATAGAAAATTGCGATTGGGACCTTTGGGTTTTCACTACGAGACCGGATACTCTATTCGGAGCTACTTACATGGTATTTGCACCTGAGCTTGAAGTTGTGGATATGATTACAACAGATGAGAAGAAAAAAGCAGTGCAGGAATATCGTGAGCAGGCAGCACGTAAAAGCGACCTTGACAGAACAGACTTGGCTAAAGAAAAGACCGGCGTCTTCACCGGAGCTTACGCAATAAACCCCGTCAATGACGAAAAAATTCCCATCTGGATAAGCGATTATGTCCTGATAAGCTACGGTACTGGTGCGATTATGGCTGTCCCCGCTCACGATGAGCGTGACTTCGAATTCGCTAAAAAATTCGATTTGCCCATCATCCCCGTTGTTGAGCCTGATGACACCGAATTAGCTGAGCTTGTAAAACAGGCCAAAGAGTGCTTCATTGGAAACGGCAGGGCGATTAACTCAGGCCAATTCAATGGCCTCTCAACACCTGAATTCAAAGAACAGATAACAAACTGGCTTGCTGAAAAAGGCCTCGGCAAAAAAGCCGTAAATTATAAACTGCGTGACTGGCTCTTCAGCAGACAAAGGTACTGGGGCGAACCATTCCCGATTTTGCATACCGAAGATGGACGTATCGTCGGGCTTTCGGAGCAGGATTTACCGTTAAAGCTGCCCGAGGTTGAAAACTATGAACCTGCCGGAACAGGAGACTCACCTCTGGCGAATGCCGGGAACTGGCTCAATGTTACTTTGCCCGACGGCTCAAAAGCAAAAAGAGAAACTAACACAATGCCCCAGTGGGCTGGTTCCTGCTGGTATTACCTGCGATATCTTGACCCGGATAACAATGACCGATGCTGCGACACACAGAAAGAAAAATACTGGATGCCTGTCGATTTGTATATAGGCGGAGCTGAGCACGCCGTCCTCCACCTCTTGTATGCTCGCTTCTGGCACAAATTCCTCTACGACTTAGGTTGTCTCAGCACGAAAGAGCCGTTTAAAAAGCTCGTCAATCAGGGAATGATTCTCGGTGAAGACGGCCAGAAAATGAGCAAGTCAAGAGGCAATGTCATTAATCCTGACAAGGTCATCTCCGATTACGGCGCAGATTCAATGCGGTTGTATGAAATGTTTATGGGGCCTTTGGAATCAGTAAAACCCTGGTCTATGCAGGGCGTCGAAGGCGTCCATCGGTTCCTCAATAAAGTCTGGCGAACGATTGTTGATGAAGATACCGGCTGTCTCGATGAATCAGTAAAACAAGCAGACGCCGACGAAAAAACCCTTCGGCTGCTCAACCAGACGATAAAAAAGGTTACAAATGATATCGAAACCTTCGGATTTAACACCGCCATAAGCCAGATGATGATTTTCATAAATCATCTTGCCTCACAAAAAGTCAGGCCCAAATCGGTTGTCGAAAAATTCGTCCTGATTCTTTCCCCCTTCGCCCCGCACATTGCTGAAGAGCTCTGGGCAAAATTAGGTAATGATAACACGCTCGCCTACGAACCCTGGCCCGAATATGACCCCGAAATCGTAAAAGAAAAAGAAATCGAGCTGGCCGTGCAGGTCAACGGAAAAATAAAAGACAGAATTGTAGTCTCCGCTGATGCTGACGAAGAGCAGATAAAACAAAAGGCCATTGCAAGCGAAAAAGTCATCGCTGCTTTGGCCGGCAAAGAACCAAAAAAAATAATCGTGATAAAATCAAGATTGGTAAACATTGTTATTTGACGATACCAGAAGTTGCTCTGATGTGTACCGAAATTGAAGCAAAACTAAAAGTCGATTCGCTAAAACAAATCGAAGAAATATTAGCCGGTCTTGGCGCTGAATTTCTACAACAACAGCAGCAGATAGATTATTACCTTGACGATGAAAACAGAACCTTAACCAAAGCTGATAAATGCCTTCGGTTGCGCCGAGAGATAGTCAGGGATGGTGAAACAAGATTTTTGACTTACAAAGGACCAAAACAAAAAGACAACTTCAAGAAGAGACAGGAAATTGAAATTGAAATCACAGATGCCAATTCAGCCGAGAAGCTGCTTTCGGCCATTGGCTTTAAAAAGGCGTTGGTGGTAGAAAAGAAACGATGGACCTGGCGAATCGGTCAATGCAAAGTGGCACTTGACGAATTGCCTCAGCTCGGAACATTTGTAGAAATCGAAGGGCCTGACGCTGAACAAATCGCCAGTGTTCAAAAAGATTTGCAGCTTTCCGACTTACCCCACATCCCCGAAAGCTATGTGGCACTTATAGAAAAAAAGAATGCTGAGTAAAGCTACCTTCAACAAAATACGATATATGTAAAATGAAACCGACTGATGGATATATCGCTTATATTGTAAATCCCAAGTCCGGCGCAAGAGGTCATAAGCTGATAGGTCGACAGTTTGAAAAGTACCTCGTCAGTCGAGGTTTTGAACTCAAAGTTACACTGACGAATTCGCTGGAAGATGCCTGCGAAGTGGCCACCGATGCCGCCGTCGATTTCGATTGTGCTATGGTTGTTATCGTAGGCGGTGACGGCACTGTTAGAGAAGTTGCACACGGCCTCGAAGGTTCTGACAAGCCATTGCTGATAGTGCCATGTGGAACAGAAAACCTGCTCGCAAATGAATTAGGTTTTGATGAAAAATTACAGACAATCATAAAAACATTTGAACAAGGCCACATCCGACCCCTTGATTTAGGAACTGTCAACGGAAAATGCTTTACTTCTGTTGTCGGTTTCGGCTTCGACGGCCAGGTCGTCAAATCTGTCAGTGAACAACGCTCAGGACATATCGATTACTTTGATTACTTCTGGCCTATTTGGCGAACTTTCTGGAATTATAAGTTCGACCCAATGAACGTAAATGTAGATGGCGAGGATGTATTTGAAGGACGAGGTTTGGTTTTCGTCGGAAATATCTCAAGATATGCTATGGGACTAAAGATACTGCACGATGCTGATTTTTCAGATGGCCTGCTTGATATCTGTATTTACAAATGCGAATCACATATTCATCTGCTCAAGCATTCGCTTATGACTATCATCAAGCAGCATACCGACAGCCGGGATGTTATTTATCGACAGGGAAGAAAAATCACCGTAACTGCAGACAACCCCAATATCGAAACAGAAATGGATGGCGACCCGGGCCCCCCTCTGCCTGTAAAGATTGGGATTATTCCGCAGGCGATTAACTGCTTGGTACCCAAAGATGCCAAGCCCGCGGGCATAAGAACAAGAATTATGAGAATGCTGAGGTAATCTCAGACAAACCAGCCGCAGGAACAAAAACTTTTTTTAAAAATTCAAATCTTTTAAATTTTACGTTATAATTTCCTCTTTAAGCTCTTATGGATTTCGCTTGTCATTATGAATAAGATGAATTTCAAAATCGGTACAGGCAATCCCAAAGCTGACTTGCCTGCGGTAGATGCACCTGTTGAGGTCGGGTTGGATGCACCTTTGTTTGTTATCGCTGGACCTTGCGTTATCGAAACCCAAAATCTGTGCCTCGAAATTGCTAAAAAACTTGTAGAAATTGCCGCCAGTATTGATATCGGCATCATTTTCAAAGCCAGCTTCGACAAAGCCAACCGCTCCAGCTTAAAGAGTTTTCGAGGCCCCGGCATTGAAAAAGGCCTTGAGATACTTTCGGCCGTCCGTCGGCAAACCGACCTGTCTGTTATGACTGATGTCCATGAACCTGCTCAGGCCATCCTCGCGGCTAAGGTCGTTGACTGCCTGCAGGTCCCCGCCTTTTTGTCCAGGCAGACAGATTTAATTACTGCCTGTGCCAAAACCGGCAGGCCGGTAAATATAAAAAAGGGCCAGTTCCTTTCACCCGATGAGATGAAAAATGCTGTCGAAAAAATCCTTGCCTGCAATAATAAAAAAATTATTCTCACCGAGCGAGGCACATTCTTCGGATACAATCGCCTCGTCAACGATATGACCGCTATCAGTACTATGCAGCGGCTTGGCTTCCCTGTTGTCTTCGATGCCACACACAGCACCCAGCAGCCGGGCGGGCTCGGAAATGCCACTGCAGGCAGGCGCGAAATGGCTCCCCTTCTCGCAAAGGCGGCAGTTGCAGCAGGTGCAAACGGACTGTTCATCGAGGTTCATCCAGAACCTGATAAAACAAAATCTGACTCCGCCTGCATTATGCCCTTGGACTGGCTTGAGACATTGTTGATAACCTGCAAAAAAATATTTGAAACTGTCCGGCTCTGACAATGGCTGAATCTTACAAATACATCTACGGCCCCGTTCCTTCACGAAGACTCGGCCTAAGCCTTGGCATTGATATTATACCGTTTAAGATATGCACACTCGATTGCATCTATTGCCAGCTTGGACATACACCTGATAAAACTCTCGAACGCAAAGAATACGTTCCTGTTGAACCTATTTTAACCGAACTAAAAAATAAACTTGACCAGGGACTTAAAGCGGATTTCATCACTCTCGGCGGCTCTGGCGAGCCAACGCTCAATACTTCCTTCGGACGCCTCATCGACGCCATAAAGGCGCTTACCAGTATTCCTGTCGCCGTTTTAACCAATGGAACACTGCTAACTGACAAATTTATTCGCGGCGATTGTGCACGAGCTGATGTGGTAATGCCTTCGCTTGATGCTGCTGACGAACAGACTTTTCAAAAAATCAATCGACCGCATCAGGATTTAACCATTGAGAACATCATCTCCGGCCTTGTTGGATTCAGAAAACAATACACAGGCCAAATTTGGCTCGAAGTATTCCTCATCGAAACAGTTAATACCGCCCCCGAACATATCGAGAAAATCAAAAATGCCATCGAACGTATCCGCCCGGACAAAGTTCAGCTCAATACAGCCGTCAGACCAACAGCAGAGCCTTCTCTAAAATGTGTGTCACCTCAAAAGCTCCATGACATTGCCGACCGTCTGGGCCCAAATTGCGAGGTGATTGTTGATTTCTCAAAGCACAAAACCGCTGAAGATTCTACCACCGATATTACCTCTGCTTTGGACCCTCACACAATGGAAACCCTCTTATCAATGCTGAAACGCAGGCCTTGTTCCGTCAATGACATCTCTTCAGCAATGGACATTCCACCCAATGAAGCACTCAAATATATCGCTCACCTCAAGCACAATAACCTTATTGATTTCGAACATACCCCCGGAAAAGCCTTTTTCAGGGTAAAATAAATTCTTAAAAAAATACGCGGGGCCGATAATCTATCTTTGATTTAGCCGTATTTAACCTCATTATTTTGTAAAGCCATAGCCCACATTGGCCGATAAAATAGTGTGAAACGGCTTCTCTCTCGGCAATGAAGAGGAGATACGGAAAAAAATAGATTTTTTTCTTTAGTGATTTCTCCTCAGACCGATAAAAAGTATGGCTGTTTTTAAAAGTGTTCTGCTGAAGTGTCAGACTTGATTTGGTTTTTTACTCGTAAGTATTTACACAAATGAATAGAGCCAGGCGACAACTGATTTTGAATAAGGGAGCTCAGAAGTTTATTTTCCGTTACGACAAAGGTTGCGAAGATAAACTTCTCGATACACTGATTGAGCAGGCGAAAGACCATCGGACGGATTTCGATTGGTTTGATGCCGCTGTGCTTAGTTTTAAACTGACCCAGTCCCTTATCGGAGAGGCAGACTCTATTCTCTGTGAAAATCACGATACTTAACTGCATACGGAGTAAGATTGAGTGAATATATAAGTTGAAATAAATCTCGAAAAAGTCAGCAGCTTTCGACTTTATTCGAGAAGAACTGAGAGCAAAGACAAAATGGTTAGGCAGGTGTATTATGGAAGAAAATATGATTGTTCAGGATTTCTTAAATTATTTAAGATTTGAAAGGCGGTTCTCGGACCATACAGCCAATTGCTATTGTGCCGATTTAACTCAGTTTGCAGGATTTCTGGTTTCTCGTTCTGAGCAGGTCCCGCAAGCTCCACAGCCCGTTCACGAGCCCGGCGCCCATGAACCCGCTACGGCTGTAGCAACACAAACCAGGCCGAAAACAGACCAGTTACTTCTCACTGTGGATTCGAATATCGTAAGAGCATACTTGTCCATCTTAAATGAGAAGCAGTATTCAAAGGCAACAATAGCCCGCAAGCTCGCTACGTTGAGAAGTTTCTACAAATTCCTTGTTAAAAGAAACCACGTCAGTTCTAATCCTGTTACACCCATCAGAACTCCGAAACAGGAAAAAAAGCTGCCTCACTTCCTCGAATACGAAGAGGTCAAAAAGCTCCTTGAAACCCCGCCGGTGGATAACTGGCTTGGAGCAAGAGACAAAGCTATTCTTGAGACACTTTACAGCACTGGTATGAGAGTAAGCGAGCTTGTCGCTTTGAATATGGATGATATAGATTTCCTGGGTGAAGTTGTGCATGTAAGAGGCAAAGGCAAAAAGGAAAGAATCGCTCCAATCAGTTCTTCCGCCCTGCGAATCATTCAGCATTATATAGAGTTCAGAAATAAAAGAGCTCAAAGCAATGCAAATTTCGACACCAAAGTTCTGTTCCTGAACAAGCACGGAAGACGGCTCAGCACTCGAAGCGTCCGGCGCAAGATGGACAAGTACCTGAAAATGGCCGGCCTCGACCCTTCAATCAGCCCGCATACACTTCGGCACAGCTTTGCAACACATATGTTGAACAACGGTGCTGATTTGAGAAGTGTCCAGGAACTACTCGGACATCAATCACTATCTACAACGCAGATTTATACGCACCTTACAACCAAGAAATTAAAAGATGTATACGAAAATGCACACCCAAGGGAAACCGACCAGCAAACAAATAATGACGACTGGCAAACAAACTAAAGCTCCTAACGACATAAGTACTGCAACCTTTACAATAGGATAAAATAAACCCCTCAACGAGAAAGTTGAGGGGTTTATTTTATCACCCGCTCTTTTTTGTTGATCGTTTGATTACCCACAATCCGGTGCCGGGTATCCGTTCTTAATCATTAACCGCTTACTTTGAAGTTTTGAGAGAATATATGATTTGTGAGAGGTGATTTTTAAGAGATGAAGTGAAAGTATTTTTTGAAAATACCCCACAATTCTTCATACAGTTACAAATAAAGCATTACACTTTGACTCGACTCCCGGCATACGATAAATACGCTGGTTCAAGTATTACCGACAGCAGACAATTCCTGCATCGCAGCAAATTTATCATCAACAAAAACAAACTGCTCAGTAAGACCGGCCACTGTGAAAATGCACCTGGTGGCAAAGCCCACATTAGAGAGTATAAGGTGGTGACCATTCTTGAGCAGAAGGTCCTGCAGTATCAGCAGGTTACTTAAGCTTGTTGAAAGAAATATCTCGACTCTGGAAAAATCTATTATCACATTATAGTTGTTTCTAACACTTATGATTTCGTTAAGATTTTTGAGCTCATCTACTATTTGCGGCTCTTTGCTCGGCAAATCCACGAAGATAATATTCTCACAATGTTCACGAATTCCCACTTCAACCAATCCTCTCAAATTAAGTTTTTAACAAAAATAAAGCATTTTATCGGCAAAAACAGATGTGGTATTACCACCCTACATAAAATATAACACATAAACCACAAAAGACAAATCTTTACCTGTATTATTTTGGATTTGATTATCAAAAAGTGCCGGGGCGGTCACTTAAACAGCAGATAGAATCATTTCTTCTTTCGCTACAAAAAGGGCGATGAGAGTGGCTTACAGCCCTATTCTATTCTGAGCTTTGGAAATATGTTGCAGAAGTTATGGGTATAAGGTATAATATGTACTATTATCGGCTCTGAGTTTCTTGAATATCAACAGGGAACGGAATTCTGCTGGTAAAATAACGGAGTTTGGTGAAGGAAGAATGAAAAAGCGTACTATCTTTTCACTTATTATTGCATCATTTACGCCGTTTATCTTCACTGTTGAGCTTAAGGCACAGCTAAGCAGAGTTGACGTTGACGAACTTAAGAAAAGAGCGGAGCGGGAAAACTGGACTTTCACGGTGGGGGAAAACCCGGCTACCAAGTATTCTCTGAAGCAGCTTTGTGGCCTGGCTGAACCGAATGACTGGCAAAGCAAAAAGCCCTTCTTTGTCGAGTCCGTCTCTAAGACTGAAGTTCTTCTGGAATCATTCGACTGGCGGGAAGTTGCCGGCTGTCCACCGATACGAAATCAGGGCGGTTGCGGAAGCTGCTGGGCGTTTTCAACTGTGGGAGCGCTCGAATGTGCTATTATGATTGAAGCCGATTCCGAGCAGAACCTTTCCGAGCAGTGGCTGGTAAGCTGTAATCAAAGCGGCTGGGATTGTGACGGCGGGTGGTTCGCACACGACTATCATCTTAATGAGGGAGCTTTGACTGATACCTGCGGCGACAGCGGCGCGGTGCTGGAGGAGAGCTTTCCATATACAGCGACTGATGCTGACTGCGAATGTCCCTATCCGCATTATTACTTTATCGATTCATGGTCATATATCGCATCGTCTAGTGAAGTTCCCGATGTCAACGATATTAAACAGGCCATAATGACCTATGGACCTGTTTCCGTATCGTTCTATGCCAATTCTGCTTTTCAGGCATATACCGGTGGTGTCTTTAACGGCTGTGAAGACGAGCTGGTCAATCACGCGGTTGTTCTGGTCGGTTGGGATGACGAGCCCAATGATGCTGGCCCGGATTGTCCTGGTGTCTGGATTATGAGGAACAGTTGGGGTCCCGGCTGGGGTGAGGATGGGTATGTGCGAATCGAATACGGCTGTTCACGAATCGGCTATGCAGCCTGCTATATCGAGTATAACCCGCCGGAATTTGAGGTAACTCCTCCGGACGGGTTGAACGCTTTTGGGCTCGAGGGCGGATCGTTCGAGCCCTGCTCGATATCATATATGCTGACAAACAACAGCGGTACCGATTCTGTCGCCTGGACGGCCGAACACAGCGAGCCCTGGCTTAATATCGAACCGAACAGCGGTTCGCTCGAACCGGGGGAGTTCACTACGGCCCAGGTCTCCATTGTATCTGAAGCCGATTCTCTGCCCTTGGGCACATATGCCGACACGGTGATTTTCTCCGGCGGGCTGACGTATGAACGAACCGTGACTCTGAACGTAGTGCAAACACCCGAAGATTTTGTCGAAGACTTCGAAGAAGGGCTCGGCATCTTTGTCATTGATAACAATTTCGGTGCCGGCTCCGGCCTGTGGCACATCAGTTCAGTTTGTCAATCCGCTCAGCCGCAGGGGCATTCCGAGCCGAACGCATTATACTACGGCGTCAGTAGTAAATGCAATTACCACGCAGGGAATACTGAAGGAGTTGTTACTTCCAAACCGATAAGTCTTGTTACTGCCAAACCGCCTGTCACACTAAAGTTCAATTATTTCCTTGATACCGAAGGCAATCCGGCTATAGCTGACATCGCAGAGGTTGAAATCTCGAAAAACAACGGACCTTTTGTTGTCGTTGCTTCAAATTCAGACGGTTCACTCAGTGACCCAAGTGGCAACTGGCTGCATAAGCAAATCGATATCTCAGATATGGCTGATTCGATTATCCGACTGCGTTTCAGCTTTAAAACCATTGATAATTTCTTTAACAAAAATCCCGGCTTTTACATTGATGATGTTGCTGTATATGGTGCTTACACAGGTGACTTTGAGCCGGACGGAGATGTGGATTTTTACGATTATGCCGTTTTTGCTTCCGCCTGGCTCAGTGGTCAGGGTGATGAGCAATTTAGTTTCTTCTATGATATCTCCGAGCCGCCTGATGACTTTATCGATGTAAAAGACCTTGATGTCTTCACTGAAAACTGGCTTAAGGGAAAGGTCTCCGAATAATAAGACAAACACATCGGCACCGGAATCGAACATCAAAGGTCAAGAATCGAGGGGGAAATACTCAGCCCGAATTTCGCGCAGGCCTCTTCTCGAAATACAATAAAAAGCCGGTCGATATTTCCAATCCCGTCAAGCTAATAGGTGGCTCCTGTGCTTAAACTTTCTCGATAATCTTTTTACTAACTGCCTGCGGTTTGGAGAAACCTGTCAATGACCCTTTGCTCGGTCAATACAGAGATTTCCAAATCGTAAGTTTTGCTTTCGCCGGGAGCGAGAGTTATGAGCTTTTTTTGTTTCCTGGCGGCAATTTGCCCGATTGGCGGATTCGTGCCGGGCTCAAGCGCACAAACATAATCGCCGAAGCCCCAGTGCTGCCAGTTACACATCCAGGGCAGGTTCTTCTTCGGATACTTCATCATCAGCGCCAGACCGAACTTTTTATTGTTCAGCCCGATAGTACAGATGCCCTTTTTGTCTGGCTTGATGTTGACAAAGCCACACGCCTCGCCGCCTTTGTGAATCTCAAGCGGCTTTTGACACTTTTTGTAATCGTGTTTGCTTTTAAAGAGCTGGTCGTCCTGTTCCATCCCTCGCGATTTGCACCTTCCCTTCCAGATTATGTCGGTTCCCTCGTCTACCAGGGGCCAGCCGAAGTTACAGTGATATAAAATCATATGCGGCTGCGGTAATGGGCCGCGATTTGTCACCACATCCCTAATCTTAATAGTAGCTTTGCCGATTCTACCGGAAATGGTTCTTCTGATTTCAAGGTTTTCACCGAACAATCGACTTTGCCTTGTCACGGCGGTAATGCTCATATCGAGTTTACCTGCTATTGGGTCCGGCTGAATAATAGACTCCACTGAAGCAGGGATATTGCTGATTCTGCCGTGCAAACCTCGCTCGCCGTTCTCATCTTCCTCCGGCGGACCGTGATGTGCCAGGCCGCAGGTCGAAAGAAGACCGCCGGCAAATGAATAAAGCCATTCGAAATCGTGAGCCGAGTCAGGCCTGGGTGTTCTGATGCCGGCCGGACTTATCCAGGCAAGACCGTGTTCATTATGAAATGCCTCTGCAATATCCGCACACTTGTCAAGAACCACCTTATACCTCAAATTGCCGGTATTTACCCATGCTATCCGGACTCCTTTGCCGGGACCGTTGTCTAAAAGGCAAGTCTCTATCCCGCCGAGCTGTGCTTTGTTACATATCTTATCCTGCCAGGGAAATTTCTTTTTCTTTGCCATGAACCATCCCTTTCAAAAACTTTTGTTAATAAATGCGTCTCTCTCAGCTAAAACCTTTGCAGAGCCATTCCACACCCTGCCAAAAAAGTCAGTTTATAACATCATCTCCATACCCGTAACTTGGAATATAGGCCGTTTTTTTTCGTATTTCGCATTCCGCTTGTGGTTCTTTATTTATCCTAAGGATATTCTAATCTTGTCTGTAAAACTTTTAACCAATTTTCATAAGCTTTTTTATAATCGGTCTTGAGTTTATCATCCGGTTCGACAGTGCGCTTACAGTCCAAGCCAACGAAGGCCTGCTGGAAGTTTTTATAAATTCCAGCCCCAACACCGGCTCCTCTTGCCGCTCCCTGTGAGCCGTCGGTGTTATAAAGTTCGACGACTGCCCTTGTAACATTTGCGAATGCCTGTGCGAACAGCGGGCTAAGGAACATATTGGCGTATCCGGCACGGACTGTTTTTACCTTAACACCCATATCATTCATTATTGCCAATCCGTAATTTAATGCAAAAACGATGCCTTCCTGAGCCGCTCTTAACAAGTGCGATTTATTATGGGTATTAAAATTCAGGCCGTGAATGGAACCGGAGATATCTCTATTTACGAGGGTCCTTTCTGCGCCGTTGCCGTAAGGCAGTATGGTTAATCCGTCTGAACCAATTGGAGCGCTAGCAGCCAGTTCATTTATTTTCTTGTACGTAAGAGATTCTGCAGTATTTTTCTGAAGCCAGCTATTTAGGATACCGGTACCCGAGATACACATAAGGACACCATAACGGGGGTTATCAGGTTTATAATTTACGTGGACAAATGGATTTACTCTTGATTTATCATCAAAACCCGGCTGGTCGGTAACGCCATAAACAACTCCGGATGTTCCTGCAGTTGTGGCAATTTCACCTGGATTCAGAACGTTTAGTGAAAAAGCATTGTTCGGCTGGTCACCTGCCCTGTATGAGACGACGGTTCCGGCTTTCAGTCCGAGCTTGTCGGCTGCTTGTCTCGTTAGCTCACCCTGGATAGAAAATGTTGGAGTCTGCTTCGGCAGTAATTCCTCACAGTTGTCTAAGTAATTCAACAGGTCTCCGGAAAGGTCGTGTTTGGTAAAATCCCAGATTATCCACTCAGATAAGCCGGATGGAGTTGTCAGGATTTTATCGGTCATCTTCATAGCAATATATTCGCCGGGCAGCATCGCTTTGTGTATTTTTTTATAGTTGTTAGGTTCGTTTTCCTTCAGCCATTTGAGTCTCGATGCAGTGAAGTTTCCGGGCAGGTTCAAAAGTGTTTCGAAACATTTGTCCCGGCCGATTTGGGTTGCGATTTTGTTGCCGGTCTCTACAGCCCTGCTGTCACACCAGATTATTGCGTCTCTGAGTGGTTCAAGATTTTTGTCGACCGTTACGAGACCATGCATCTGGTAAGATATGCCTATCGCCTTTACATCGGCCGGTTCAAAGGATGCGGTGGATTTTATTTCGGCTGTGGCGGCTATTACATTGTCCCACCAGGTTTGCGGTGTCTGTTCAGCCCAGCCGCCGGTTTTGGCGATTATCTCCAATTCTTTCTGGGGAGAAACAGCAGAGCCGACAACCCTGCCGGTCTCGGCCTCCATTAAGGTTGCTTTTATTGAAGAGCTTCCGACATCATAGCCTAATAAATACACAACCTATCTCCCTAATAAGAGAATTTTAAAACTTCTCTATTTGTCCTGGCCGTAATAAGCATTTTTCCCATGTTTACGCAGATAATGCTTATCCAGCAGGTTCTTGCTGATTTGCTTGCTTTCTGGATTTATTTGCAGAGTTCCCATTGCCATTCTTGCGACTTCTTCAAGAACTACAGCGGCTTCGACAGCTTTTGCAGGATTAATACCCCATGTGAAAGGTCCGTGGTTAGCGACGAGCACGGCCGGGTTCTGCATTGGGTCGAGGTCAGCAAAACGTCGGACAATGACCCTACCGGTGTTTAGTTCGTAATCGCTTTTTATTTCGTCCGGTCTCATTGGTTCGGTAATAGGTATCGGGCCGTAGAAATAGTCGGCATGTGTGGTTCCGAAGCAGGAGATTTCTGTGCAGGCCTGTGCGAAGATAGTTGTATTTGTGGAATGGGTGTGGCATATGCCGCCGATGTCTTCGAAATTTCTGTAAAGCTCAAGATGAGTCGGAGTATCCGAGGAGGGTCTAAGGTCGCCCTCAACAATGTTACCATCCAAATCGAGCAGGACGATTTTATCCGGACTAAGTTTCTCATACGGGACGCCGCTTGGTTTTATGGCGATGATACCTTTACTGCGGTCAATGCCGCTCACATTACCCCAGCTATAAATGACGAGCTTTTGCCTTTTCAGTTCAATGTTAGCATCGCAAACGGTTTTTCTTAGTTCATTGTGCATAATAAAAGCTTTAAGCGTTGACAGAATCTTTAATTTCGAGCAGGTTTTTCATTACATTTGCCATTTTCCCGGACCATCTGTCAAGGCCGAATGCATCGTGCATTTGCCTGTAAAGTTTATAAATCCGCTGATAGACTTTATGGTTTTCCGGGTTTGGCTTAAAGGTTTTATCCTTTGTTCCGCACATAGCGGCCTGGGCATTTTCAAAATTGGCGTGGCCCCCGTTTTCTTCGCCTGCAACAACGGCGCCGGCAATTGCAGAGCCAAGAGCGCAGGCCTGGACGGAACGTGCGATTTTCATTTCTCTTCCCGTAACATCTGCATAGATTTGCATAATTAACGGGTTTTTCTCGGCGATTCCGCCGCAGTTTATGACTTCATCAACTTTAACACCATATTCTTCAAATCGCATTATAATGGTAAGCGCACCATAAGCAGTTGCCTCAATAAGGGCGCTGTATATTTCTTCCGGCTTTGTATGGAGGGTCTGGCCCAAAAGAAGTCCTGTAAGCCGCTGGTCGACAAGTATGGTTCTGTTACCGTTATTCCAGTCGAGAGCCAGCAGGCCTGATTCGCCGGGTTTTAGTTTCGCAGCTTTGTCAGTAAGAGCTTCGTGGGAACCGTTTTGAGGTCCTTTCGGCTGTATGTAGTTGACAAACCAGTTGAATATATCTCCTACGGCTGATTGCCCTGCTTCGAGCCCGATACAGCCCGGCAGAATGGAACCGTCAACAATACCACAAATGCCGGGGACATCAGCAACCTTTTTGCCGGCTTCGGCAACCATCATATCGCAGGTGCTTGTGCCTATAATTTTTACTAATTTGCCGGCGCTTATTCCAGAGCCGACCCCGCCAAGATGTGCATCAAAAGCACCCATTGCAACCGGAATACCGGCCGTTAGACCAAGCTTATCCGCCCATTCTCGGGTCAGGTCACCTGCTTTCTGGTCAATGGCATAGCTCTTTTCGCTTAAGGTCTCACGCAGGTGTCCCAGTTTGGGGTCAAGCTTTGCAAGGAAATCTTTGGCCGGGTAGCCGCCCCAGTTGTCATTGAACATCGCCTTGTGACCGGCAGCGCATCGGCAGCGTTTGAGTTGCTGAGGGTCTGTAGTTCCTGTAAGAAGTGCGGTCATGTAATCTGCATGTTCGAGCCACGTATAAGCAGCATCAAAGACCTTTGAATCTGTTCGCAAACAATGCAGGACTTTACTGAAGAACCATTCAGACGAATAAATTCCGCCGCATTTAGCTAAGTATTCGGGGTGGTCTTTTTTCGCCAACTGGGTAATTTCGGCAGCTTCAGCGTGGCCTGTATGGTCCTTCCAAAGCCAGGCATAAGCATTTGGATTATCCTTGAATTCGCCGGAGAAACTTAAAGGGGTACCGTTTTTATCAACAGGAATGGGAGTTGAGCCGGTAGTATCGACGCCGATGCCGATGATATATTTTGGGTCAAAGTTTTTATCTATATCTTTGGCCTGAGCAATGGCGGCTTTGATACTGACCTCAATCCCTTTTAGATAATCGGCGGGGTTCTGCCTGGCAAGATTATGGTCGGAAGGGTCGATTACAATCCCGGCTTCTCCGGTTTCATATTCGTATATTGCTGTACCTAATTCATCGCCGGTATTGACATTGACCAGCAGCGACCTTACAGAATTCGTTCCAAAATCCAAACCTATCGCATAAGCCATAATTCACCTTCGTTCATATAACTGTCTTTTATTAAATACCAACTATTTCTATTACCAGAAGTAGATGTAGAATGCAATAACTGCGCCGAGTATGGTCAGAGAGTGTATTATATCCCACTTATTGTAGCTATTTCTTGTTTCTTTGATCTGCTCGGGTGTCGCAGAGCCAAATGTGAGTCCCTGGATTTTTTCAAGGTTTGGCTTTTTAGTAAAGAGGGAAATTACGTAACAAATTAAAAGAATCAGGAAAAACAGGAAGATGCAGTAGTGAAGCCAATTAATTCCAACGAATTTTACGATTAGCTGCTGCATTGAGCTTAAATCCGGATTCATTACACGTTTTGTAACCCACTCGTTAAGGATTTCGCCGGATGAATCGAAAGCCTTACAAACCACTTTTAATACTAACCTTGAAATTCCTAAAACGAAGCCAATGGTGAGCCCCCAAAGACCTCCGGCAGCAGAAGTTCTTTTTGAGAAGACGCCAAGGACAAAAACAGCGGCAATACCCGGAGCCAGAAGTGACTGGACATCCTGTAAATACTCGTAAAGCACCTGCCCAAGTCCTCTCATAACCGGAATCCAGGCAATCCCAAGAACAACCACGACAGCAGTTGCAATTCGTCCGACAAATACCAGTTCTTTTTCAGTCGTATATTTTTTAAACTTTTTATAGAAGTCGACAGTAAACAAAGTCGCGGACGAGTTGAAGAGCGAAGCAAGTGAGCTCATTAAAGCCGCGGTCAAGCCTCCTACGACGATGCCTTTTATTCCTGCAGGTAACAGCTGAGTAACTAAGACAGGGAAAGCCCTATCAGGGTCATCGAGCTGTATAATATTTTTCTGTGCGAGTGCAAAAGCAATCATTCCAGGAATAAGAAAGATGAAAACAGGCAGGAGCTTAAGATAACCGGCGAAGATAGTACCTCTTCTTGCCTCTTTTTGATTTGGAGCCGAGAGCGCTCTCTGTACGATGTACTGGTCGGTGCACCAGTACCAGAATCCGATGATAGCAGAGCCGAGAAGCACGCCTGTCCATGGGAATTGAGGGTCTTTGGCCGAGCGTATGAGTGACATCATATTATCGCCGTAGTCTGTTGTACTCTGGGAGCAAATCAATTGAAGCTCACCCCAGCCACCAAGTTTACTAAGACCGACAAAAAGGATAACGATAGAACCAATCAGCAGGACAGGTGTCTGCAGGATAGAGGTATAAAGTACCGATTTCATGCCGCCGATGACTGTATATATGCCGGTGATTACAACTAAGCCGATAGCACCGACCCAGAAAAAGTCAATAGAGACAGAACCAAGCCTTAAAGTTTCGATTCCCAGTACCGTTTTAAAAACAGTTCCCCCCGCCCAAACAGTAACGGCCACCTTAGTCAAGACATAACTAACCAAAGAAATGATTGAGAGAACCATTCGAGCGCCGGAACAATACCTTTTTTCGAGGAATTCGGGCATTGTATAAACCATACTTCTTGCGTAGAAAGGTACGAAAACCCAACCGAGCACAAGAATAAGCCAGGCATGTATTTCCCAATGCGCCATAGCCATACCGGTTTTTGCACCGGCTCCTGCGAGTCCAACGAGGTGTTCAGAGCCGATGTTCGAAGCAAAAATAGAAGCTCCGATAGCAATCCAGCCGGCTTTTCTGCCAGCCAGAAAATAATCGGCGGAAGTTTCTTCCTTTTGCTTTAGCACCCACCAAACTATCGCTAATAAACCCAGGAAAAACAACCCCAGAGTGAACCAGTCCCAACTTTCAAAACCAATTGCTCCTATCATAATTCCTGTCCTTTCTCTATAGTTATATGTAGTAGTTGTTACAAAACCGACTCGCTTTGTTCCTGAATAACGGGCTTTCTTTTCCCGCTAACAAAGCCCTGCTATATAAAAAATCTCATTTATCAGCTATCTGACTGGGCTCCAGCTTCTTCTGCAATTCAGACTTTTTTGCAGCAACAGGTGGGTGTATAATTTTATCGGCTCAGGAGCACAATTTAAGCCGCTATACTAACATTCAGGATTTATCCTGACAAAGGGAATTTAAAAAATTTGTCATTTACTCTTGTTTCCACAACAATTTGTCTTCCCACCACCTTAGATACTCCTGAGCAGAAACTTGCGGTGAAATTCTTCTTCTGTTCATAATATCTTGATATTCTTCTGACGCTTGACGCTTCCAGTATTCGATGGTTTCCCTGTCTTCCGGTATTCTGCCCTGGTCGCCGGTCTGCTCAATCCATTCATTCAGTACACTTCGAAGTTCTTTGAGAATTTGCCGGTATCGGCTGTCGTCCGCCAGGTTATGTAGTTCGTAAGGGTCTTTCTCAAGGTCATACAGTTCTTCCTTCGGCCTGGTCGCTGCCATAAACCCCATCTGCTCCGCCGTCAGTTCTCCACGCTTAGCCAGCACCTCCATTAGCGTAAGCAGGGGATATTCATACTTTTTGTAAGCATTGAATTGTGTGTATGGCCTGTTCGGAAAAAAGTTGCGAATATACTTGTACCTTTTTTTGCGAACACAACGAATGCGGTCTACGGTTTCATCGCATCGGTCGCGGGCGGCAAAGATGTAACTCCTCGTTTTCTTATCAGGCCCGAGGAACACCTGTCCCTGCATATGTCCGGGAACTTTAATGCCTGCCAGATTCAGTGAAGTTGGGCCGAAATCTATCGAACTTACAAGCTCATCTGTCACTAAACCCGGCTTAATATGTCCGGGCCAATGAATTATCAGCGGGATACGAATGCCGCCCTCATACAGCCACTGTTTGCCGCGGACGTGTGGCCGGCCGTGGTCTCCAAAGTAAAACACAATAGTGTTCTCCAGCAGCCCTTCATTTTCCAACCGCTTCAGAACCCTGCCTATCTGAGCATCGATAATTTGAATCGACTCAAGATAATCCGCCCAGTCCCTGCGGGCAAGAGGGTGGTCAGGATAATACGGGGGCAAACTCACTTTTTGGGGATTGATTGGATTGCTGCTGTCCCTCTGGAAGGAACGATGGGTAAGATTGAAATTTACCTGAGCATAAAAGGGTTGGCCGTCTCGCCGTTGATTCCAGTCTGTCCCGTCAAAAGGTTCGGGGCAGGAGAAATTAAAGTCCATCTTGCCTGTCCCCCGTACTCCTGCAGCAGCGGTGGTAACATTCGCTGTGAAGTAACCGGCCTGACGAAAGTACTCGGTAATAACCTTTACCGGCTCGGGTAATACGTATCCGTCACTGCGGTGGCTTCGATGCTGATGTGCCCCTATACTGGTCTGATACATACCTGTCATAAATGCTGAACGTGTCGGGGAGCAAACGGGACTGCTTGCAAAGGCATTAGTAAAAAGTGCTCCCTCACGGGCAAGTTTGTCAAGGTTTGGTGTCCTGACCAGTTCGTTCCCGTAACAGCCCAGGTCCGGCGAGGTATCCTCCGAGATGAGCCACAGGATATTTGGCTGATTGGCTTCAGACCCGACAGCAAAAGTCCTGGCGGTACGTTCGCATCCGGCTGTTATTACCGATGCAGCACCCAGACCAACAGCTTTTAGAAAATCCCGTCTTCTCACAGCCGCATTCTCGTCGAAATCTCATTTAAACTGACAATTACGATGTCCTGCTAAGCATCTCGATTTGTCAAAGATAGCAGAACGGTCTTCAAATTGCAATCATCCAGAGTTGTCACGGAAGTATTATATCAGCCAGCTTCGATAGCTTGCAACAACCCAGCTTTTTTTGGGACAGTTATTTGTGCAGACATACGGCAAGCTTCTATTTCATTGCGATGTTTTCTTTGGCTTGAACGACTCCTTTGTTTTCGGGAGAAGTGAATGGGCGATGAGGGATTCGAACCCACGACCCGCTGATTAAGAGTCAGCTGCTCTGCCGAACTGAGCTAATCGCCCCGGCTCTTTGTCTGCAATGACTTTGTAATAGACTTTTATTTGATTTTATCCCGACAGGATAATATTGCAAGAAAAATAACAAGACAAAGTTTATAGTTTAGTGAACCGAGATGCTCATTCCTCTTCGATACCTGTAATAGTTGCATCGAGTTCGAGCAGAACAGTTTTTACGGCGGGGTCGTTTACCAGTTCGTTTTTCTTCCGTGACAGCGTCTTCGCTTTTTCTGGTTCACCGCCGGTAAGTATCAAGTTTAGCCGAACGGTTTTTCCGAACTGTTTGTTCAGCCAGGATTCGATTTTTTCCAGCCGGCTGTTACTTTCGCATATTTTCTTCTGCGTTCTGGCTGAGGCAGGGAAAGTCAGCGTCAAAGTATCATTTTCAAATCGTGTTGGCTCAGCGGCGCTTAACACACTGCCGGTGCCTTTGCCGAGCTGCAGACTTATAGCAGCAAGGATACTTTGCCAGTTGTTTTTTATGGAATGAAGGTCGGACAATTTTCGTATCTCGGAACTGGTATCTCGTATTTCGGTTGAGTTGGGATTTGTATCTTGTTTTTCGTGGGTTATATTAGCGGGCGTTCGTTTTTTTTTAACAGAGGACACACTCCGGGATTGGCTGATAAGCTCGTCGATGTTCATAAAGTGTTCGCTCAAGGTGAATCTTAAAAGAGAAGCTTCCAGCAAAGCCCGGGGAGTCTCGGAGTTTTTGATTGTCCAGCGTATCTTCTCAAGGGCCGTTATATTATAAACAAGCCCTGTGACATCAAACTTTTCAGCCAGCTCACCTGTCCTTTTACGCTGCTCAGTTGTTAAAATCACAAGCTCGCTATCCGGCCCGGTCGATTTTACGACCATCAAGTCCCGCATATAATCGATGAGCGCATCGACAATCTGAACTTCACCAAGCCCTGAGTTGATTAAATCATCGACCGCTGACAAAGCGCCAGCCGCATCGCTGTCCCCGATTTTGCCGATGAGCTCATAGATTTTTTCGCTGTCGGCGCAGCCGAGGAATTCCTCAAGCAGCTCAACAGTGAGAGGTTCGGCGCCGGTGCTTATAAGCCGGTCAAGCAAACTCAAAGCGTCTCTCATTGAGCCGTTCGCCATTTTCGCCAGATGCAGAACTAAGTCATCTTCATAGTTTATTTTTTCCTGCTGCAGGATGTGCTTTAGCTGACCGGCAATTTTGGCGGGGCTGATATTGTTGAAATCGAAACGCTGACACCTTGATTGAATTGTTGCGATGACCTTGTTCGGCTCCGTAGTCGCAAAAATAAATTTTATATGTGATGGCGGTTCTTCAAGGGTTTTGAGCAAGGCGTTGAAAGCCGATGTGCTGAGCATATGGACTTCGTCAATGATATAGATTTTGAATCTGCAGCGGGCAGGGCGGTATATCGCATTTTGCCGGAGTTCACGAATGTTATCGACGCTGTTGTTTGAGGCACCGTCGATTTCAATAACATCGATATCATCACCCATATTTATTGCAACACAGCTTTCGCACTTACAGCACGGCTCAGTGGTGGGTTTGTCTTTGGAAAGGCAGTTAAGAGATTTTGCAAGGATGCGTGCCATTGTGGTTTTGCCGACGCCGCGGGTGCCTGTGAAAAGATACGCATGTGCCGACTTGTCCGTCTTTATAGCGTTCTTGAGCGTTTGCGAGATGGGCTCCTGCCCAATCACTTCGTCAAATCTCTGCGACCGATATTTTCTCGCTAAAACTGTATACATTTCAAAAAATGGCCGGGTTTACCCACAGCACAACAAGGAACTCGCTTATGGCTGCTCGGTTCCCCGCCTGACCAGGTTCACGAACCTTGCCTGCATGGAACCCGGCCAAAAATTCGTTATTGACTATTTTCCATTGTCGATTTTAATATTTTACCTGATGATAAACAAAGGTTTGAAAATAATCAACAATAAATAATCTATTTGAAAAGGGCTTTTGTTATGGTGGTCAGAATTGAAGATACCTGCACCGCCTGCGGATTGTGTGTGAACACCTGTCCGGAGGTTTTCGAGATGGGTATTGATATGGCGGAAGTTATTGGTGATGAAGTCTCTGCAGAGCTCGAAGATGCGGTTCAGCAGGCAGCCGAAGAATGTCCCGTCGAGGCGATTATCATCGATTAAAAAATTGCAACTTTGACCTCTATCAGTCGGGCTTAAGAGATCCGAAACGGGAACAATCTTTAGCAGGCCAATAAAGATAGTCTGCTCTGCCCTTTATGGTGGCCAATGGAATTGGCCCAAAATGTCTGCTATCACGCGAATCGTTCAGATTATCGCCAAGAACAAAACAGTGGTATTTGGGAACTGTTATTTTAGCAAAATTTGCAAGGTTGGGGTTTGCCGGGGAGGCTAAGAATATTTTATATTTTGCCTCGTCGTTTGTTTCTTCGTAAACATCCCCTTTTAGCGGCTCACCGCGAATTTCTATTCCTATTTTATCCAGCACAGAATCTGGAAGCTGACGGCGCTGCAGTTTTTGGTCGTTGATATAAAGCTGGTAGTCTTTGATTTCAACGGTATCGCCGGGGAGTGCAACAACCCTTTTAATATAATTTATTCGTCTGTCTTCTGGATTTAAAAAGACTATAAGGTCACCTCGTTTAGGATCACTTTTTTTATAAGCCATCTTATTCGCAAGAAGCCTATCATTGGGTACTATCGTCGGATAGTTGGAAGCTGCCGGAACCCTGAATGCTTCAAGAAACTTATCTCGAAAATAGAAGCTGTTTCCAACACCGTTTCCTATTATTAGAAAGAGCAGTAGTATATACACAATCGGACGATTATATTCCTTCAATTCGTAATACTGTGATTTTTTTGCAATTACGGCTGAATCAATTATTGCTATCAACTGAACCATCCCACCTGTAAAAATAAGGAAAAATATTATTTCTACTAATAAATGATAATGGGGCACTGAAAGCAGACCCATGATTAAAGGCAAAGGTAGCATATTTAAAAAGGTAAACATTAAGCCTCTGATTAGTTTTCCGCAATATATATGTCCCATCCCAGGTAAAATCAGCGAAAACATTATTGCTATCCAGACGTGTCTTTTATTTTTGAGACTCGATTTTTTAGCTTCCATTTTATTTCTCCTTTGACGGTTATACATAAAGCAGCACTTGAATTATAAGCACCAGCTTGGCGACACCTATCACTGCACCTACCGTAATCATGGCAGCTTTTACCAGTGGATGGGTGGATATAAACTCAACAAATCGTTGTATATCAAGCAAGGGCTTTCTTCTCTTTTCTTCGCATCGGTATATCTGAGTCATTACTTCATCTGCGAAATCATCAGCTATATCTATCTGGATTCTTTGAGCTTTCCACTTGTTGTAAATTTCTTCTGAATTCATAATTCCGCCTCAAAATCTTTCAGTGCTGAAAATAGTTTCTTTTTTGCCCTGTTAATTCTTGATTTAATTGTTCCGATTCTTACGCCTTCAATCTGTGCAATTTCCTGATATGATAGCTTCTCAAACTCGGCCAAAACCAGTGCCCGTTCGTATCTGCTGGCCAAACTCTGCAAAACCTCGTCCAGTTTATCGAACAGCTCTTTCTCGGACAGCGCCTCGGATGGATTGCAGGAGTCCAGCTTTTCCGGCAGTTTGCTGAGCGAAAGTGTTTTTTTCTTTTTTATGGCATTTATGCTTTTGTTTCTGGCGATGGTGAACAGCCAGGTCGAAAAATTGCTGCGGGCCGAATCAAAGGTGCCAAGTTTTTTATAAGCTGTAAAAAACACGTCCTGAGCAATATCTTCGCAAATGTGGTTGTCTTCTATAATATTTTTCACAATCCTGATTACAGGACCCTGATATCTTTCAACCAGTAACCTAAACGAATCAATATCCCCCCTTAAAACTTGTTGTATAACAGTTTTCTCCTGGTCCATAAAGATAACCTGATTAGCAAAAACCGCCGGTACTATCCATAGTAGTTATACAACCACCAGCGATGAAAGTTCCATAGAATTTATAAAAGCGTAAATAGCTTACAGCTTGGTGCTTGCTTATGCAGTAGCGAATTGCCGCCGATTTCCGAAACTAACCTGACAGCTCTTTGCTTCTCCCGCAGGCCCGTTTCAGAGCAGCTTTAACCAATGGGCCAAAGTTGCCTTCTGCAAAAACTTTCAAAGCTGCTTCCGTCGTGCCGCCGGGAGAGGTAACTTTCCGCCGAAGCTCGGCAGGCGCCTCTCCCTCTTCGTCACGTTCGCTCGCAAGCAGGGCGGCTCCCTTGGCGGTCTGAAGAACCAAATCTTTTGCTACTCCCTCCGGCAGTCCCAATTCAATCGCAGCTTTTGTCATCTCTTCCATCAAAAGAAAGAAATAGGCAGGGCCGCTGCCGGAAACAGCGGTTACAGCGTCAATTAAATCCTCACTCTCAACGACTACCGCTTTGCCGACAGCAGAAAAAATCTTCAAGGCCTCGTTGATTTTCGGCTTCGCTTTTTTGTTGGAATAAAGTGCAGCAGCGCCTTCGCCAATCAAAGCGGGCGTATTAGGCATAACGCGAACTATTGCGATATCGCCGAGCACAGCAGCGATTTTTTCTACTTTGACTCCCGCTGCTATGGATATGACCAGCGTACCGTCCTTGACAACACCTTTGATACTATCAAGCACTTCGCTCATTTGCTGGGGCTTGATGCTCAAAACTAATATATCAACCTTCGCAGCCAGCTCGGCATTATCAGATGTGGTTGGGATTTTGTACTGGTCTGAAAGAAACTTTAATCTCTCGATTCGAATATCACTTGCAAAAATATCCTCACATTTGTATACGTCAGCGGTTATCAAGCCCTTTATCAGTGCTTCCGCCATATTCCCTGCGCCCACAAAACCAATCATGCTCATCTCTTTCTCCTTGCCGAAGATGGTTATAACATTTATAGTCTATCAGTTGATTCTTGCGGTGAATATAAAACAAATCAGGAGTAAGAGCAATGCAAAAACAAAGCGATTACACAGAAGCTATAAAGACCAAATATCCCGAGCAGGTAGTAATTGCCGTCGCCAAAGACAAGGCCGGCAAAGCCAATCCCATCACGCTCGGCTGGACTATGATTGTATCCGGCAATCCGCCTATGATGGCAATATCACTTGCAAAGACCCATTACTCAATCGAGACCATAAGGCACTCGAAATGCTTTACCATTGCGTTCCCATCTTCGGATATGGCTGATGCAGCCCTGTTTTTCGGCTCCAAATCCGGCAGGAACATCGATAAATTCGCTGAATTCGATTGCGAAACCAAACCTGCTGAAGAAATTGATTCTGTGCTGCTTGTAGATGCTGCGGCGAATTTCGAGTGCACCCTCGAATCACAGACCGAAGCCGGCGACCATATAATCTTTGTCGGCAAAGTCGTTGCCTCGCATATAAATACTGGGCCGAAGAAGCGGCTTTACACCATCGGGCCGGGACACAAACTGGGCTCAGCTACTGCATAGAAATGCCTTTGCCCTTGACCGCAAAGTCCGTTAAGTATATCCTGCCTGAATAGATTAGCTTTGATTGGTTCAAGGAGCTAAACAATTTCTATGAAACGTTTATTCAGGATATTCGGGCTGGCTCTTCTTGTGTTTTCTGCAGCGTTTTTTGTTTATTCCTGCTCGGATTCAGGCACTCAGAGTGATGTTGAGGTTTATACGTACGAAGTTGTCAACACATACCCTCACAATCCAGATGCGTATACCCAGGGACTGGTTTTTGAAGACGGTTTTTTATATGAGGGGACAGGACTCCAGGGCCGCTCGTCCCTGCGTAAAGTTGAGCTCAAAACCGGCAGCATCTTAAAAATCCACAAGCTCAAAAGACAATTTTTCGGCGAGGGTATAACTATCTGCGGCGACAAAATTATTCAGCTCACCTGGCATAGCAATGTCGGTTTTGTCTATGATAAAAACAGCTTCGAGCTGCTGCGGGAATTTAACTATCCAGAAGAGGGCTGGGGTGTTACTTATGATGGCAAACGCCTCATCACCAGCGACGGCACATCAACGTTGCGATTCCTGGACCCCGAGACGTTTGAGCAAATTTGCCTTGTAAAAGTACATTACAGCGACAAGCCGGTAAACGGTATCAACGAGTTGGAATATATCCACGGCTCAATCTATGCCAATATTTGGCAGACGGAGCGTATTGTTAAAATTGATCCTCAAACAGGACAGGTAATCAGTTGGATAGATTTAACCGGTTTACTAAAGCGACGAAACCTTAAACAAAAAGTGGATGTGCTTAACGGCATTGCATACGATGCTGAGAACGACCGGCTCTTTGTTACCGGCAAATTATGGCCCAGGTTGTTCGAGATTAAATTAGTTCGAAAAAAGTAGCGATTAAACTCGTGCCAAAAATGCGCGAAAAGTGGAAATTGGCTTTGCTTTGGGTTTGCTTTCAATTGTCTGAAATCGCCGTTTATTTTCATAAGCCCCTGTTATATATATACTTACGTTTATTTCGGCTTTTTTGAGATTGGCTTTGTTTGGCTTTGTTTTGGGTTTGCTTTTCCCGAGTTTGCGAAGTCGTTCATTTTCATAAT
>JBHPEQ010000003.1:0-79051 GCA_042576845.1 Planctomycetota bacterium
GTGTATTGAAATTCTGATGTTTTTCACCATAATACGACTGAATGAAATCAATGAAATTAATTCCGCGTCCACCCAGAACCGATACAAGCCGTTCGAGGTCGGCAAGTGTTTTTACCAAGGTCTTTAGTTTCTCACCCTTGATTGTGCGCTTTTTATCGTCTTCAGAAATTACAAGCTCGGTTCCCTCGAGACCTTTTGAAAGCATTCGCTTGCGCATTTTCGCCTCGCTAAGGATATACTCCGATTTCTTTTTGCCTTTTGTTTTCACTTCATAGAGAGGCGGCTGGGCGATGTAAACCATATTGCCGGCGATTAACTGAGGCATCTGTCTGAAGAAAAAGGTCAACAACAGCGTTCTTATATGCGCACCATCGATATCGGCATCGGTCATAAGGATTACCTTGCTATATCTGCATTTTTCCAGGTCGAACTCATCGGTCCCGATGCCTGTCCCAAGAGCGCTTATAATAGTTCTTATCTCTTCGTGGCCGAGCATCTTTTCCAATCGGGCCTTCTCCACATTCAGTATCTTGCCCTTCAGCGGCAGTATAGCCTGGGTGTTTCTGTCCCTGCCTGCCTTAGCGGAGCCGCCGGCTGAATCGCCTTCGACGATAAAAACTTCAGTACCCGCTTTCTCTTTGCTTGCGCAATCCCATAGCTTGCCGGGCAGGCTTGACGTGCTCAGAGCACCTTTGCGCCTGGTTAATTCACGGGCTTTTCTGGCAGCTTCTCGGGCAGCGGCCGCTTGTATGGCCTTGTTCAGGATACGCTTCGATTCAGAAGGGTGCTCCTCGAGAAAATGCCCAAGCTGCTCATTAACGGTGGTTTCAACGAAGCTGCCTACTTCCGGGTTCGTCAGGCGAACCTTCGTCTGGGCCTCAAACTGAGGATTGGCGAGTTTGACCGCTACCACCGCAGTCAAGCCCTCACGCAGATCGTCACCCGTGGTTGACTTTCCGTTCTTTAGAAGATTGTTGTTCTTGGCATAATAATTCATCGTACGGGTCAGCGCTGTCTTGAAGCCGGAAAGATGAGTGCCTCCGTCAATGTTGCGGATGTTGTTGGCGAAGACCAGAACGTTTTCATTATAACCGGTGTTATACTGCAGAGCTATCTCACAACTGAGCATCGCATCAGCATCCTCCGCTGAAAGATAAATTACGTCTTTATGGAGGGTTTCCTTGCCCTCGTTGAGATGTTTAACGAAGGATCTTATGCCTTCTTCAAATTTAAATACTTCCTTTTTGTTTTCTCTGTCATCCCTGAAGGTGATCTGGATACCGGCGTTCAGATACGCCATTTCACGTATTTTCTTTAAGAGTGTGTCGTGGTCAAATCGGGAGTCGCCGAAAATTTCCTCATCGGGCTTGAACAGTATTTTCGTACCGGTTTTCTCGATAGGCCCAATTTCACGAACCCTCTGCTTGGCCTTACCCCTTTCGCACTCAAAATGGAAGTGCTTTCCGTCCCTGTACACATCTGCTTCGAGCCACTCGCTCAGGGCGTTTACGACACTGACGCCGACGCCGTGGAGACCGCCGGCTACTTTGTAGCTCTTGCCGTCGAACTTCCCACCAGCGTGGAGAGTTGTAAGAACCACCTCGAGAGCGCTTGTCTTTGCTTCCTTATGTTGTTCAACAGGTATTCCCCTGCCGTTATCTTCGACTGTACAGCTTCCATCCGGCTCAATGTGAACGAGTATTTTATCACAGTAACCGGCTACTGCTTCATCGATAGAGTTGTCGAGAACCTCATAAACCAGATGATGCAGGCCGCCGCTGCCGCGGTCGCCTATATACATATCAGGGCGCTTGCGAACCGCTTCCACACCTCCAAGTATCTTTATATTGCTTGCATCATATTTATGTTTTTTCATCTGTGATTCTTATTTCCTTTCCTGTATCAAAATGCGTTGTTCTTTAGGTTCTTTCCGCCTCTATAAAGGTATTATCAACTGGAAATAAGCTTTATCTTCTTTATGTGAGCTAATGGGCATCTGCGCTGCAGGTCTCTGAGAATGTCACGGCTGCAAAGCTGCATCTCATATCTATATGATGGAACATCAACGCCTATCTTAAGCTGCCCGCCGGTGATATCCACTATTCGGCAGTGGCTGGCCAGTTCCTCGGGAAGTAGTTGTCTGAAGCAATTTGTAACTTTCTCAAACCTCTTCTGGCGGGGAGAAATCCGGTTATTGACTATTTCGTGTAAAATATCGCCTAGTTTAGTGGCCTGGGTCCCCTTCTTCTCCTTTTTGTTTGCTAATTTTCGCAACTGTTCGGTTTCATTCATTGTTTTGATTGGTCTCTTGCTTAGATATAATAGTGTATAAACAATCCCTGAAACGCACAGCGCTCCTGTCAACCCAGATTAATCGGCATCAGGACGTAAAGAAAAGTTTTTCCGCTTTTTATCAGGCCCGGCCTGTCATGCTGTCCCAGTTCCAGTTCAAACTCCGGCTCCCGGATGACTCGGAGAACGTCCGTCAGAAAATGAGGGTTGAACCCAATCTCGATTGGCTCGCCTTTATAGTCTACCGCCATATCTACGCGGGCATCACCGGCCTCAGGAGCTCGTCCAGCAAAAGTTACCTTCTCTTTTTCGATGGTCAGTTTAATGCCCCTTGATTCTTCGCTGGTCAGCAGGGCTGCCCGCCGGACTGCGCTAAGGGCCGCCTCGGTGGAGAGCTTCAGTTTCTTGTCATGGTCTGTTGGGATAATGTCTTCGTACTTGGGGAAATTTCCCTCGACAAGACTTGAGCTTATCACTACATCTGCACACTTAAGCAAAAGTTGGTTGTCGAGCATTTTTATTTCGACGACATCTTTGTCGGTGCTGCCTAATTTATCCAACAAAGCCATCGTCTTGGCAGGAACAATCACCTTTGCCTCCTCAAGCTTTTTATTTGCTGTGGAAGCAAGATTTACTTTGGTAAGTGCCAGCCGTCTGCCATCAGTAGCTACCAGGGTCAATTTCTTTCCCTTAACCTCCCAAAGGACGCCGTTGATGGCATATCGAGTGCTTTCCTTGGCAGTTGCAAACAGACACTGCTCAATTCCGGCCTGAATGCTCTCTAAGGAAACCTTAACGTCAGCATCGCTGGTAAAATCCGGCACTGCTGGAAATTGGCCTGGCTGTTGGCCGTAGATTATAAACTGACTATCTGCACCGGTTATTGTACAGGTTCCTTCTTCTGCTTTTAAAGTCAGGACCTCGTCTGTGCTCTCCCGTACAATCGCAGCGAGTTTGTCGGCTGGAATAATTACTTCACCGGGCTCTTCAACTTGTACTTCTGCAACTAAGTAATTAATACCAACCTCAAGATCCGTCGCACAGAGGCGAATCTCCTTTTTTCCAGCGACTATCTGTACACATCTCAGTATCGGCTTTGGCGTTCGACTTGGCACCACAGATATAAGCAACCCTAAAGCTTCAGATAAAGCTGTTCTGTTCACGTTTATCTTCATAACTGACCCCTGTTCAAAAACATCAGAATTTCAATACACTAACTAACCCATAGTTTACACTAAGAATACTCAAACGACAACTATTTTTTAAAAAGAAAGCTACGCCGAAAACAATTGTTTATATTTGAACTCACATTTAGTTTTTAACAAAGTATCATAGAAGCTAAGATTAATTATATTATAAATAGAATATAGTATTAGTAATCATATAGACGGTTAAGTTGTTATGTTTTTAACATGGTTTTTTGTTAACAACCTTCAGGACAAGAAGTTACGCATATCGGGTGCGGGGCATTAATTGTGGATAACTTGTTAATATCGCGGTTGGTTGTTTTGGTGAAGCTGCTAAGGAGCTTTGTTTACTCTGGTATCCTTGTTATCTTTGGCAGTAGCTAATATTTTTTTAACGTGTTATCCACAAAAGAATAATGGTTGGCTGGGGTGATTTTTCGGTACTGCTTAACTAATATCTTGGTTGAGAGCGATCATCCTCTGAGCAATTTTAAGAACCTTTTCGCGCAGCATCTTTGGCTTCAAGACCTGAACCTTGTCGCCATAGCCGAGGACCCACCACATTATCTTTGTTAACCCGTCAACTCGGAATTCCATAATAACTGAACCATCTCTGTTATGATAAACTTTCTGCGTACTGTGCCAACAAACCTCACTTACATTATTAGCGACCTTGGGTAGAAACTTTAGTTCAATGTTATATATCTTTCCCTCCGGTATTATAGACCAAGCCCTGCCAAGGTGCTCGTAAATATCGAAATCCTCGCCGTTGGCAAAATACTCCTCTGACACCTTTAATTCTCTAATTCTATTTAGCTTGAAGGTTCGCACGCTGTTGTGAAGATTAGAGCAACCCAGTACATACCAGGCTCGTTGATTATAGAAGAGATGATAGGGGTGAAGCTCTACTTTGATAACCTCGCCTTCAAAGAGTGAATTGTAAAGCATATGCACTTTTTGTTTTTTAGCAATGGCCTTTTTAGCTCTGCAAGGGTTTTATCCAGCGTCTCCAATGGTGCCTGAGGATTGGGGTGGGCCGTGATATTTTTAAGGGATTCATTGCAATACTTTCTGATTTTCACCGGAAGGTTGTTTTCTATCTTTAAGGCAGCAAGGAGTGCTGAGTTCCTGAATGGCGTTTGGATATACTTGGTTGTCTTGCGAACCAGCAGAAGCAGGCTTAGCGCTTCCTGAAGGTTGAAGCCTAAGGGCGGCAGGAAGAATTCCGGGTCCAGGGCGTAGCTGCGGGCTTTTGAGTCATACAGGCACTGAACACCTATGACCTGCAGTTCTTTAAGGTCCCTAAAAATAGTCCGCCTGCTGGATCCGAACATTTTCGCCAGGTCGCCTACGGTGCAGGTTCTTCCAGACTGCAAGGCGGTGAGGATTTTAACGAGTCTGCCGATTCTGCGGGGCTTCATAATTGTACCTATAGATATGGTTTTAGGAGCACCACGCTTTTCATATTGTTAACTTCGGATTATGTGCCTGGCGGGATATATATGTCAAGAACTTCTACCTCTGTTTTCAAGAAATATTTCCTTAAAGCAAACAACAGTCAAAACGATCCGATATATTTCGCTTATGCTATCAACTTTCATTTTCATTGTTTATTGAAATATCATTTGTGTTGCAGAAAAAGCCATAATTTATGGTTAGTTTTCGACAGTTGCCACTGTATAACTGGGCGAGATATTCTTAAACAGATAGTTAGCCATTGTATTGAAGAGATGATTTAAAACATCCCCGTCTTTTGTTTTCAGGCTATGGTTGCAATTTGGGTAGATTATTGTTGAAAACATTTTGTCATGTTTCACCAGTTTATCGATAAGTGCCAGGGAATTCTGGTAATGACCGTTGTCATCTGCGGTTCCATGAATTATCAGCAAATTTCCTTCAAGTTGATGTGCAAACGTAATAGGGGAGCCGTTTGTATAGCCCTCCTTGTTATGGTCCGGAAGGCCCATATATCTTTCCTGGTAAATTGTGTCGTAATATAGTTGATTTGCTGTGAATGCTATAGCGATACCAGTCTTGTAAATTTCCGGATGCCTGAACATCATGTTCAATGTCATCGAGCCGCCGCCGCTCCAGCCCCATATACCCACACGCTCTCTGTCGATGTAAGTATTCATGGAGAGAATTTTCTCGGCAGCGAGTGCCTGTTCCTTAGTTGCGAGAATTCCAATTTTCTCATAGATGCACTTGCGCCAGTGTCTTCCTTTGGGAGCTGGAGTTCCTCGATTATCAACACTCATGATGATATAGCCCTGTTGGGCCAAGAAGCGATGGTAAAGGTATCTTTTGTCACCCCATCGGTCAAGCACAGTCTGGCCGGCCGGCTCGCCATAGATATAAAAAAGGAGGGGATATTTCTTTGAAGGTTCAAAGTCAGGGGGCTTTATAGACCAGGCGTCAAGAACAATACCATCTCCAATGTCGACCTTAAAAAACTCACCCTTATCGCCAGGTAATGTATTAATGCGTTTCTGCAGTTCAGCATTATCCTCAAGTAGCCTGAGCTGTTTATGGTCCGGAAGGGAAACAACAGCAACAATCGGTGCTTTGCCCATAGCAGAATATGTGTGTATTGCCCACTCTGCATCGTCTGAAATTTGATATTTATGAGTACCAGGCAGCCACTGGGGGCTTATTCGTTTGGGTTTGCTTTTGCCGTCAATATCGATCTTATATAGGTATCGCTGGGTTGCATTTTCCGGCGATGCGATGAAATAGACCGTATCCTTTTCTTCGTTAATGGACAGGGCTTCAACGACGTCGTACTCGCCATGTGTCAGAAGTCTGGTCTGACCATTTTTGCGGTCAATCAGGTATAAATGTCGCCAACCGTCCATTTCAGATATCCATGTAAAATACTTATTCCCCTCAAGCCAGCATATATTAGCATTGGCTTCTACCCATGCCTCGTCTTTGTCTACGAAGATGGTTTCAGCTGGGCTGGTTTTGGCTTGTTCCAGATAGTCAGCTTTTACTTCAGTCATGATCACTTCGTTTGTATTCTGAAGGCGGTTTAGTCTTTGGAACATGACTTCAGATGATTCTGGAATCCATTGCATTTTTGGAATATAGTTGTTGCGCAAATCACCGGGTAGATAGATCCAATCGGTTCGACCACCTTTGGTGCTGATGACTCCCAGACGGCATGCGGAATTTGTCTGGCCAACTTTTGGGTATTTATACGACGTGATAGTTGGGTAGAGTCCGTCTATATAATTTATCAGCATAAATTCTTTAACGCCGCTGGTATCAAATTGCCAATAGGCGATAAAGCGGCCGTCGGGACTCCACCTAAAGCCGTCTCGTAGCCCGAATTCTTCCTCATAGACCCAGTCAGATGTGCCGTTTATAATAATATCAGAACCACCTTTTGTAATCTGATGTATCTTCATATCAGAGAGACGCTGAATATAGATGTTATTGTAGTACACATATGCAACTTGAGAAGCGTCGGGTGAAAACTTTGCAAACATCAGCCTGGATTCATCGGCATCGCCACCGATCTTTACGAGAGAACCGTTTTCTATAGTCAGTACCCAGTAGTCACCTCGCGTATTTTCACGCCATACGCGTTTTGCATTTGTATATACAAGCAACTTTTTGCCATCATCAGACCATGCGTAATCTTCTATTTCTAATGGCTCGGCAGCGTTTTGTGGAATAAGTTGCTCAGCACTTACGAGAATGCTTCGTTTACCCGTTTTGGGATTATGTCTGATAATGTCTTTTGATTCTTCAAACTTCTCGGAGGGTTCCAGCGTAGTATAACCGGTGTTATCCTTGAGCCATCTTACCGGGCCAAAGTCATTTGGTTTAAATTCTTCGTCCTTATAGATTTGCTCAATTGTAAGATTATCTGTCTCATCGGATTTGGCATGAGTATTTGGCATACAGCAGGCAAGTATTAAAAGAAGAAAGCAACTTGATTTTTTCACAAAAAAAACTGGGTGAGCGTTATTCATTTAAAACTCCTTAATTTAGTCTGAAGCGAGTGCTTCTACTTCTTCGATAGTTTTTGGGACAGGTCTTCCGAGCAATTTATATCCATCCTCAGTTACCAGGATGTCATCCTCGAGGCGTACTCCGCCAAAGTCCAGGTACGACTCGACCTTTTCATAGTTAATAAATAACTCATGCAGATTTTCAGCTTTCCAGCGATTGAACAACTCCGGTATGAAATACAAGCCGGGCTCTACCGTAACCACAAAACCGGTTTCCAGTGACCTTCCGAGTCGAAGAGAGCACAGACCGAACTGGCTGCTTCGTTGAATGGTGTCGTTATAACCGACATAGTCCTCTCCCAGGGCTTCCATGTCATGAACGTCAAGTCCCATCATATGCCCAAGCCCGCACTGGAAGAAAAGCCCATGCGCCCCGGCTGCTACAGCCTCCTGGCAATCCCCCTTCATCAATCCCAGGTCTTTAAGCCCGGATACCATCGTTTCACATGCAAGCCGATGAATGTTTCTAAACTCAATACCCGGCTTGATAGCTTTAATTGCTTTTGCCTGAGCAGTCATAACGATGGAGTAGATGTCCCACTGTCTGGGACTGAATTTTCCACCTATCGGTATAGTTCGCGTGATATCACTGGCATAGTGCATTGCAT
Organism: Planctomycetota bacterium; assembly: GCA_042576845.1. Classification (GTDB taxonomy): domain Bacteria; phylum Planctomycetota; class Phycisphaerae; order Sedimentisphaerales; family Anaerobacaceae; genus JBHPEQ01. The sequence continues at coordinate 8,107 of JBHPEQ010000003.1, forward strand.
TTTCAGCACCTGAATCATTTATAACCAAATCGCCGGCGGTCATCATATTTCCATGGTAATGATTGTGCAACGTCTGGCCATGAATCGTAAAAATCGTTGGAAATGACAGACGTCCGCCCATTGATACGGCAATGTTCTCCATCGCAGCGGCAATATCTTTCTCATAGAGGCCGGGTCGGGCCATTCTCATCGCCGTTGTTTGCATTTCATAAGCGATGTCGATGGCCGTCTCGATTTGGCGAATTTCTTCTTCGCTTTTTATCGACCTTTGTACGACAACGGCCTTTATCAGCTTCTCAGAGACGCGCTGCTGGACCTCGTCCGGAGGAATTCCGAGGAGCTTTTCGATTTTCAGAAGGTTGTCGGCCCTGTACTGGGGAAGGAAATGAATCTCTCTGCCTTTTCGGAGAGCTTCTTTCAAAGTGTCGGTGAGCTTTTCCAATGAGGCGCTTTGGCTGACGCCGACTTTTTCACACTTTTCTTTCAAGGCCGGCTGTGAGCCCATCCAGATGATGTCGTCAACTGTAAGGTCATTACCAAAGATGCATTCTGTTCCCTGATCGATATCGATGACGGCGGCAAGGCCCGGGAAATCGAGTCCGAAGAAATACAGGAAGGAACTATCCTGCCTGAAAGGGTACTGGTTGTCAGGATAATTCATTGGGCTTTCTTCATTGCCCAGTAAAAGAACCAGACCGGACTGCACGTTAGCTTGCAGGAGTTTTCTTCTTTTGATATAAACGTCGGGGCCAAACATTTATGAATCACCTCCAGTTGATTTTTCTTTCTTCGTTAATAGACTGACAGTTATCAGGCAGATGACAGAGATGGTTATTGCGGGCAATACAGCATCCAGGTCGGAAACAGCCTTCGGAAGTAATTCATGAATAAAATCTGTCTCGGACCACAGCAAAGCTACCGCCGTACCGGAAAGTATCGATGCGATAGCTCCCGCCTTGGTAGCTCGCGGCCAAACGAGCGCTGCTATCAGGCTTGGAGTGATGGATGCCCCGTAAATGGTAAAGGCATATAAAGCTTTTTCGAAAAATCCCGTCGATTCCGAAAACGCAAGTGAGACCAGGTAAGCGATAATCCCAAATACCAGCACCATTAAACGGCTGACAAAGACAATGTGTTTTTCTTTTGCGTTCGGATTGATATAGTTCAAATACACATCCTTGATGAATGTTGTCGATGGTACCAGCAGAAACGAATCCGCCGTCGAAATAATGATACCTACCACCGTCACCATAAACAAACAACCAAGCGGCAGAGGAAGATAATGACGAGCTGCATAAATCAGGATGTATTTGCCGTTTTCCGGATCGGGCGTCATACTTGCGACAATCCATGCACAGGCAATAATCAATATCTCGATTACCGTCGCCGCAAAAATCATGGTTATTACCGCGGACCTGGCCCCTTTGGCACTACGGCTGGCGAAAATACGCTGATACTGATTAGCATCACCAAGTATAAGCAGGAACACCGGCAAACAGTAGTTAATCAGCTGCGTCTTGGTAAACACTCCCCATAACTGCATATGATTTGGATGATCCCCCATTACCGAATAGGCTGCCTCCATACCGCTCCATCCACCGGCCTTAAACCAGTAAATGGGAAACGTAATAAGCAACGTCAGGGCAATAACTGTTCCCGTTACTATATCTGTATAAGCCAAACTCATCAGGCCTGCCAGCATCGTGTAAGCAATAATAAAGCATGCCGCGATAATCGTCGCTATCTGAGCTGTTAATATCGGCTCGACCAATTCAAACCGGCCTTCTTTGGGCGCCTCGGTAATCACATAACGACCTTTTTTCTTTAAATCTGTATCCGGAACAATTCGCACATAATGCCCCTGCTTTATGGCAAAACGGTTCTCGCCTTTTTCTGCAAGCTCCTTTGCCTCTTTAATCTGCTCTGAAGGTACCACATCCACTCGACAACTGACTTGCAAAGTTGATGAGCCCACAGATACCCGCCCAGCCTCGTTCACCGCTGTCCGTTCGGCAACAAATCCAAGTTTGAACGATCCTTGTTGTTCTTTCTCGCTTGTAAAGACCACCCTCTTCTTCTTCAACTGGTTACCTGTTACAACATCGCCCACCTTGAGCGGAATGGGCCCCTTATTACCGGTAATAACCTCCAGTACCGCACCGCCTGCATTGAACTGATAACTGACGATCACCATATAAGCAATGATCAGTGAAATCACAGCCAGTGACCGTGCCACCTGGCCGAATCTTCCTCCGATTATCTCTGGAACAGAACCGGCCTCGATATTCCTGGCCCGCGTGGCAATCATTGATAGCAATATCATCCCGATAAACACACTAATCGGAATGATCAGCACCGCCATCCCTGTCTTGTAGGTTATTTCAGCATTTCCCACAATTGAACCGGTTCCTATCCACACCGCCAACATCGTACAGACCATAACCCAGGGTGAAAGCGTCCGACCGGCGATGGCAAAGTCATCCTGGTTTTTTACCTGCCTGAATTTGACAATTCCAATGATTGCTAAAAGTAGGAGATAAACAAATATGCTGACAAAATAAACCATGGTAAATCCTCAACTGCCAGGAACAATAAATCCGTTATTCTAATCTTGAAATCTAATTGTTATACATTTTTTCATTATGAAGCTTCATACTTTTTGCAAGTATCTATAATTTGTTTCAGGTCTTGCAGTTCCTGTCCCTTTGCCGGCAGCAGAGGTTCTCTTGGAGGCCCCACAGGATGTCCCATTACTCCACAACCATCCTTTACTAATTGTGTGTATTTACCTCCACCTTCGATGAGTCTCAGTGATGGTAAGATATCATAGTACAACCGGCGAGCCGCGGGGATGTCTTGCTGGACAACCGCAAGTTCATACAGTTTTACATGGCTTTTCGGAAGTACGTTTACAATACCTCCAACCCAACCAACAGCCCCCAGCATAAAACTCTCTAGGGCTACAGTGTCACATCCACAAAAGACCTGCAAGCGGTCACCACACCGTTGAAGAAGCTCACTAACCCGCGTAATATCTCCTGTACTTTCTTTTATGTATTGAATATTTTCCAACTCCGTTAAACGTTCAACGAAGTCAGGAGTCATATCCACCCCTGTTCGGCCGGGATAATTGTAGAGCATGACAGGGACGCCAATAGCATTATTAACAGCACGAAAGTGCTCAAATAATTCACCCAGTGTAGGCAAAGAATAATAGGGAGGAGCAAGCAATACGCCACTGGCCCCCATTTCCTCGGCCTGTCGACAGTAGGAGACTACTTCACGGGTGGACCCTGCATTTGTACCCGCAAGTACAGCGACTTGTCCCGCCGCCGCATCAATCGTTGTCTTCAGAACATCACGACGTTCTTGGGGACTTAAGGCATAGAACTCTCCCGTGCTACCAAGAGGAATCAAGCCGTGGACTCCCTGGCAAATCTGATACTCTACGAAATTACTTAAGGTATCCAGATCAATCTCCCCCTGCACAGTCATAGGTGTTACTAAGGCAGCAAAGACTCCTTTGAAATCGTTCTTTTTTTCAATATTCATATCCTAAACCTCTTAGAATCGCGTAAACAACGGAATGAACACTTCAACGTTTTCCTTACTCTGATTTTATTACATTTGAAAATAAAGTAAATCAACGATTTGGGCCTTATCAGTCGAGCTGCATCCAAATAGTTTTGAGCTGGGTATATTGCTCATGGGCCCAAATTGACTTATCACGACCAGCAAAGCCCGACTCTTTAAATCCTCCAAAGGGCGTTGTCATATCCCCCTCAGAGAAGCAGTTAACGGAAACTGTTCCAGCTTTCAATGCGCGGCTGATACGATGGACAGTATTCACATCTCTTGTATAAAGAGAGGCAGCAAGACCATAGTTTGTATCATTTGCTATGGATATTGCCTGCTTTTCGCTGGTAAAAGTAATAACGGACAATACCGGGCCAAAGATTTCCTCGCGGGCAATCTTCATGTCATTGTTAACCTTGTCAAAAATTGTCGGTTCAATAAAATATCCGCCTGTCTCTTCAAGTACGCGCCGGCCTCCCAGTACCAGCTGCGCACCCTCTGAATTTCCCGCCTCAATGTATCCAAGGACTTTTTCCATATGAGCCTTTTCAATCATCGACCCGACCCTGGTTTCAGGATTCAGGGGGTCCCCAACGGGCCACTCCTTGCAGAGCTTAATAAGCCGATCCAGTAAGGGGTCCTTAAGGGATTCATGAACTATTAGTCGAGAGCCGCAACTGCAGTTTTCCCCCATGTTCCAGAATGCACCGCTCAGAGCATTTTCAGCAACCGAATCGATTTCCGGTGCATCAGCCATAACTACCTGCGGACTTTTCCCGCCACATTCAAGAATGATTCTTTTTAAATTGGACTTTGCCGCGTAACTCAAAAACAGACGCCCCACTTCCGTAGAACCCGTAAAAGCGACCATGTCGATATCCATGTGCAATCCAATCGCTTGCCCGACGGTTTCACCAAGGCCGGGCAATACATTAAAAACCCCCTGTGGTACTCCGGCTTGTGCGGCTAATTCTCCCATTCGCAATGCGCTGAGAGATGTCAGCTCTGCAGGTTTTAACAGAACGCTGTTTCCGGCGGCAAGGGCTGGCCCGATCTTCCAAGCCGCCATTAAAGCAGGGAAGTTCCAGGGAATAACCGCACCTACGACTCCAATGGGTTCACGAAGTATCAGTCCCAGGTTATCAGGACCTGTTGTCGATACATTATCATAAAGTTTATCTATGGTCTCAGCATGCCATCGAATACATTGCACTGTTTCCGGAATATCAATAGTGCTGCAATCTTGAATGGGTTTACCTGCTTCCAGGCAGTCCAGCAAAGCTAATTCATCGGAGTGAGTTTCAAGGAGCTCGGCAAATTTGAATAAGACTTTTTTGCGATCAGCCGGAGACATTTTAGACCAGCTGCCTTTTTCAAAAGCACTGCGTGCAGCTTCAACCGCCCGATATACATCTTCCTTGTCACATGCTGCTATCTCGGCCAGAGATTTACCTGTGGCAGGATTTTCCGTAACAAATGATTTGCCGCAAGCCGCATCAGTAAATTTTCCATCAATAAAGGCTTGTGTTCGAAAATGAAGTCTCGAAACAGCCGATTGTATCGCATTGTTTTCTTTAAGATTCATAATTTACCTTTCAGCTTTATTTTACACTAACGGTAATATCTCTTCAGGATATTGTATACCCCTACCCGTACGTTTTCATCACAGAACTGATGATTTCCATGGCTTTGTCAATGTCAGATGATGTAATACCGTAGTGAGTTACCATTCGAAAAGATATTGAGTCAAGATTCAGAAAACTTACACCTTTTGTAAGGCAGTGTTGAACCATTTCCTCCGTTGTTATTTTGTCTGTATCAAGACTGAAAAATACCATGTTCGACTGAACTGTACTAAGATCAATAGAAAGGCCGTCAATCTCGTCAATTCCTTTGCCTAATTTCCTGGCGTTATCGTGGTCCTCGACAAGTCTGTCGACCATTTGCTCGAGGGCTACAATTCCTGCAGCGGCTATTATCCCGGTTTGCCTCATGCCCCCACCTACCGATTTTCTTATCCTGCGTGCCTTGTATATGAAATCCTCAGACCCGCATATAATCGACCCAACTGGTGCAGACAGTCCCTTGCTTAGACAAAAACTGACAGAATCGACATTTTCAACAAGTTCTTTGACATCTACGCCCAGTGCAATGGCCGCGTTAAATATGCGGGCTCCGTCCATATGTACAGCAATGTCATGCTTTTTAGCCAGTTTCACCACAGAATCGATATAAGCGGCATTTAACACAGCTCCTTTGCATCGATTATGGGTGTTTTCGAGACAGATCAATTTCGTGTGTGGGAAATGCACATTTTCGAGCCTTATAGCTTTTTCAATATCCTCTAGTCTTATGGTGCCGTCCTTCTGATTGGGCAGTACGTGGGGGTGTACGCCCCCAACCGCAGCTACGGAGCCGCATTCATAATAAAAGATGTGTGCCTGGTCACCGAGAATGGCTTCCGTTCCTCTGTTACAATGACACAATACGCTAATGAGATTGGCCATGGTTCCACTGGGTACAAGAAGTGCCGCTTCGGTACCCAAACGCTGCGCGGAAAGCTCTTCGAGCCGATTAGTTGTCGGGTCTTCGCCATACACATCATCACCAAGCTCGGCGTTAAAGATCGCTTTGCGCATTTGCGGTGTCGGCAAAGTTACAGTATCGCTTCGAAGATCAATAATATTCATGAATGTACCCTCATCTCGACTATTCCGTCTGATATTTCCCATTTAAACGGTCATAAGACATAATTTTCTCCCTACGACATCAATAATTAAAAAAATTCACCTTGAACTGTCCATTTTTTTTTCGAGGCATACTAACATTCCATTATTCTGTATTCTTGCTTTGAAGACGAAGCTCGATTTCCTTGGAAGTTTTCGTTATCGAAAGCCCCCCGAGCGCGGTACATCGTAATTCTCTCGGAAGGCTGCGACCAACTCTATCCATAGTCTCTATCACTTCAGTCATCGGAATGACCGGGTCGTAATCAGCCATGGCCATATTCGCACACGCCAATGCATTGACTGCGGCCATTATGTTCTTTCCCAGGCAAGGCACTTCGACCCGATTGGCCACAGGGTCACATATCATGCCGAGGGAATTCTGCAGAGCCATAGACGCCGCCGCCACGGCCTGCTTTGTGCTGCCGCCTGCCAAAGTTACCAGCGCTGCTGCTGCCATACCAGATCCTGATCCACACTCAGCCTGACAACCGGCCTCCTCAGCGGCGAAAGTCGATTTTCCGGCAATGAAAATTCCTATCAGCCCTCCGGCCAGCATTGCCCTGGCGGCATCTTCATCAGTTAATCTCAGCGCATCGCTTGCTGCAAGACAAGCCCCTGGCAGAGCAGCACAAGCCCCTGCGGTCGGAGCCGCCACAATAACTCCCATCGAACTTTTGACCTCCATCAGGGCTGTCACATAAAGTATGATTCGATTCATTAAGCCCGCATCCAGAAGATGTCCGGTTTCTATTCGCTCCTTGAATGACCCGCATTGATACCCGATAATTCGATCCTCATATTTTGTGCCGCGGATTCCTTGCTCAATTGATCTGCGTACTGTATGAACAATCTCGACCATGCGGGCAAGCACGTCTTTGCAGGGTATAACGCCACGCTCGCTTTCATAATTCAGGGCCAACTTCCATAAAGGCATATCTCGTCCAGCATCGTATTTGAGCATCTGTTGATAATTGGAAAAAGGTATCTGCATGTCTTTTCTGGACAATATCGGCAGGACAGGAGCGATCCGCCTTATGTATCTGATGTCATGCCTGGACCGAATAGAGTCTATCAGTTCTTCATTTACAAAACTATCTGCCTTGATCTGAATCAGTTGGCTGCCCTGAACCTTATGGACAAAAATCGCATCGTCTTCAAATGTGTTGCTTAGACATTCCAAAATCTTCTGGCCCTCACCGTTGACATAAATAAGGGTCTCCAGAAAGTCACCAGCCATTGTGACGGGGATTCCATCGATCTGCGTAACCTCAACCATCCCACCGCCGGTGGAAACAGCTGTCAACATGTGACTTTCTCTGACGTTGCTTAGCGTCAGTCGGTAAGTGTTGGGATGCGGATCGTGAAAATCGCCTATCTTGATATTGACAAAAATCCCCGCCTCTCGGATAGCTTTGGCAGAATTAATCAGCTTCTCATCAGTTGTATCCCAGCCCATAAGGCCGCCAAAAAGTCCCATATCTGAACCCTGGCTTTGGTGGGTTGTAGCAAGGGCGCCATGCTCGTCAAATTCAACCAACACTTCCTCAATATCCCCGCCCATCAGGTCTCTGGCGAGTCTTCCTATTCGCAGAGCCGCTGCGCAATGCGAACTGGAAGGCCCACGCATAACAGGGCCAATTACATCGTTGAAGATACTTATGGGCACACTCATATCAGAATCGGTGCTCCTTTCCATTTTCCTATTATATTATACGTCCAATTCCTGCTTGACTTCCGCAAACTTTTCAATGGCAAAATCCAAATCGCTACGGGTGTGTGCAGCCGAGTTCTTTTGAACTAAGGCTTTCATTGATTCAGTTCACTAACCTTCAGAGTTAAAATATAGTTAATTCGTCATGTCGGAATTTACAAGTTTTTGCTTGTAAAAGCAATCGGAATTTTAGTACTAATCGGCGCTATCAACCGCCCAGGGTGGCGGTGATCTTTAGGTCGGCAAGCGGCTCAGAGGCATCCATGTTTTCGGCAAGGACTTTGATAAAGCGAACTGCCGGGTCCACCACGAAAGTTTTTCTCACCTGTTGGCCGGGCAGGGCCTTCACATTGACCGTCAGGTAGTCTAGCGTATCATAGATGATGCCGTCGGGACTGGAGACCACGTGCAGTCGCAGGCCCCCGCTGGCATTCTTACTATACGTACACTGGGCGGTTATTGCCAGGCGTCTGATGTGGCTCAGGCTGACCGGCGGGACATCTGCCAGGGGCGTGGTCCGGCCCGCCGCTAGCGCATTTACACTCAGCAGCGGCATATCCAACTGGAACGGTCTTTGTGTTACCAGCACCTGCACGCCCAAATGCTCTATCCATGGGTAATCTATTCCGTCAACTTTTTTATATCGCTGGGTGTTGTAAAGGTATATGAAGGGCGCCTTCATTACGGTGTGTACTTCAGAAAATGAAGAGATATTGGGACAGTCGTGGCGGGTGACTACCGGGTTCATGCCGTATTTGAACCATTTGAATCCATCGAAACTGTAGGCGTAGCCGATGTCTTCATCGCGGGCCTGCCAGGCGCGTCCTTCTTCAATACCAATGGAAGGGTCGAACATAGGTGTTCCTCCGTAGAACATGTGAAAGACGCCGTTGTTGTAGAGCACTTCTGCTTCGGAGATTCCGCCGCCATCCCATTCGCCCCATTGGCCAACATCCATAACAGGGTTACCCTCATACTTTGTCCATGGGCCTTCGGGTTTCTTGGCGGTCGCCACAGCCATGGGACCGTAATCGGGCTTACGCATACTAATCGGATACTCCGAATAAAGGTAATATGTATCATCTACCTTCACAACCCCGCCGGTATAGCCGAAATCCTCAATGATAGGATTGCCTTCGTATTTCGTCCAGGGGCCAAGCGGATGGGATGCTGTTGCCAGCCCCATGCCGTCGCGGCCGCGGCGTCTGCCGAAATAGAACATCAGGTATTTCTTGTTGCCGTCCTTGAGTATCATCGCGCAGGCAAGATCGCGGTCTTCCCAACTGCCTTCAGGGCCAATCTCTAAGACCGGTTTATTTGTGGGTTTTTTAAAAGGGCCAAGCGGATGGCTGGAACTGGCAACGCCAATTTGGTAACCTTTACCTTCGCCTACTCCGCTGTCACCGTAATAGGCACCTTTGGAGCCGTGGTAATAAATATAGTATGTACCGTATTCCTCGTAGGCATCGCTTGCCTCCAGGATATTGTCATCCCAAGAACCTCTTGGACCGGGTTTAAGGATCGGGTTTGGGCCGGGGATTTGAATGAACACACCGTTTTCCGCAAGCCTGTTTGTTTTGGGCTGCTCTCCGTAAACAACGCTGCTAAAAAGTGCCAGGATACAGAACAATTTCAGGTAAGTTGTGCTTTTGTAAGACATAATTTTTTTCCTTTCAGGTCTGTTTAAATTTATTTAATGAGGTCTAATAAAACATTGCCCATAGAATTTCCTTTGTAATTGACGCCGACATCTCTAATTTACATCTATTCCAGTAATTCCATTAGTTTCAACTCGATGGCCTGGGCCCATATCTTATATCCATTGGCGTTGGGATGCAAACCGTCAGGCATAATATCTGTGGTCAAAATACCGTCATCAGTAAGGAACCTGTCGTTGATATCCATATAATGAATCATTCTACCGTCGGCAATTTTATATGCTAGAAGGCTGGCCTTGGCATTTTTCTCTCGATGGGGTCCAGGCTCCCTGCCACTTGGAAAAATCGCAAGGATGAGGATTTTAGTTTTGGGAAGCTTTTGACGTAACTTGGCACAGATAGCAATAATGCCGTCGCCTATCTCTTCGGCGGTATTGACATCGTTGTTGTTAGTACCAATCATCAGGACAACCACCTTGGCAGATGTATTACCGATATTGCCATATTCGATTCGCCAGAGGACATGCTGTGTGCGTTCACCGGCGACGCCCATATTTACAGCGTTGCGAGAAGTGTAATACTGCTGCCATATTTCACTCCCGGTGGTGTAGTCCCAGGTACCTTGCCAGAAATGAGTAATTGAATCACCGAGGAAAATCAGATCAACATTTCCCTGTGCAAGACGGGATTCAATTTCATGGTTCCATTCTTCCCAGTATCCGCTTTTAACCGGGGTGATGGCAGAGTGGGTCTTTAAGGACACTTCCCTGAATATTTTACTTTGCTCAGACGCACATCCGGTAAATACCAGCAGAAAGATAATCAGACTAACGCCAAGACTGTTTCGCATCATTTTGATTCACCATTAAAGTTCACATCATTCCCCAAACAGGGGCACGCCTGCTGGTAACTTTCGCACCTCCAGATTACACAGTATATACTACATGAAGTCAAGCAGAACATTCACTCCGGGTTCAATTGAATTTACGTGGATTAGGAAATACAAGACTGTCAACATGAACACTAAAACCGCCCGCAAGTATTTAAAATCAGGTGTGCTGCCCAGCCAATGCCAAACCATTCACGATTAGCCTACCCATGCGGATGCCTTTGCTTAGGATTGGCCTTGGGCCAGTCGTCTATTTATCTCCGCCTCCTCTTCCGTATCCCGTTTTTCTCAATTTTTTCAGTTGACATTTTCCCTGGACTTCGATAGGTTGCACTATTCGCTTTATTCAGCAAATCTGTTTTTTGTTAAAATTAATGACAATCTGTTTAATTACTTTCAGTTACAAACAAAGGAGCATGTTATGGGACAAGAACAGAAAGCTATCGATTCTCTTATGACCGAGAATCGAACCTTTCCGCCGACCGCTGGAATTCGGAGCAATGCTTATGTAACCAGCCCGGAAGAATATCAAAAGTTGTGGGAACAATCGATTAACGACCCGGATGGATTCTGGCTCGAGCAGGCCAAGTCCTTGACCTGGTTCAAGGAACCGACCAGGAGTCTCGAATATACCTGGGATACGAAAAACCGCAAAATTGAGCATACCTGGTTTGCTGACGGCCAAATGAATGTGTCCTACAACTGTCTGGACCGTCATCTTGGAACTCCGACAGCAAAGAAAACGGCTTTGATTTGGCAGGGTGAGGCCGAAGATGCGGTTAAAAAGTTTACCTATGAAGAGCTGCATAAGGAAGTTTGCAAGTTTGCAAATGTCCTCAAATCAAAAGGTATCGGCAAAGGAGATCGCGTAGCAGTTTACCTGCCGATGGTGCCTGAACTGCCGGTCGTAATGCTTGCCTGCGCCAGGATAGGAGCCATTCACTCAGTCATTTTCGGAGGGTTCAGTTCGGATGCCATCGAGGGCAGAATTAACGATTCCGACTGCAGGATGCTCATTACTTCCAATGTCTCGCTGCGGGCGGGAAAGCATATCAAACTCAAGGAAATTGCTGATGAGGCCCTCAAAAACACTCCCACGATTGAAAACGTAATTGTGGTCAAGGTTAATGAAGAGCCCTGCGATATTAAGGATGGCAGGGATATGTGGTATCATGATGAAATGAATAGTGCGAGCGAAGAGTGTGAAGCTGAGCCGATGAATGCTGAAGACACGCTCTTTATTCTTTACACTTCCGGTTCCACCGGTAAACCCAAAGGTGTAGTCCACACCACAGCAGGATACCTGATGCACATCACCCTTACTCACAAAATCGCCTTCAACATTCACGAAGACGATATTTACTGGTGCACCGCCGATATCGGCTGGGTAACAGGCCATAGCTACATTGTCTATGGACCGCTTGCGAATGGTGCAACTTCTCTTATGTTTGAAGGTGTACCAACTTATCCTGATGCTGGACGCTTCTGGAAGATTTGCGACAAGTTCGGCGTTACAGTCTTCTACACGGCTCCAACTGCTATTCGCGCCCTCATGCGTCTTGGAGAAGAGTGGCCTGCCAACTACAAGCTGGATTCGATGAGGATTCTTGGAAGCGTTGGTGAGCCCATAAATCCTGAAGCCTGGATGTGGTACTATGAAAAGATCGGCCGAAACAGATGTCCAATAGTTGATACCTGGTGGCAGACGGAAACCGGCGGATTTATGATTTCCCCTTTACCTGGTGCTCATACCTTAAAACCAGGAAGTGCTGGCCGACCCTTCTTCGGCGCGGACCCTGTTGTTTTGCGTGATGATGGAAGCGAATGTGCGCCTAACGAAGGCGGCAAGCTCTGCATACGAAAACCATGGCCTGGGATGATGCGCACCATGTGGGGCGACCATGAGAGGTTCATCGATACGTACTTTACACTGTATGATGATATTTACTTTGCCGGTGACGGCTGCAGGATTGACGAGGACGGTGACTACTGGCTGATGGGAAGAATTGACGACGTTGTTAATGTTTCAGGCCATCGCATCGGTACTGCCGAAGTTGAAAGCGCTCTGGTCAGTCACGAAAAAGTTGCTGAAGCCGCGGTAACCCCTGTACCTCACGAGGTTAAAGGTCAGGGACTGTATGCCTTTGTCACCCTTGTTGATGGCGTCGATGAAAGTGACGAGCTAAAAAAGAAGCTCATTCTGCACGTTCGGAAGGAAATCGGTCCAATCGCCGCACCTGAAGCAATTCAGTTTGCACCGGCACTGCCGAAAACTCGTTCGGGAAAGATTATGCGGCGAATCTTACGCAAGATTGCTGAGAAAAATACGGACAATCTCGGTGACATTAGCACGCTGGCTGACCCATCTGTTGTTGAAGACCTGATTAAGGGCCGCGGGTAACATAAGAGTTCGAACAAGCATGTAATGTAGCCGGGATGAACACCTCAAAGAGGTACCTGACCTGTATCTGAAGAAAGGGGATATTGTGCCCGAACAAATTGCAGTACCGAAGACAGCTGTTGGAGAGCACGGCTGGCGTGTTACTTTTGCCGGCATGGGTATTAACCTTGCACTTGGCATACTATACACCTGGAGCGTTATCAGCAAAGGTGTCCCGGAAAGCTGGAACTGGAGCGAAGCTGACAAGTCATGGCCTTATGCAATCGCATGCCTTGTGTTTTGTATTATGATGGTGCTGGCGGGCAGGCTCCAGGATAAGTTTGGGCCTCGCGTTGTTGCAGCTATAGGTGGTGTTCTGGTTGGTATAGGCTTTATAACAGCCAGCATGACGACTTCACCTATGGGGTATGTCCTGGGCTTTGGAATACTTGCCGGGGCTGGAATAGGCTTTGGATATGCATCGGCGACACCACCGGCGATAAAATGGTTCCCTGCAGCAAAGACAGGTCTGATTGCCGGAATAGTAGTCTCGGGTTTTGGACTTTCCTCTGTCTATGCAGCCCCTCTGGCAAAGTGGCTTATGATAAACTTTGGAATGCAAAGGATGATGCTTATTTTAGGCATCGGTTTTTTGTTCGTAATTACCGGCATAAAGACTATCGTATCGCCGCTATGGTTTGGCCTGTCACAGATGCTTCAGGAACCCGGTAAAGAACATGTGCCTGAAGATACGATAAAAACAGAGAGCACAATCGTTCATGATAAAGACAATCTCACCCCAAAAGAAATGCTCAGTACCGTCCAATTCTATATGATTTGGTTTATGTATGCCTGTGGTGCTGGTGCTGGTCTTATGATTATTGCAAAGCTTGCGGCAATTGCCGAGGTGCAGGCAAATCTGAAATGGGGTTTTGTGCTGGTTGTAGCGCTTGCGATTGGCAACGGTGCGGGCAGGATAATAGCTGGAATGCTGAGCGATAAAATTGGTCGTAAGACTACACTGTTTATCTGCTTTGTACTGCAGGCAATGTTGGTTATGCTGCTTTCACAAGTCTCGCAAGGTAGTATTCTGGCTAATGTTCCGGTCCTGGCGGTTATTTCAGGACTTATCGGGGCAAATTACGGTGCAAACCTGTCGTTGTTCCCGTCTATCACGAAAGACTTCTACGGTCTGAAGAATTTTGGCGTAAACTACGGCCTGGTATTTACATCTTGGGGCGTTGGTGGATTTCTGCTGGCACTTCTCGCAGGCAAAATGTATGACATACATCAGACATTCACTATCGCCTACTTTGGTGCTTCAGGATTGTTGATTCTTGCGGCTATAATGGTGTTTTTACTTAGGCCTCCCCACCCCACCATCGAAAACGAGCGGGTGTAGCCAAGTGTACCTTGCAGGACTTCCGCAGATCGTGCATAACAAACTGGGTGAGGGAACTTCCAATTCATGTTGTACAGAAGCTTGCCGGCCACAGTGATATTAAAACAACGAGATTATATTATCTGTCCGTTGAGTTTATCTAGCTCGGACACAGCTGTTTTATTCTAACCCACGCAGTTGCCCAATCAAATACAAAAATGTTAAAGTTACTGGTAAACTAGGGTAGTAGGGCATTCTGCAAATACCCAAAAAAAATTGGAAAAGTTGCATTTATCAATAAATTGTGGTAGTATAAGAAGGTCTTTTATGATCATGCTTAGTTTTTGGTCACCTTTGTTTGATAGGATTACAAGGGAATTATAGAGCATGTCATTGAACACCGACTGTGAAATTTAACGAATAACGTGATTATTTAATTTCGGAACTCAGCGATGTTTGCTTAGGAAGAGGCTTAGGCCATGAAAAAAGATGGCGATAAAGCAAAAAGGGAGATTGGTATACACAAACAAGCTCAAAAAGAGCTAAAGCTTAGCGAAATCAAATATAAAGCGTTGTTTGATAATATGAGCTCCGGTGTCGCTATTTATCAAGCAAGGAACGATGGCGAAGATTTTGTTTTTGTAGATTTTAACCAGGCCGCTGAACGAATTGAAAAAATCAATAAAGAAGACCTGATTGGCAAGAGTGTACTTGAGGTCTTTCCAAGCGTTAAGGATTTTGGTCTTTTTGGGGTTTTTCAACGAGTGTGGAAAACGGGAAAGCCTGAGCATTATCCTGTTTCCCAATATAAAGACGAAAGAATCGCCGGTTGGAGGGAAAACTACGTCTATAAGCTACCTTTGGGTGAAATTGTAGCTATTTATGACGATATCACCAAACGCAAACAATCAGAAATGGCTTTAAGAATAAGCGAACAGTGCTTTCATGCTGTAGCTGACTACAGCTGTTTTTGGGAAATATGGGTCAATCCAGATGGCCGGCCCATCTGGACTAATCCAGCAGCGCAGCAAATCACTGGATACTCCATTAAAGAAATAATGGCAATGCTGGATTATCCAATGCAATTAGTTCATCTGAAAGACCAGGCAAGGGTAGCCAGGGCTTTCAGATCAGCTTTGAAGGGAGGAAGCGGAAAGGAATTTCAGTTCCGCATACGTCGCAAGGATGGCTCTGTCATCTGGGCGGAGATGTCCTGGCAGCCAATTTATGATGAGAAAAGGGTTTCTATTGGCCATCGCGCGAGTATACGTGACATTACTAAACGCAGACGTGCTGAGCAAAGATATGAAACAGTCATACAAACGGCACTTGATGGTTTTTGGATATGCGATAAAAATGGGCACATACTTGATGTCAACGACTCACTCTGTAGTATGTTAGGGTACAACCGCGAAGAGCTTCTTAGTATGTCCATATCTGATATTGATATATCAGAAACCACCGAACAAACAAATCGTCACATCGAAAAAGTTTTGAAGAGTCGGTACAATCGTTTTGAAACCAGCCATAGATGCAAGGACGGAAAAATTATCGATATTGAGGTTAGTGCAAATTATATTGATTTTGAAGATGGGCAATTCTTTGCGTCATTTCGGGACATTACCAACCGTAAGAAGAACGAAGAGGCGCTGCAGGAAAGTGAGGAGAAATATAGAACTCTTCTTAGAAATATTCCTCAGAAGATATTCTATAAGGATTTAAACTCAGTTTATGTGTTATGTAATGACAGTTATGCCAGCGATTTAAATATACAACCTGATGAAATTAAGGGAAAGACAGACTATGACTTTTATCCTCAAGAATTAGCCGTAAAATACAGAACAGACGATAAAGGAATTATGCAATCAGGGAAAATGGAGGTAATAGAAGAAGGATACGTCAAGGACGGAGTAAATCTGTTTGTTCGCACGCTCAAAGCGCCGATAAAGGATGTTAAAGGCAATACCATTGGTTTGTTGGGTATTTTCTGGGACATCACCGAGCATAAACGTGCTGAGCAAGCCCGTGACAAACTTAACAAAGAACTTGAAGCAAAAAATGAAGAGCTTGAGTCTATCCTGTATGCGGCTTCACACGATTTAAAGTCACCGTTAGTTAATATGCAGGGATTTAGCCATGAGCTATCTCAAAGTTGTGAACTGATATGTTCGGCCATTAAGAGCGATGATAAAACCGCTCAGACTAAAAAAGCGATAGACATCGCTCTTAATAAGAATATACCAGATGCTTTGAATTTTATTTTAGCAAGTGCCACAAAAATGGATTCACTTCTGTCCGGATTGCTTGATGTCTGTCGCTTAAACACCGCAGCTACCGATGTGAAACAAATAGACATGAATGCAATGATGTCTAATATAACTGCAAGCATGGAATACCAGATAAAGGAATCTGTTGCCAAAATTGATATTGAAGCCCTTCCGCCCTGTGTTGGTGATCCTTCACAGATAAACCGTGTATTTAGTAATCTTTTAACTAATGCGTTGAAGTTCCTTGATGAATCCAGGCCGGGCCAAATACGTATATATGGTAAGAGCCAAAACGATAAAAGCATTTACTGCGTAGAGGATAATGGAATAGGTATTGCTCCTGAACACGAGGAAAAAATATTTCAGATGTTTTATCAGCTCGAACCCGGTAAGAGAAAAGGTGAAGGGATCGGGCTGACTATCGCCCGTCGGATTATTGAGAAACAAGATGGGGAAGTATGGGTTAAATCGGGACTGGGAAAGGGAAGTAATTTTTTTGTATCTTTGCCAAGCACCTGATTAATAGTGGTTTATCTGCTAAAAAGAAAAATATGAAAAAAGAAGCTAACATTCTTATTGCTGAGGATAATAAAAAACATTTTGAGCTGATAAGGAAAAATCTGCTGCGAGCAGGTGTCTGTAATGAATTACTCAATTTTGCGGATGGCCAAGAGATACTTAATTTTCTTTTCGATATGGATAAAGGATTTGAAGGAGAACACAACTCTCACGAGTATATTTTATTACTGAACCTCAATCTACCGAAAGTTGATGGAGTTAAAGTGCTGGAGAAAATCAAGCAAGATACGCAATTGAAGAAGATTCCTGTGATTATGTTAACCGCAACAGATGACCAACATACAATTGAACGATGTCATAATCTTGGATGCAGTACTTATATCGTCAAGCCAACGGAACACCAAGATTTTGAAGAAACCATTCAGAAACTTGGATGTTTTCTTTCTGTTGTTGAGACAACATCAATTAAGTAGTGAAGGATTGTAATTAATGAAGAAAGATGTGGTTATTCTTATTGCCGAAGATGACGCAGGACACTTTCAGCTTATCAAGAAGAACCTGTGGCTAACCTGTGTTGATAGTGATATTCTCCAATTCAAAAATGGACAGGAAGTTCTCGACTTTCTGTTCAAGAAGGATACCAAGGTATGCTTAGAAGACAAGAAACGATATATATTACTGCTTGATATACGTATGCCTCAAGTGGATGGGATAGAGGTTCTCAAGAGAATCAAGGAGGATGAAGAGTTGCGGAAGATCCCGATAATCATGCTCACGACAACAAGTGAGGCAAGCATGATTAAACAATGTTATGAATTGGGATGCAGTTATTATATGGTCAAGCCCGTAAATTATCACCATTTTATGAAAGCAGTACAGAATCTTGGAGAATTTTTTTCACTGGGAGGCATGAGGTTGCCATTTATCAAGAAGAGCTACGCCTAACATACAGTTCTGACCGATATTTTTTCCAAAATAGTCCTTAATTATGAAGGTGTAATACTTAAGCCTTTCCCTTAACTAAAAGCCTTAACCTGTGCCATTTCTGCTGAAAAGAAACAATATTCCGCGATAAATCCGGGCCGTTTTTTATTGCTCCGCTGCTACAGACCGTGAAGGGGAAAAATATTTGCCTTAACAGCCTCTATTACGGCCTTTATTGCAGGCTCCACCATCTCTCTCTGTTGGCCTCTTAGAACAAATTCTCTGTCTCTAAGTCCACCTTGCCAGTCTGTACTTTCAAGCATAACGCCGCCAACGCCAAGATTCATATCATGTTCGTCACTGCCACCGCACAAAACGCTCCACGCAAGTGCCCAGGCCCTTGCTGTATTGTCGATATTATAGCCCCCGCCGCCGGTTGCAAGGATGGGTCTGTTTAAACTTAAAAGATGTTTTATGATTTCGGAATAAACATTGTTGGTCAAACACAGATGCCCAAGAGGGTCTCCCGTCAACGCATCCGCTCCTAATTCGAAAACAATTACATCCGCCTCATAAGCTGTTATTAAAGGAACCGCTATCTCAGAGAACGCCTTCATATACACCTCGTCATAAGTACCGACCGGCAGCGGAACATTGACGCAGTAGCCCTCACCTTTACCCGTGCCGATTTCATCTGCAAATCCCGTCCCCGGGAACAAAACATGAGGGTCTTCGTGAAAAGATATAGTCATTACATCCGAGCGGTCATAAAATGCATATGCTACGCCGTCACCGTGGTGGACATCCACATCGAGATACAGAACTTTTTTGCCGTGCTCAGCGAGGAGCATACACCCCAAAGCCACATCATTAATATAACAAAAGCCGGAAGCACGCTCTGGACCTGCATGATGAAATCCGCCGGAGGGGTTGAACGCTGCATCAGCTTTGCCGGAGATGATAAGTTCTGCACCGGTAAGAGTCGCACCGCATGCCAGCACCGAATAATCATAAAGACCCTCGAAGACCGGACAATCCCCTGTTCCAATCCCCATATTCAATGCTTCGATATCCCAGCGGCCTTTGGAAGCTGTTTTTAAAGCATAAAGATAACGGGCTGAATGAAACTTCTTTAAAACTATTCTTTCAGCCGCTTCAGGCACAACCTCCATTCTGTTGTCTCCAGATAACAGACCCATAGAATTTATAATCTTTCGCGTTTTTTTGGCTCGAATCGTATTGAAAGGATGTTCCGGCGGATACCGATACCTCTCAAGCTCTTGTGAGTATATAAATGCTGCTTTTCTGTCTTTCATATTACATCGTTAAGTTCGGCTTTACTAAACAGATAAGTTTGCTCTTTTAAGGTGTAGCTCCTACAATCTCAATGGATTTCGGATTAAAAAACGTCTCAAGCTCCATAGAAACTGAAAATCCTTTCTAAATTAAAAACGTGATTCCACAGCCCCGTTTTTATCTATTAAACCTAACTGCCGCTGGCATATTTTTATAATTTTAGCTTTTTTCATACGTAAGTCATCCATTATTCGGGGCTTCTAAGCTTAGCGTTTACTATTCTACTCAATCTCTTCGGTCTTTTCAATGTCAATTTTTCTCACCGTCGTATCGAGATTACCGTCGAACAAAGGCGAGCCTCCCTTACCATCAAAAGCCATCAATATCATCTCCTCCAAGTTCTTTTTGTTCAGAAAGAAGCTCTCCGCCAGTTGCGTTCCCTCAATTTCAAATGTTACTCTGAACTTTCTCATTTTTTTGACCTCCTTACAGAAAACGAATTCTCTGAGGATTTGACAAATCGACTTCGACCAAATTTGCAAAGACAAAGATTCTTTCTTTTTCTAAAATTTTCTGAATATCCGATGAGCAAAAATTGAAATTCACACTAAAGCTCACACTAACGTTTTTACAATGGTCAGGGTTCCCAGAGCTATTGTAAGTATAGCAATGGCCAATTCCAGTTTTTTCGTGTTTATAAGCTTTACACTTTTGGCAGAAAGAGGTACCGAGAGCACAGCCCCGATGACAATATAAGGTTCGAGACTCCAGTCAACTGCATTCTTACTAATCAGCGCATAAGCAATTACACCCACAAGACAGGTCAAACCTTCCGCCAAAGACGTAATCCCCACAGCACTCTTACCTTTTACCCCCGAAAGAATTTGGCCGCTTGTTACTACCGGCCCGTAACCGCCTCCGCTCATACCTTTGTTGAAAGATGCAACCAGCCCCAGAAAGAAAATCTTTTTCGGAGAAAATTTAAAATTCTTATTGAAGAAAATGATAATAAGCAGACCCATCGACAAAACCAGAACACTAATGTAGAGTTTCAGCCAGAATTTTGGAATGCTCACCGCTACGAAAACCGCTATTAAGGTACCTATAATGCTGCAGGTAGCCAGCAGTAAAGCTATCTTCATGTGAAAGGAAAGGGTCTGTTGCAAACCATGAAAAAAACCATGAGAGTTTACCATCCCTTTAATCTTGGATACGTCCGTGGTTTTGAGTTTGAAGTTCACATCTCCTTCAAAGTGATGAAAAATACCCGCCAATACTCCACTTATTAGTTCAGATAAAAGAACAGCCGGGACAATCTGCATCGGCGAAAAACCGAAAAGCAAAAGTTCAGGCGTCAGTGTCGTCCCGTATCCCATCCCCAATGTCGAGTCAGCGTACTCGCAAATAAATGCACCGATGACTATCACAAGAATAAACCATAATGCTAATTCCATCTTACAACCCCCTAAATAGAAAACTTGAAAATAAGTTAGATTGCCAATGCCTAAACAAGGTCAGATAGCTTCAAAGATTCCAGTTTCTTTGCAATAAAGTCACGTATCTGGCCAAAAACCTCCATAAGTTTTTTCTCTCTGGATAAAGGCGTCTCTGTGAAAAAGTATTTGCTCACCGACCCGGTAGCCGCCAGGGCGCCATCCATTAATCTTATTATCTCAGCTATGTTTATTTTTGATGCCGTCTTAGCCAATTTATAACCTCCGCCTGTCCCCCTCTTCGTGGATATATAGTGATTTTGCCTTAGAATCATAAATAACAATTCGAGATATTTCTTGGGTATATTGCAATTTGTGCAAATCTTCTCTATCTTCATAAAGCCCTTCTTTTCGTTACGAGCAATATAAATAAGGGCAAGTATCGAATATTCACTTTTAGTTGTAAGCCTCATTTTATTCTCCTTTTATAGTAAGTCTATCTATTCAATCAACTCTATGTACATTATAGACAAGGAGGGCCTTTTGTCAAGCTTAAAATTCAAAAAAATTAGGCTTTCTTGGTAAGACTGCGTTGGATGAGCGAAAAAGCCGTTTTTTACCTGTGTGAATTCTTAGAAATTTTTTGTGATTAATCTTCTAATGTTTTGACAAAATTGAGGTGTTATAAGAATTTTACTCTGGAGATTGCTCAAATACCCGGACTGTATTTTTGCCTGCCTGTTTTGCCCTATATAAGGCCTCGTCCGACCGGCTTGTTATATCTTCCGGGCTGCTCTCCGGTCCGTATTCACCAAGTCCGACACTTATCGAAAGACCTATCTGCTGCCTTTTCCATGTTATTGTCGAATTTGAAACCACATCAACCATACGCTCCGCCACCAATACGGCATCGTTGATGGCCGTGTTAGGTAAAATGACCGCAAATTCATCACCACCATAACGGGCTGCGATATCGATTTGGCGAATACATCCTTTTATTTTTCTGCTGATTTCCTTTATAACCTTGTCGCCGGCTCGATGACCGAAAGAGTCGTTGGTATTTTTCAGATTGTCGATGTCAACCATAATCAAAGATACGTGTCCCCCGTATCGACGATAACGCCATAACTCCTGCTCTAAGATTTCGTAAAATCTTTTGTGGTTGGCAAGCCCGGTCAGACCGTCTGTCGTTGCCTGATGTTGGATCTTCTCAAACATCTTGATATTGCCGATTGATGCACCGGCTAACTGGCTAAACAGCTTTATCAATGCAATATCCTCACTGCTGAAGTTGCCGGCGTTTATCTTGTCCGCTAAATTAAGTACACCCACCACATTGTTCTGGCAGATAAGGGGAGTAATTGCACAATTGCTCGTCTCGTAATTGTCCGCAAAGGTCCGCTGGGATTTTCTGATTATCGGCCTTTTGTGAGTGTCTATGTCGCTTGTCAGTATCAGTTCTTTACTTGCAACCGCCATAATCATTGGAGACGGAGGATTTTGATTAAGAGAGACTATCTTGTTGATAAGAAAGGGATGATTGCACTTCTGAAGATGAAGAATTTTGTTCGTTTGGTTAAGTATATACAAAGAAGCGAATTTTACCCCAAGTATTTTGGGGATATCTTCTACGCAAATTTTGGCTATCCGCTCAATATCGAGACAGTTGATTTCCTGAGCCAGCGGAGTTGCCTGTTCCAGCAGAGTAATACTGCCGCCGTCACGCTTTACAGGGCCATCGTTCTTTTCTCTGTTGTGCTCCATAGTCCAATATAATTCCGGTTTTGAATGTTTGTGTCGTCGGGAACCGGCAACTTCAAGGGTTGCCATTCTTTATCTATCGGAGATTTTGCAGGGTGAATTTGCTAAAAAGTTATCTTCCAGGCCAAAAATATTCGAGATGCAAGAAGAATTCCTTGACTCTCTACATTTATTGGATAAACTTGGACTAAAATCGTTATCATTACAAAAGCTCGGTATGTCAGAACAGCAGCACAATTCAGCCGATATCGAAAAATGGCTTAAGCTCATCAGGGCCGAGACCGTTGGACCTGTTACTTTTACAAAACTCATAAAGCATTTCCGTTCGCCTGATAAGGCCTTGGGCGCCTCGGTAAGCCAGTTAACGAAAGTCGACGGAATTGGCTTCAGGACGGCGGAAAAAATTGCCGCCACGTGCAGTAAATTCGACCCTGCCGCTGAGTGTGAACTGGCTGATAAGCTTGGCGTATGGATAATCAACATCGAAGATGAACGCTATCCCCTTCTACTCAAGAGGATTTATGACCCGCCTCCCGTCCTTTACATAAAAGGTTCTTTAAGCCGAAGCAATAATTTAGCTGTTGCCATAGTTGGCTCCCGCAGGTGCAGTCTGTATGGCTCCGAGCAGTCCTCCCGCTTTGCACATTTTTTAGCTTCAGCCGGCTTTACCATCGTCTCCGGAATGGCTCGCGGCATAGACAGCGCCGCCCATCAAGGCGCCCTCTCGGCCAAAGGCAGAACAATTGCCGTCCAGGGCTGCGGCCTGGCTAACGTGTTTCCACCGGAGAATAAAAAACTTTTCGAACTCATCGCTGAATCAGGCGCCTGTATTAGTGAACTGCCGCTTGCCTATGAGCCGTTGGCTGAGAACTTCCCCCCACGAAACAGAATCATAGCAGGCTTATCTCTGGGAACGATTGTTATCGAAGCCGGTTACCGCTCCGGCGCACTGATTACCGCACAGGTGGCGCTGGACAATAATCGGGAAGTGATGGCCGTCCCCGGCAAAATCGACTCGCCGCTCAGCAAAGGGACACATTATCTGATAAAACAAGGCGCTCGGCTGATAGACCGAATCGAAGATGTTACCGAAGCACTTGGCTACATCTGCCAGCAGCTTAACCAGCACGTAACGACCGCCGCCAAAGATGCACAACAAACTATGGAAACCCCGTTGTTCGACATAAATAACCTGAATCTAAGTGACAACGAAAAAAGGATTTATTCTCGTCTGACTAAAGAACCGCTCCACATAGAAGAGCTAATAAACATCACCGACCTGCCCGCCGGCCAGGTCAATGCAAACCTCATCTCGCTTCGCCTAAAGGGTTTGATAAAAAACATTCCCGGCAACCACTTCGTAAGAAGATAACCACACGTTCTCCATTAAATATTTGACAGAGCGAAGTAAATCGATAAAATGAAAAATCAAATCTTGTCAAGTGGGAATCATCCTTAAAAAATTTAAGGAGAACTAACTAATGGATGACATTCAAATCTTCACTACGCCGATTCTGGACGGTATCAAAATCAGGGAATACAAGGGCGTCGTCATAGTACGTAATGTCCGTGCGGTCAACATCATCCGTGACTTTTTTACGTCCTTCCGTGATATCTTCGGCGGCCGGTCAGCCTCGTATCAGGAAGTCATGGAGTCTATGGAAGGTGACGTCATCGCTGAACTAAAAGAAGAGGCCAGAAACAAAGGTGCGAACGCCATCATCGGCTTTACCCTGGACTATGATAACATCGGCTCAAAAAGCAAGTCTCTAATCATGGCCTCCGCCAAGGGAACTGCCGTCGTTATCGAATGAGACTGCGCGATACATTATTTTCTACTCTCTGTTACTGCTGAAGAGCTCTCTTATGTCGGTCGGCACAATAGTGACATTTATTGTTTATTTTATCCTGCTGCTGGGCATTGGATTTTATTTTTACCGCAGGAATGTTAGCATCGAAGATTACCTCCTCGGTGGCAGAGGTATGGGTGCCTGGGTGACAGCGCTGTCGGCCCAGGCCTCCGATATGAGCGGCTGGCTGTTAATGGGGCTGCCGGGAGCGATTTACTTAGCGGGGATGGGAAAGGTCTGGATAGCCGTCGGACTTTTCATCGGAACCATACTGAACTGGAAGCTTGTGGCGGGACGCTTGAGGATTTATACGCAGAAGACGGATACGATAACGCTGCCCTGCTTTTTCGAGCAGCGCTTCGGCGACCCGACCGGACTTTTACGCATCGTCTCCGCAATTATCATTTTGATATTCTTCACTATATACGCTTCAAGCGGCCTCGTTGCGACTGGTAAGCTCTTTGAGTCCACTTTCGGCGTCAGCTACCAAACAGCCGTAATCGTCGGCGGAACAATAATAATCACTTACACCTTCCTCGGTGGCTTTCTGGCTGTCTGCTGGACCGACTTGTTCCAGGGTTCGCTTATGGTTTTGGCTTTGGTAATAGTCCCTGCCGTTGCATATTTCCAGGTTGGAGGTACCGAAGGAATAACAAATGCGATGACTGAAAAAGGTATATCTCTGAGCTTGTTACCAGAAACTCAAAATTCAGGCATTTTTGCAGCCCTTGTTATGATAGTTTCAGCAATGGCGTGGGGATTGGGATATTTCGGCCAGCCGCACATCCTTGCACGATTTATGAGCGCAAAATCTATAACAAAGCTGACTGAATCAATGAAAATAGCAATCGTATGGGTATTCCTGTCGCTCACAGGAGCCGTGATTATAGGTTTCATCGGAATAGGAATGTTTGATAATCTTTCCGGCGGCGACGAAGAAAAAGTATTCATTTTTATGATTGGTAAACTCTTCGATCCCTGGCTCGGCGGTATAATGCTGGCCGCAATCCTTTCTGCGATTATGTCAACAATCGATTCGCAGCTTTTGGTTTCGTCTTCGGCCCTCACCGAAGATTTTTACCAGAAGGCAATAAAGAAAGATGCATCTGAACGTCAGATTATTCTGGTCGGACGAGTCTGCGTAATCATAATTTCAGTAGTAGCATTGGTTCTTGCACTTAGGCCGAATGATACTATTCTTGGTATTGTCGCCTATGCCTGGGGCGGATTTGGCGCCGCCTTCGGGCCTTTGGTGATTTTTGCTCTCTTCAGCCGAAAAACCACCTGGCAGGCAGCGCTGGCAGGAATGGTGGTCGGCACCGTAGTTCTGGTTGTCTTCAAGCAAATCGGCCTCAGTAACTATATGTATGAAATCGTCCCCGGCTTCGCTGCCAATTGCCTGACGATACTTTCAGTTAATACCATCTTCACCCAGAAAAACAAAAAAATTCTCAACCAATATGACAGTGTCGTCTCGGAGGTTACCATGGGCAAATAATTGCAGCTCCTTTCGTGAAATGCCCGACAGGATAAAGTGGCCTTACTATCCTTTACACTCCTCCAAAATCCGGAAAGTATATACCTATTAAGCTTCTTTTGTAGCGACTGTTTTTTTGTCCTTCTGACGAGGTTCGGGGGCGCTTTTGCCAACGTAAATGATTACGCCTGTTGGACATTTATTCAAAGCGGTTTTAGTTTGCTCACTCGGTGCATATTTTTTGTAATCAATCCGGGCTAAATTATCCTCAATGGTAAATAAATCGGTTTGTTTGGAACATAATCCACAGCCGATACAGCCGACATCACACATTGCCCGTGAAGTTTTGCCGGTCTCCTTGCTTTGGCAGGCCACGGTCATCATATTTTCCTGTGAAAACGGCACCATTGCTATCAGGTTTCTCGGACAGGCGTGCGAGCACGCCCCGCAGCCGGTACATTTTTCATAGTCAATAGTGGCCAGGTCGTCGTCTATATGCAAGGCATCGAACTTGCAGGCATGCACACAGTCACCGAACCCCAGACAGCCGAAATTACAGGCCTGCACATTCGACAGAGTGTCGGCAGCAGTGCAGGTTAATATGCCTGTATATTCTCCGTAGCAACTCTTGTCATTTGTATGTGCCCTGCAGTGAACGATTGGCCTGAGGGGTGCGCCTGAATCACTTATTTGAAGGTTAAGGACAGCAGCGATTTTATCAGCGGTTTCGGCACCGCCGGGTGCGCATCGGCCGATTAATTCGGGATTATCTATAACCGATTTGGCATACTGCCCGCAGCCGGCAAAGCCGCAGCCGCCGCAGTCAAGGCCGGGTAAAGCTTCTTCAATCTGTTCAATCTTCGGGTCGACCTTGACCTTTAGCTTCTCGCTCGCAATCAGCAACACTATTGCAAAACCGCTGCCCAAACCCAGCATCGTCAAGCCTGCCGGCCAGGAAGACTGCCATAATTCATAAACGCCTGCTAAAATCATTTAATCATTCCTGCAAAACCCATAAACGCCATTGTAAGCAATCCTGCTGTTATAAGTGTAATCGGTGCCCCCTGCAGTGATTCCGGCACGTCGGCAAGATTAAGATTCTCACGAATCCCTGCCATAATACAAATCGCCATCGTAAAACCAATGCCCGCACCGAAGCTGAGCACCACCGCCTCTATCAAAGAGTCGATACCCCATAGGTTTATAAAAAGACACAATCCTAAAATCGCACAATTTGTTGTAATCAACGGCAGGAATATCCCGAAGCTATCATACAACCGAGGGAAGAATTTGCGAACATACATCTCCACCAACTGCACAGCGCCGGCGATAACCATGATAAAGCAGACATATCTCGTTACCTCAAGCGCCGTGCCCATCAAAATCCGCTGGTCAATCATCCAGGTCAGCGTCCCGCTGAGTGTCACCACGAATGTTACCGCCAGACCCATTCCTAACGCCATATCAATTCGCCCCGATACTCCAAGATAGGGACAGATGCCCAAAAACTTCGTGAAGACAAGATTATTGATTATGACAATCGAAATAAAACCTAAAAGCAAAGTATTAAGCGTATCCATAATCGCCTCTGTTAAGATTTTTTGCTGGTCGCATTAACCAGTCCTAATAATAATCCTAAAGTTATAAACGCACCTACGGGCATACTCATCGCCGCCCACGGCACAAACCAATCCGGCATAATTTGCATCTCGAATATCTTACCCGTGGCTAAAAGCTCTCTGATGGCTGCCAAAACACAAAGCGTAGCTGTAAATCCCAGCCCCATACCTGCGGCATCAATGATACTTATGACTAATCCGTTTTTGCTCGCACAGGCCTCTGCTCTGCAGATGATGATGCAGTTTACAATAATCAATGGGACATACGGGCCGAGCCGTTCGCTCATTGTCGGCACAAATGCTTTCAAGAACAAGTCGACAATGGTAACAAAAGTGGCTATCGTAAGTGTAAACATCAAAATCCGAAGATGCGGCCTAAGAAGGTTACGCATCAAACTAACCACAATGCTGCTGCACAGCAGCACAAAGATGACACTGCAGCCCATAGTAAGAGCCGGCTTTACTGCCGCCGTTACAGCTAACGTCGGGCACATCCCCAGCAGCAGCCGAAAGACCGGGTTTTCACGCCATAGACCGGCTATAAAAGTTTGTGAAAAACGGCCGCCTTGTAACTGCACTTCACTTGACATTGCTGATTAATCCTTTATTTATCATCTCGTCTTTTATTTGAGCCACACATTTATTCAGTATTGAAACAACAGCGTCGCTGCTTACAGTGGCCCCGGTGATTGCAACAATTTCAGAATCAATCGTCTCGATATCGCCGGTTTTTGTAAGCTGCAGTGACACACACGGTGCACCCATAAATTGACCCCGCCAATCGGGCAGTTTTATCTTGTCGCCGAAGCCAGGAGTCTCGTTACTGAACAAAACATCAAAACCGGAAAATTCTCCGAATACTTTATCAACAGCAACAACCAGTTCAATTTTATCCTGAAAACCAGGCCCCTGGCAGTTAAATGCCCACCCGACACATTCGTTTGAATCAGACAATGCCTTAAAAATATTGCTTTCGAATGTGTCACCTTTTCTTGTCGTTATTTTAAATGAATCTGCCGCTTCAAATTTGGCCGCCTTCGGCAGCAGTCCCCGCATCAAATTGTTCAGCTTCGTTACCTTATTCTGCTCGATTCGCTCCGACCAGGCGGCATTAGCTACTGCTATCAGAAGACCGAAACAGAATGAACAAACTATCAACAGCCAGCTTTGTTCAATAAAGTGTTTTATTTTAGACATTCGGCTTACCTCCTGTCGGGACCTTCCTGCAGAACCGGTCAATCAAAGGTGTTGCCGCATTCATCAAAAGCACAGAAAACATCACACCCTCAGGATACTCTCCCACGATTCTTATCAGCATCGTTATTGCTCCGACCCCGGCCCCGAAAATCCACATCCCCCTCCTGGTCAGCGGTGCGGTAACCGGGTCCGTAGCGATGAAAAAAGCTCCTATCAAAAGCCCGCCGCTCAGCAAATGTGCCAAAGGGCAAATATATGCATCAGGATTTATAAAGTAAGCAATGGCGGCAAAGACAAACGCTGAAAGCAGAACCGCCAGCGGTATGTGGAAATTTATCGTTCGCCTTATTAATAAATATATCCCGCCAATAATAAGAGCCAGTGCACTCGTCTCACCCAGACAGCCGCCGACCTCGCCAGTGAGCAGCTCTTTCATTTGTTCATTGACAACTTCTGCACCACTTTTGCTCTTTATCGCTTCTTTGCTCTGGGCCAAAGGTGTTGCCTGCGTTCTTGCATCGACCGATTCGCTTGAAGCGCTGATTATCGGCATCGCTGAATCTATAGTGCCTGGAACCGTCCAGGTCGTCATCATCATACCGAAAGAAGCGGTCAGAAACGCTCTGCCGACCATTGCCGGATTGAATATATTACTGCCAAGCCCGCCGAAGACCATCTTTCCTATCGCTATTGCAAAGACGCTGCCGATTATCGCAGCCCAGAAAGGCAAACTCGGCGGAACAGACAACGCAAGGATTATACCTGTCAGAACTGCACTAAAATCGCCAAGCGACTCGGTAGGATTGGATTTCTTTCGTATTAAATTGCAAATCCATTCGGTTGACACCGATGAAATGACACAGGTCCCAATAAGAATTAGTGCATATATGCGGAAGTAATAACCTGCCATCGCCATAGCCGGCACCAAACCGATAATGACATCGACCATCACCTTCCGCGTTGAAAGCGGCTTACTAATGTGAGGAGAAGGCGATACTATTATGTCCTTTGCCATCAAATTTTTCCTGTTCAAAAAATTACGTCGGTATCTTCTTCTTTTGACGGGCAAGCAAAATTTTGCCCGTTTTAATGTGGCCGGTCAGTTCTATATTTGCAGGACACACGTAGCTGCAGCACCCGCACTCGATGCAGGCGCTTATATAATATTTTTCAGCCAAATCCATCAGATTATGTTTCACCGCATGGGCGATTTTCGTCGGGTTAAGGTTCTCAGGGCAGGCAAGCAAACATCTGCCGCAGCGGATGCAGGCAGTTTCTCTGCCCTCAAACTTGGCTGCTCCGATTTGCTCCTTCGTCAAGACAGTTACAGCCCCTGTGGTCTTCGTAACAGGCATCGATAAATCTGCAACCGCTATCCCCATCATTGGTCCGCCGAGTACAACTTTGACGGCCTCTTCGGTCAGTCCGCCACATAACTCAATAAGCTCTTCAATCGGTGTCCCTATCGCAACATAGTAATTACCGGGATTCACAATCCCTTCGCCCGTAACGGTTACCACCCTGTGCGTTAACGCCGAATTAAGAACAACCGCCTCGGCAATTGCCGCTGCTGTCGCTACATTCAGAACCACAACACCTATCATAGGGGGAATGCCGCCGGTTGGAACATCCTTTTTAAGAATCGATTTAACCAGCTGCCTCTCACCTCCCTGTGGGTATTTTGTTTTGACAGGCACTACTTCAATATTGTCACTGTCACCGGACTTCTCAAGAGCCGAATTTATAACTTCTATTGCATAGGGTTTGTTGTCCTCTATACCGATGAGTACTTTAGAGCAGCCGCTCGCTTTCCTGGCAAGTTTAACACCTGCAAGAATCTGGTTCGTCCATTCAAGCATAATGCGATAATCGCAGGTGATATACGGCTCGCACTCGCATCCGTTAACTATCATTGTCTCTTTCGGCAAACGAGGATTTGGCTCTATCTTTACCCTCGTCGGAAATCCGGCGCCGCCCATACCGACCAGCCCCGCCTCTCGGACTGCATCACATATTTGTTCTGAAGAGTAGCTGGTAACGTCAAAGTCCTCCGGAAATTTACCACTGCAGGGTTTCTTTGGCGGATTGTTATCAGGGTCCGCTTCTATTGTAACTGCCGGAGACCGCCCGAGGACCAAATGAGGTTGAAGCCCGATTGCTTTTATTTTGCCGTTGATGGGGGAATGGACCGGCGCACTAACAAATGCGTCGGCATCACCGATTTTTTGCCCCGC
Organism: Planctomycetota bacterium; assembly: GCA_042576845.1. Classification (GTDB taxonomy): domain Bacteria; phylum Planctomycetota; class Phycisphaerae; order Sedimentisphaerales; family Anaerobacaceae; genus JBHPEQ01. The sequence continues at coordinate 39,008 of JBHPEQ010000003.1, forward strand.
CTCAACTACATCACCCTTCTTTACCAGGGGCTCACACACAGCCCCGATATGCTGGCTGAGCATTATCGCTACTTTTTTGACGGCGGGTGCCTGCCGTATTTGGCTTTCACAGGAAAGCTCTTTCCTTTCCGGCGGGTGTGTCCCGCCGGGGAACGAAAATCTGCCTTTCGTATTAATTTTCATACTTTATAAAATCTCTGTTATCCGTCCTTGTTAAACTTCTTGCTCGTTTTTTTTATAGTAAAAATCACTAATGAAGTTACAAACAAAGCAAGTAAAAAACTTACTGCTGTCCGCAGCTCTTTGCCGGTTAATGTTTCAGCCAAAAGCCGTTCAAATAACGTCAGAACTGCAATAAATACCGTTATAGGAATTAGAAAAGCTGTTACCGCTTTCCACGCTACCGAAGGTCCCTCGGCCTTGCCCAGATGCTCATAAACCTTTTGACAATCGTTTTTGTAAAAGCAGTGCTGACAAACTTGTTCTTTGACCATATCGTTCTCTACTGAATAAAATTAGCATAACTTATAGTCCAAATCGCCGTGAGTTTCAAATATAAACTTCAAAATCGGAGGCGTAATTTTACTTGCTGCCTGCGGTTCGAATTCTCAAACTTCTGCCTGCCAAACCACCCACACCCTGCAATAGTTACTGCTGGATGAAGATGGGCAGTTCCACCAGGCATCTTTTCCTTGACTCCGCCGCTCGGGAAGATAGACTCACGATTGTGCCGTTTGGGCAAACTGTTCAGCGTGTGCCCAGGCCCGAATGGCTGTGGTAAAAGCTTTGAAGGAGACAGATAAATGAAGACTGAACGCTTACTCATAATCGCGTGCTTGTTCTGCTTGTATCCCGTAAACATCGTGCGCTGCGAAGACCAGCCCTCCCCGTGGTGGTTAAAACCCCATCGGATGATACAGACTAATTTGCGGGAGATAGATGCGACAATGGATATCGACCAGTATGTCAGGGAGCTGAAGGAGTTCCCGGTTAATATCGTTAAGTTCAACGTTGGCGGAATTGTGGCCAATTATCCCACCGAAGTCAAGTATCACTACCGTAATACTTTTATGAAGGGCGACTTGACAGAAACCGTCCTGAAACGATTGCATGCCGAAGGAATCCGAGTGATTGGCAGGTTCGACGTCAGCAAAATCAATGAGAAGTTCGCCGCCGAACATCCCGAATGGCTCTATGTCGGCGAAACAGGTCAGAACGTCAATTACAACGGCCAGGTGCACACCTGTGTCAGCGGCGGATATCAGCAGGAATACATGTTCAAGTTTTTAGGAGAAGCCATTGACCGCTACCCGCTCGACGGTATCTTCTTCAATATGAGCGGATACCAGCGCTCAGACTACAGCGACAACTATCACGGCATCTGTCAATGCGACAACTGCCGCAGGCTCTTCAAGCAATACAGCGGCATGGACTTGCCTCCAACACAAGACGACACCCCCGCATACAAAAAGTACGGCGAGTTCACTCGCATGATGACGGACAAACAGTTCAAGCGGGTCAGAGAGTTCTTTAAAGCCAAACAATCCGATCTCATGCTCTACGACGGGGACGTAATACGCGGGGAATCACATTCTCCCCGCGGCGTCAGAACCTACCACGATACCGACATAGTCAAATCGACTATGTTGACCATGGGGCGAAGACAATTCAACAACACTGCGAACCATTTCATCGAAATCGCCTACAGACATGCAGGTGTCGCTACCGCCCTGCAGGCAAGACGAGTATGGGAGCAGCTGGTCAACGGAGCGTGGCTGGGCTTCTACTGCATGGGACCGCTGCACCGGCTCGAAGACCGTGCCACCCTCGATACGCTTCGCGATATCTATCGATTTCACGAGGTGAATGAAGCGTGGCTACTGGATACAAAACCCGCCGGTGACGTCGGACTTCTTCGTCGAGGCCGAGAGGAGTATCAGGGTATCCTCCAAATCCTCTCTGAAGGTCAGGTTGCCTTTGAACTGACTACCCTGGACCCGGAACAACTCAAACAGTTCCCGCTGGTCATTCTGCCCGACGCAGGAGGACTGGACCCAGGCCAGGTTGCCGTTCTGGATGACTACGTCAAACAAGGTGGAAAACTGTTGCTGATCCAGCAGGTGCCGAAAGAGTTGCAGTGCTTGGGGCAGGTCAAGCTCATCGAGTCTCGTCCCTCGCAAAAGGGCTCTTACGTTCGTATTCGCCCGGAGGACAAGACAACCCTGGATATGTCCGTGCTGGATGACCTGGATCTTGTTTTCTTACGCGGCCGGTTCAATGTGTATCAGACAGGCGATGATGTCAAGAAGTTGCTGCGTCTGATTCCAGCCGACATGTTCGGCCCACCGGAAAAAAGCTACTATCGCTATGTCTCCGACCACCCTGCTTTGATCTACCGCAAGCACGGCAGAGGTGCTGCCGCTTGTTTCACCTTCGACATCGGCACCCACTACGCTCGGCAGGCACATCAGGGACACGCCGCTTTACTGCTCGGTGCCATCGATAATCTGTTGGCAATCGAGCGCCGAGTGCTCGTCTCAGCTCACCCGTTGGTTCAGATTAATCAGCGCTTATCTCAAAATGGCGAATTCGAATGGCTCAGCTTATACAACCATTCTGGTCAAAGCGGCAATGCGCTGCACATGCCGATTCCGATTGACGGCATTCGCATCAGTTTCATGCCGCGTAAGCCCGTGCGAGCCGTCCGTCTACTGCACGCCCGTCAGGAATTGACCTTCACCAGGCGAAATGACGGACGCATCGATATGGTGCTGCCGCCCTTGAATCACTATGATATCGTCCTCTTCGAATACCAGAAAAATTAAAGCTGCACGGCTCAATTAAAGCCCTCCGCCATCATCAGCACGCCCGCCCTCGATTGTCTCTGTCGAGGTTTTTTTTTGCACCACTTTGACTAACTGCATTTCTACCTGCGTCCTACTTCTTTTTTACTCACTCTTAAACTTTAGTGCCTCCGTGTTTATATACGATGCTCAACACGGCCTCCGACAGCAAAGATAAATGCCTTGAAAATCTACTTCGAAGAAATTATTATTAGAATATATTCCTGTGGAGTTTAAAATGGCTCAGATTTCAAAAATCGAATGGACTGAATCTACTTGGAATCCGGTTACAGGCTGCACTAAAATCAGCATAGGTTGTAAAAACTGTTATGCTGAAAGAATGGCTCTGCGTCTAAAAGCTGCCGGCAGCCCTAATTACGCGAAGGGTTTTCGTGTCACGATTCACCCGCACGTCCTTAAAATACCTCTCCGCTGGAAGCATCCTCGCACCATCTTTGTAAACTCGATGAGTGATATTTTTCATCGGGACGTTCCAAAGGATTTTATTGATAAAATGTTTGATGTTATGCACAAAGCATCTCATCACAGATACCAGATTCTAACTAAACGCTCTAAACGCATGGTTGAATTGAATTCTAAGTTGCCCTGGCTGCCTAATATATGGATGGGAGTTACGGTTGAAACTGCCAAATATCTATACCGTATAGACCACTTAAGACAAACCAATGCTGCTGTTAAATTTATATCTTTTGAACCGCTTCTCGGCCCAACCCCCAATATCGACTTCTCTGGTATCGATTGGGTAATTGTTGGCGGCGAATCAGGCCCGGGCGCAAGACCAATGAAGCCCGAATGGGCTGCCGATATACGCGACCAATGCCTCGCTGCAAAAGTCCCCTTCTTCTTCAAACAATGGGGCGGTGTGAATAAGAAAAAAAATGGAAGAATCCTCGATGGACAAACTTGGGATGACATGCCAACAAAATATGAAATAGATCAATTTTCTTATGTATGATTTTTCACTAATGTAAAAGTTGGGTTAGATTTTTGAGAAAATCTTCCACTAAAATTCGTGGGTGTTATTTTTTCACTATTTTTAATCACCTGCCACAAATGTTTATTCAACCATATTTCATCTCGCAAGCTCTCAGACAATTCGGCCCAAGTATAAGGTTTTCTTGACAACTTATGGATTACCCAGTTTTGTAGCTCTCTTAAGTCTGGCTCAGGTTTTATAAGATATTGCTGGTTAGGATCATCTTTTTTCTTGCATAATAACCATTTTCTGGGCAACATTTCCAAATAACTTCTTTCATAAGGCCCCGTCCTGCTTCATGGTCAGTCAAATGCAGCAAGAAACACCTTGTTTTCTGATTGTCTCCGAGCATTCTTATATAAGTTGCCCATTCTGCTCCGATTTTTCCCTTGAGCATTTGAATGGATGTTTCACCACGATCATCAACATCGGAGATTTTTTTTATGTTCTGCCATTCTTCACCCCCAAATATGTTGTTAATTGTCTCCTTTAAGCCTGTGGATTGTTGTTCTTGTTGCATGGCCATATCGAGTTCTCGCCAAATTAAGGTTATTAATAATTCTGAGCGAGAGTGAGCCTTTATTCTTCTTAAGACTTCGCAAGGTATCTTGAATCCATAAGGGTCAATGAACATAAAATATGGTGCCAGCCTACCTCCTATTTTTTCAAATTTGTTAGCTATGTCTTTTAAGAGTTCAAAGGCGTTTTGATGATATATTTCATAAAAAACTTTTTTAGGCAGTGGACCAAGTTTTTCTACTTCTTGCTTCAAACTTTGCACGTTTGATTCATTCCATTCAATAAATATAAACCTAACTTCACAGTTTTCTAAAATTTTGTCTCTCCACGTATGGTTAAGAAAAGTTTTAAGTGCAACTAATGGTGATCCTGCTTGCCCACCTTTATGTTTACCTCTACCTGCATGGGTATCTATATATAGAATTTTACCACTCCATGAGCCTAACTTCGGAAACCATCCATTTAGATATTCCCTAATTATCTTGTATTTTGTGAACTGTAAATTACTGTATTCTTCCCAATAAGAGGGCCTTGCATCTTCCATTTTTCTCCCTAAAGAAATTTTTTGTCAAATATTCAAACAAGCTTATTCCCGCTCTCAGTTGCTTTAAAAATTATACCTTTCTCTAACATATCTGCAATTCCCAACTTTAAATTTATTTTAGTAGCATTGTAGAATCATCCATATATTATCGAAATTGCGATTGATTAAATCCTCTTCCCTGATCCAGAAGTAAAGCTTGCCGCAGTCTATCCACATCATCCCGGTGCTATCGTCTGAATCTATTTGGAATAAAAGACACCATTCGGTTGCATTTTTTTCGATTTTCTTGATTTCAGATTTACTAAGTTTCCGAACTTTATCATAATCAAGACCCTTAGAAAAAAGTTCGCAATCAACTCTCATATCTCCCTGCACTTTGATAGGAAAACCGAAAATTTGGTGTTTTGCTTGGCAGGGATCAGAGTCTAGCATAAAACCTATAAACTCTTCATATTTTTCATCATCTTCTTCATTTAATCCAGGGACATTTTTATAAACTAATTCCCATCCGGGAACAGAAACAGTTTTATAAAATGACACTCGACATGGATCGTAGTACATATCCTGTTTTTCACTGCTGTCAGGTATGGACCGCCGTGAAAGCTTTTCTAAGGAGGATTTGATGTGTATTACTTTCCACAAACCTTTGTTTAGGTTCAAATCCCCAGACATCAAGGCCATATTCAAAAAAAAAGTATAGCCAGCCAGATTCAGGCAGACCCTCGCATTTTTCGAAATCATGAAGATCTTTCAAGTTTATTTGTGCTAGGAAGGACAGGGAATTCCCATCCCACTTTGGCCATTCAACATCATCAGGTAAGTCTGGATGTCCACCTATTTTAGAATCACCAATTTTTATGTTTTTTTCTTCTGTTCGGATTGTTTGTAAACGTATACACTCGGTTGTAAAAGAACATACAAGTTTATAAACCTTGCCAAGGCCTAAGTTATTTAATTTTTCTTTGATTTCTTTCTTTCCATAAACCATTGACTTCTGACCTCTGTCTTTTAACACCACTCACGCTACTCCCATCATAAATTTAAGCAATAATCAATATATCCGTCAAATAGAAAAAATACAAATCCAGTTTACCCCTAAAATTGCAAAAAAGGCGTGCTTTTTTCTCAATTTTGGCAAATTTCGCCCACTTTTCGTGCATTTTTGGTTACTTTTGCTTTTTTCGGTAGCCTTTTCTGCTGCCGAATGGTCGACCAAACGCGCAGGGGTCTACAAACAAAAATCAAATTTTTTGAAAATTTTTATCTCCTTACCACACAGGCACTTACAAATTTTGACCATCCAAAAATTCCCGAATTATCGACCAAATGCGCAAGTTCGCCCTTACTATAGAGGGGCGCGTGTTTTTTTAATCGCCCAAAAACGAACAATGAACCAATCAACAGAGTTTACCGAAGTGAACAAGGAACTATGAACAATAAACTATTTAACTCTTTAACCAATAAGGACTTACGAGGCACAAGCGAAAAAACGCTCTACATTTGTAGAGAGCGCTCTACAAATCCACCTTTTTATGCAAAACAAACCCAAATTACCGAATGCTAAAATGAACGCAAGCTCAGTAATAACAAAAGATTATGAAAATAATAACGCCTTCCGACTCAATGGAAACAAAGCCAAACAAACCCAATCTAACCCAATCTCAAAACCAGCGCCTCTCCGCCCTCTGCGGTTAAATCTTGTGCCTTTTCGCAGCCAAAAATCCTCGAAATTAGTGGTTAAAAGCTGCAAAAAACTCACATTATTAATATTAGGCCTGGGCTTTTGCCTCTCCGGCTGCGCAGTCAATCCCATAACCGGCCAAAAACACCTGAATTTTTTCACCCCTCAGCAGGAAGTTGAAATAGGCAGAAAGTATGCCCCGCAAATCGAAGAACAAATGGGAGGCAAAATCGAGAACGTAACCTTGCAAAACTATCTTGACAACGTTGGCCAAAAAATCGCACGAGTCAGCCATACCAGACAATGGGAATATCACTTCTATGCACTCGAGGACAAATCCGTTAACGCTTTTGCATTGCCAGGCGGATATGTTTTTATAACAAGGGGTATGCTTGAAAAACTCAACAGCGAAGCCCAGCTTGCCTCAATCCTCGCACATGAGACGGTTCATGTCGTTGCCCGACATTCCTCGCGAGCTATGACAAAACAAATCGGATATCAGATGGTACTTTCTACCATAACTTCCGAAGAGACTTCCAAGACTGTTCTAAACGTTGCTGATTTGACCTGGCAAATCGTCGGATTAAAATACAGCAGAGCCGACGAACAAGAGGCGGATGTAACGGGCTTGGATTATTTGGTCTCTGCAGGATATAATCCTTATGCTATGGTTGAAACTATGCAGATGCTTCAATCTCAGCAGAAAACCAGACCAATCGAATTTCTTTCAACACATCCGGTTCCGGAGAACCGAATAGAGTATCTAACACGTAAAATCCAAACCACCTACAACCTTTCAGAGCTGAAGACTGGAACAGATGATTACCAAAAAGCTGTTCTTGACCAGTTGGCAAACTAAAAATGTAACATCCGACCCCGCCCACGGCGTGGCAACTGTCCCCAAATGTGGCGTTGAGATGTAAAAATTGTTAGTGTAAGTATGTTTGGTTTAAGCTACCGGGTTGAAAAATTCCCCCCAAAATCTTCGGGACAGTTATGCTAACTAAAAGGGATTGACAGAATTCACAGGAAGTTGTTAAATTGCAAGGGTTTAAGTATTGAGGCGCCCGTAGCTCAGCCGGATAGAGCAACGGATTTCTAATCCGTAGGTCGCAGGTTCGAGTCCTGCCGGGCGTGTTAATAAACCTATAATTCACAAACACTTAGGCTTTATATCAGCCCCATTAAGACGACTGTGACAACCTACGGACAAAAAGTCCGGTGGGCGTTTTTTTAAGCTATATCGTTACCAGCCGGTGGGGCTGCCTCGCCAAATTCGTTATTAGCCCAGTCATATTCCTCGACAACCTGCTGGTCGTTGTAGTAGTAATATGTCTCAGGGTCACCAGCGGCGATATAATCAATTTTTGCGATTCTTTTTGGGATTGCCACCCTTTATATACAAAAAACTTAAATTATTTTTCAGTACCGACGATTTATTTGTTTGGGCGATTATGCCGGATTCTCTTCACACCATTCCCTAGCATTCTGGAATAGTATCAGCCATGGTGAAGTCTTGAGACCAGACCAATAAGGCGGCCAGAACGGCCACTGCCAAACTTGGAATAGCCTCTCAGGATGTGGCATAAGAGCTAGGTGTCTTCCATCACGGGAACATATTCCAGTTATACCAAATCTTGAACCATTTGGATTGAACGGATATTGTTCTGTCTCTTGGCCGTTATCGTCAACAAAGCGTATGGGTGCCAGTTCTTGATCCACATTCACAGCTTGGCTAAATATTCTTTGATCGGGCCACAAACACCTGCCTTCTGCATGGGCTACCCATATACCGAGCACAGAACCTTCCATTTCCTTCAGGAAGATAGATGGACTTGGACATATTTTCACTGTGATGAATCGTGACTCGAATATGCCTGACTCGTTCCTTACAAAACGCGGCTGTCGCTGAATATCTATCCCACGCCAAGGAACCCATCCAAGCAAGGCCATTACCTGGCATCCATTGCAAACACCAAGGGAAAAAGTATCGTTACGCTCAATGAAAGATTTGAATTCGTTACGTATCATTTCATTGAAGATAATAACACCTGCCCATCCCTTACCAGCGTCCAGAACATCAGCAAAGCTGAACCCCCCTGAAAAGGCAACACCGCGGAAATCTTTTAGACTTACTCTTCCATCAGCAATATCGGCCATTGTAACATCCCATGGTTCGAAACCAGCGGCGAAGAATGCCCCCCCCATCTCGCGGGCCCCGTTGGTACCTACCTCACGCAGGATTGCCACTTTGGGTTTGTTCATAGATTCCATTTTCTCAGTTCGTGTCGGGGCTGGATTGAAGGGAAGTTTATAACGTGGTCCTTTACGGTCAAAGTTCGCTTTCCGTTCAGAACCTACGCAGGCAGAGTTGGCCTGGAGCTTATCCAGCTCGAAGGATGTTTGCTGCCAAATGTCCCTGAGTCCTCTCATGTCAGCATCAAGGACTGTTTCTTGCATGTATTTGAAAGTGATTTTGGGTTCTTTCGTTGTTTGGCCTAACAAAACAGTGTTCTTGTTAAAATCAAAGCCATAGGCATGGAGTATCTCATCTAATTGTCTTAAGTTCGCAGGCAAGATTTCAAACACCAGAGAAAGCTCCTCAGCAAAGAGTGATGAAAAAACATTGTGTCCACTGAAAACACTATCGTTGCTGAGGTCAATCTCAAGACCACAGTTGCCAGCGAATGCCATCTCCAACAGACAAGTAATCAGACCACCATCTGAAACATCATGGCCAGACAATATCAGACCTTTTCTAATCAATTCCTGGATGGCCTCAAAGCCTTTCTGAAGAAGATGTGAGTTATCCAAATCTGGGGATTCGTTACCAATCTGCTCATAGACCTGGGCGAGGGCAGAACCACCCAGCCTTTTTTTGCCACCAGAAAGATCAAGCATAATAAGCACTCCTTCACCGGGCATTTTGATATCAGGGCTGACAACTCTGGTGATATCAGGGCATGATGCAAAGCTTATCATTTGAACCGTGCCTGGCGATTTTGCAGGGTGTTTTTTACCCCCAAGCGTTGTCCAAGCTGTCATTGAAACTGAGTCCTTGCCAACCGGTATCCTCAATCCCAGCTCCTTGCAGAGTCTGGTTACTGCCTGAACAGTCTGATAAAGACGTGCATTCTCACCTGGTTGCCCACATGGCCACTGCCAGGTAGCAGAGAAATTGATTGACCCAAAATCTTCAACAGGTGCCCATACAAGATTGGTCAGGGATTCTCCTAAACTAATCCTGCCACCAGCCTCTGTATTGACAAGGCCTTTGATAGGCTGTTCACCTATTGCCGTAGCAATGCCTGTGAATCCAAAAAAACTTCTAGCGGTTACAGCACAATCTGCCATGGTAAGTTGTAGTGGTCCCACTGTTTGTTGTTGTGCACTTAGGCCTCCAACAGAGCGATCAACCTTACGGGTAAGGAAATGTTTGGAGCCTACTTTGAGCAAACGAAGCACCCTTTCAAGTGCTTCAGTGACGCTCAAACCTTCAGGTAATCTCATGGGAACAAGCTGACGAGGTAAACTTTCACATTCTATTGTCATCTCAGGTAAGTTCGCCAGCAGAAATTCCATATCCACGTCAATGGGAACTTTCTGCTCTCTGGGTCCATCATCAGGTGCATCTTTATCTGTAAGCACCAGTTTACCATCTCCGGCAACTTCACCTATGACATACATTGGGCACCGGTTCCTTTTGCAGATCTGGTCGAGGACTGGTAAACCTTTCCTGGTAACAACCATAACCATACTTTCCTGTGATTCATTACACCAGAAAACGAGGACACTCATGGTTTTGTCGCCACAAGGGATATTTCGCAGCTCATACTTGGCGCCATGCGGGTGAACAATTTCTGGTAGTGCCACACATTCACCACCTGCACCAAGATCCGTGATGCTAATAATGGGGGACTTCTCACCAAGCTCGGAACAAGCCTGTATTACCGACTCGTTGCGGTTTTCCATTTCAGGGTTTGCACGCTGAACCGAATCAAAGTCCAAGTCTACTTCTTGACCACCAGCGTCCTTACTTGAACCAGAACCTCCGCCAAGACCAATTGGGTATCTGTCACCGCCAATCTGCACAACTAAGTACCCTTTCCGAAGCTCCTTTTTACCTGCATGGACATCATTAATCACACCCCAGTTTCCCGCCACCATACAGGTCTTTCTCCATCCGTGATGATCGCCACCACACAACAGTTCGAACGACGTACAGGAGCCTGTGGTAACAGGAACCCCAAACTTGTTGCCGTAATCACTAGCCCCATTTGAAGCCTCTATTATAATCTCCAGAGGCCTCTGGAAGCGTGAAGGGTGAGTGGCATATTCTCTTTCCCAAGGCAGATTATAGCCATTGATAAGAAGGTTAGCCACATTATAGATGGCCAGAGCTCCCAATACAGTTCCTCCGCAACCAACACCTTGTATATCACGTATGTTTCCGCCCAAACCGGTTCCCGCGCCAGGATCAGCACTGATGGTTGTGGGGTGGTTATGAGTCTCAACCTTAAAAGCATCACATGTCATTACGATTCTGGTTGTTAAGGGGGATGGAACCATTAGGTTTGACGGAAGAAACATATTAACTGGCTTGCTTGATGTCACTGCAGCATTATCCTCGTAGGCGACAATGACATTGCCCTGATTGGCTTCTGTGGTTGACCTAATCATGTTGAACAGGCTGTTGTCCATCTGCCTACCGCCGATGATAAATTTACCTTTGAACAGGTGATGCCTACAATGCTCGGAGTTGAGCTGACCGAACATAAACAGCTCGACATCGGTTGGATTGCGGCCCAGTTTCTGGTAATACTTGAGTATGTATTGCATCATCTGTTTGTCCAAGGCCAGACCCAATTTCTCGTTTGCATCCTTGAGCACATCAACTCCCCTTTCAAGCAGTGGAATAAGCCGGACCGGTTCCGGCTCGACGTCCTGATCGAAGCAAGTCGGTGGCTCAAAGTATGGTTGCTCTGTCATCCTGTCATGGATGAGCGTATATATCTTCTTCTGCTGCTCAGGGGAAAGGTCAGAATGGTCTTCCAAGCAGATATAAAAACGCCGCGTCTGCTCAATTCTCGTTACAGAATCCAGCCCACACGCATGGCAAATGGAAACAGCATTGGTACTTTTTGGCGTAACTATTGCGAGCCTGGGGCCAACCTCGAGAGCATTCTTCTGAAGGGCAGATTGCTCCTTGAACATATCGGGCTCAAACGTTTCCTTCAGCAGCCATTTGAGCTTATCCAGCTCATCACTTTTCAAAGTCCGGCTGGAATCAACGAGAAATCTTCTTTCTATTGTTACTCCCGCGACCTTACGAGAGACTGTTCGCTGCAATGTTACAAGCCAAAGCTCTTCTTCAGTTGCCCATAACTTTGAGCGACGAAAAAATGAGACAATCATAGTTATTCCCTTTCATTATAAAGCAATAGCGTACAATTTTTTACAAGCCGGTCAACACTTTTCATTCGATACAATTGTCTCAAATATTGTTGAAGAGCTTCTCACAGAGAGTACTCACGTGCCAGCATACATTTCGAGCCCCATTGGGTATCATACACATGGAGTAGTGTAGATACAGATAGGAACCAAAGAATCTTCAGGAAAAACCGTTTTTTTTACAGTTTTGGTATTTTAGTGTTGAGACCGTCAGAGGATTTCATAAAAGCAGCCACAACACAACATTGAAAGAAGATTGCGGTGTTAGCTCTTGCGGTGGTCATCATGACGCGTTTAACATATTCAGAAGAGGAAAATTATAGTCCGCATGCTAAAAATGGGAAAAGTAGCAGGGTCAAGCTATGACATGGTTTCTGTTTGTAATCGTGTCAAAAACCTTGGTTTGCAGACTTTATTTCCGATTAACTTTACCGTATGCTCCAACCATTGCTTTGCTTTCCGAGGTACAGCCCTGGGAAAATCTCAACAGCTCTTTAACCTCTATTTCATAAATGCGAATATCTGCGGGAATATTGTAACCCCATTCTTTAGCCATCTGGAGGGCGGTTACAAAATTTATGTCATGTGAAGAGCTTAGCCGAACAGTACCAGCCAACTCGGCGAGGCTGAAACGGTGCACCGTCCCGGGTGGTGCAGAGCCAAGCTGAATAGCATCAACCACCGCCAGTTGGGGAATAATATCCATTGTTGCCACCGAAGATTTGATAATGTCAACTTCCTGGTTCCCAAACGCTTTTTGCTGTGTTTGGGGTCTGGCTGCAAGCGCTGCGCCACGGTTGCCCCTGCGATGCCCGCTCCTATAACCAAAATACATCTGGATTCTCTATTCGCCCTTGCCCGTGTTCGACAAGAAGGCTTTCCACGCAAAACTGCCACATTTTTACTCACTTTCGAGTTCGAGGGGATTCAAAGAACAGCTTATCTGACCGGTCAGAACAGACCCTGTACTTTCCCGGTGTTGACATCCACATCGATGCGGCGGAACGCAGGATTGGAGGCAGTACCCGGCATCAACTTAATAGCCCCCGACACCGGCACGATAAAGCCGGCACCTTTGTAAACAAGAACGTCACTAATAGGAAGCTCCCAACCGGTGGGTCTTCCCTTCAGGTCCGGGTCATGCGACAAACTAAGATGGGTCTTGACCATGCACGTACCCAGCTCATTGGCCTGTGGATCTGCCTCCAGGGCCTTGGCCTTCTCCAGAGCTTCATCGGTATAAGTTACACCTTTGGCTCCATATACCTCTTTCGCTATCAGTTCAATTCGCTTCCTCAGAGGGGTATCCAAATCGTACAGGAACTTAAAGTCGTTCGTTTCACTGCAGGCCTGAATCACTGCTTCCGCCAGCTCGATTGAACCGTCTCCACCCTTAATCCAGTGCTCCGAGACCGCAGCGAGTGCCCCGTTTTGCTCGGCGACTTTGCGGACAAGGTCTATTTCGGCCTTGGTGTCGGTATGGAAGCTGTTTACACAAACCACCGGCCGAACGCCACTTTTCTTAACCGTTTCTATATGGGCAACAAGATTCTCACAACCCTTTTCAATTAATTCGAGATTCTCCTCGATATATTCCTTGCTCAACGGTATGCCGGGTTTTACTACCGGCCCGCCGCCGTGCATCTTCAGAGCACGGATAGTTGCGACAATTACAATAGCGTTTGGAGTTAAGCCGGACATGCGGCACTTCAAATTCCAGAACTTCTCAAAACCTATGTCAGCCCCGAAGCCGCTCTCGGTTACGTGGTAATCACCCAGTTTGGTTCCAATCATATCAGCAATAATCGAGCTTTGACCTATCGCGATATTGGCAAATGGCCCGGCGTGCACAAATACCGGCTGGCCTTCGATGGTCTGCAGCAAATTCGGATTAACAGCATCAACCATCCATGCAGTCATTGCGCCGTCGACTCCAAGGTCGGCCGTTGTAACTTCGTTGCCTTTTTTATCATAGGCGATGACTATTTTGGCCATACGCTCTCGCATGTCTTTCAAGTCCTTTGCAACTGCCAGTATCGCCATAACCTCACTTGAGACGGTAATCTGAAAACCCGAGTCCATCTCGTAGCCGTCCATTTTTCCACCCTGGCCAATCCTGATATTACGCAGCGCTTGGGCGCAAAAATCCATCGCCCATTTCATTTGAATCCTTTCGGGGTCGATATCTATTCGCTTCAGATTGCTTTTTGCTAGCCGGCCGTCGTCGTAGTTGTTTTCGTGTTGCATACGCGAGGTCAGGGCCACCATAGCCAGATTGTGTGCGTTTGTGATAGAGTCAATATCACCAGTGAGCCGGATTGAGAACGGGGTCAGAGGAATGCACTGAGCAAGCCCGCCGCCGGCCGCAGAACCTTTAATATTGAATGTGGGCCCTCCACTCGGCTGACGGATTGCGCCAACGACCCGTTTGTTAAGCTTGCCCAGGCCTTCAATCAGTCCAATAGCAGTTGTGGTTTTTCCCTCACCTAGGGGCGTCGGCGTAATGGCGGTAACATCAATATACTTTGCATCCGGGGCGCCGCGCAGGCGCTCAAGCACTTTCATATAATCGACTTTGCTCAACTGGTGCCCCATAGGTATTAGTTCGTCGTCATTCAAGCCCATCTCATCTGCCAGTTGGCTGACAGGTTTCATTGTTTCCTCGGCAGCTTCTGCAATCTGCCAATCCTTCATTTTTGTTGCGTCAAGTTTCATATCATACCTCATATTTTATATTTCGTTCTTGCTTTACAAATTACGGAGTCCGTCTCCGCACAAGCAGGGGTTTACGCTTTGTTAACGGACGAGTAGACCTTTAGAAAGGAGTCCGAATATATTTGCTTGTTCATCAGCATTTCAGAAGTAGCAACCACATTCATCAGCTCTTCATCAAAAACATCAGCTATTGCAGAATCCGCACCATGTGATATAGCCATGGCCAAAAACACACGGTTTATCAAACTTCTTTGTTTTGTTCCCTGAGACAGATTAGACAGCCCCATCGTTATATGTGGGGAAGGTTCTGAAAGGAACTTAATCTGGTCAATTACAGAGAGTATAATGCCCGGCTGGGTCTGTGCATTGGGTACGTTAACAGGAAGAAGGATAGGATCAATAAACAATCGCTGGGTGTCAAAACCTTTCTCCATTGCCTTTGAAACGATTTCTGCCGCAAGAGCTACACGTGTATCAATATCCTGGGGGACACCATTTTTATCCATCGTAAGTACAATAATACTGGTCTTAGGACCAGCCTGTTCAGCCATCTCTAGGTACTTATCAAAAACTTCTTCGTCACTTTTCTTATTCAGCGGAGTTGAATTAACTAAAATCCCTTTGCTTGTATCAGCAACCTTCAGTCCTGCTGCTATAATATTTGGCTTTTGAGAATCCAGAGATAACAGCGTTGAGCATGTCTCCTGAATTGTTTCAACAAGCCATTGCATCGTACCTTCCTGGTCAGATGCAGCAGTTCCAACATTTACATCCAAATAAGCAGCACCAGCCTCGGTCTCCTTTCGAGCGAGTTCCTGTATAACCTTTTTATCCCTGTCTGAAATCGCCTGCTTAACATCCTCAAACATCCCGTTAATGCGTTCTCCAATCAGAATCATTTTTAAGCCCTTTCTTTTACGCTATATGAATTGTATTTTGCTATTTAGAGGCCATGTTTTTCCTAAAATCCTTATGTCTAATCCGACCATATCTGGTTTATGAAATTCTTTACGGTAGCAACAGCTCGAGGGTGTCGCATTCTGATAATATCAGAGCCGGCCTGGAGTAAACAGATGGCGGTACAAGCTTCCCACAACGGGCCTCTATCCTGAACCGCACCCCAGCCGGGTGCATCTGCAAGTTTGGCCTCCTTCGCTCGCCAGGCTTCATATCCAACATCACAGATAACAGGCATTGCCATCATCTTATCACCACCGAGAGCAGCAAGCCTCTGGCGCTCCTGAATAGAGTAACTATATTCGATTCCATAGCCTAATGCTCCCGTAGCCTGAAATGTAACTATTCTTTCCAGAGGAAAACCCATATCTGAAACCAAAATATTAACCTGCTTGCTTATATTAATATCCAGCGGAGCTTCAGTAATAAGGTTGTGGCCATCTGCAAGGGCGATTGCAGTTAAAGCCTTGTAATTGCCCTCTGTAACAGTCCCTATTAGGCACTTTTCTCCTTTAGCAGCTTCACTTACTTTCGGCATAACCTGATTATCTTTTTCATCGTTTCCACAACCCCACAGCACGAGAGGGACACCGACTGCCTGCAAAACCTCTTTTGTGACTTTTACGGCGTGCTCGGCGTTTTTGCCGGCTTTATCAGGGTGGATGCCATCAAACTTTAGACAGATCAAATCAGCCCCGAATTCGCCCACGCACTTTTTGGCCCAGTCGCCGGGGCTGCTAAGCACATCTTTATAAGGTTCCGCCAAGACATCCGGCCAATCTTCAGGTTTTACGTCAGGGACATCCATAGCGATAACCGGCTTTTCACCAACATCTTCACAAGAACCGCCGTAGACCACATTAAGTGCTCCGCCTACGGTAACTGTTGAGCTTCTGGTGCCGCCTTGTTCTTTGATTGCCCCAATTGTAACCTTGTTAACTGAGCCGACATAACTTTCTGCTATTTCAGGCACTGACATTTAAAAATCCTCCAGGTACAATAATATTACCGGGTTTTGTTAAAATTTAGTTTCTGTTCAAGTATTTTCTGCACTGCTGCAAAAGCAGGACTGTTCATTTCCATCTCAAAAATATTTTTGCCCTTCATTGAAGCATCGAAGATAGATTTATCATAAGGTATAGCGCCAAAACTTTCAATCGATTTCAATTCTTTTATATTATCCGCCTTATTCCATATTATGCCGATTTGCTTTACATCTATTGGTAATTTTTCAGCAAGGTCATAAATCCTTTGAGCGGTAATTTCACCAATCGGACCCGGTTCAGCCACTATACACAACATATCAACACTATTAGTGGTTCGACGAGACAGATGTTCCATTCCCGCTTCATTGTCCATAACCACAAATCCATATTGCGAACTCAGATTGTCGAGAAATCTTCTCAGTAGATTATTGGCCGCACAATAACAACCAGGACCCTCTGGTTGGCCCATAGTAAGCAAATCGAACCCCTCAGCTTCCGTAATCACCTGATGTAAACCATACTCAAAAGCATGCACTCTATCCATTCCTACATTACTCGGCTCTTTGGTGAGCGCCTCTTCACGAAGCCCTGCAATGTCTCCAATCACCTCGGTGCCCAATGTAAAACCAAGGCAGGAATTAGGGTCTGCATCCACGGCAAGGACAGCTTGGGCTGAAGCGTGCTTTATTATCCTGATTATCATAGCAGCCAAAGTTGTTTTTCCTGAACCACCTTTTCCACTTATAGCAATAGTTATTGCCATATTAAACCTTCTCCCTTTCAAGTTTAACCGAAGGGAACAGTGATAAATCCGTATGCGGTATAAAGCTGGCCCTAATAAACTCTTCCATATATCCGGGATGGTTCATCAAATCGAAATACGTCATATTATCGGCAATTTCTTCAGATGCTTCCAAAGCTTTTCGACTCAACAAAACTGTTTTTGCGCCTGTTATCGATGTATTCCCAACGAATCTAATCTTCTGCAATGGAACATCAGGCAGCATCCCAATATTGACGGCCTGCTTAACATTCAGGAAATTCCCAAATCCTCCAGCTATGTAAATAGTATCAATATCTTCAATATCCGTTTGCGTCGAATTCATAAGCACATGAATTGCAGCAAAGACACCGGCCTTGGACCGAATCAGATTATTGATATCCGCCTGCGTAATAACAATTTCCTGAGAATTATTACCTGGTGGAACCAATTGAAATTGCAAACCTTCATCATCTTCAGTCAGTCTCAGGTCATCACTCTTTTGAAAACGTCCTGTTCGGTCTATAATTCCTTTCATAAACAATTCGCCAAGTGTATCTAAAAGTCCTGAACCGCAAATCCCAACGGGACAAACATCTCCTATTGTTTTATACTCGACTGAGCCGTCAGGCAGAATTGTTAGTTTTTCGATAGCTCCGGAAGCAGCTCTCATCCCATTTTTTACCCCGCTTCCTTCAAAGGCAGGGCCTGCTGAACTGGAGGCACAAACCAGCCAGTCTCGATTTCCAAGAACAACCTCGCCGTTTGTTCCAATATCAATGAAAAGAGATATACCCTTGCTTGTATACATTCGGGTAGTTAACACACCAGCCACTATATCACTGCCCACATAAGCTGCGACACTTGGCAGACAATATAATAAACCCCGCTTGTTAATCTGGATTCCTACTTCCGCCGCTCGAATAGGAGGCATAAAAGCAACAGAAGCAACATAAGGTTCTCTACGTATTCGGGTGAGGTTCAGATTCAAAAAGAAATGTGCCATTGCAGTGTTGCCCGCACAGATAATAGCGGTTATATCCTGCAAATCCACTTTCTGCCTCGTTGCCAGTGTCATGATCAGATTGTTAACATCATTAACGAGGCGATCCTGCAGCTCATCGAAGGCATCATTCTGTTCCCCGTAGATAATCCGGCGGATGTAGTCCTCACCGAAATTTAATTGGCTGTTATACGTTGCTTCGGTATCGATAGTTGAACCATCTGTCAAGTCGATCAGGTGAGCGACGACGGTAGTAGTGCCAAGGTCAATTGCAGCAGCGAAATTTGTTTCGCACCGCTCCCCAGGCTCAACCTCTATGACTTCGGTAGTTCCGCCACGCCTGCCTATCGTCACCGCTACCTTATATTGTGCTTCGATAAGCAGCTTCGAAAGCGATTGCAGAATCCGAAAACCAGTTTGCATTATAGGTGCGTCAATTTTTTCGCGTATAGCCACATATAACCGCTCGTGGTCAGCCGTATGGTCGTGTATCGTAGGAGGTAACATCTGAACACAGAGCTTTCGGACCAAAGGGTCAAATTTAAAAACGCCTGCCTGAACATTCCCGGCAAGTTCGCTAAACCGATGTGCATCACTATCCATCAGGATTTGACTGGTTTGCAAAGTATGGAACTTGGGGACGGTTATAATCATATCAGAAAGAACTTTGCTCTGACAGGCAAGAACAACGTTCTCACGGGTTTCATCCGGTGTCAGCAAAGATGTCGGTCTGCTGTGGAATTGTCCTTCATCGATTATTACCTTGCACTTTCCGCAATAACCATCTCCCCCACAAATACTGGTCAGATATACCCCAGCCTTATGAGCCGCTTCAAGTAGTGACGTCCCGGCAGGGACTTCTATTTTCAATCCATTCGGTTCAAACTGAACGATATATTTCTTTTTCTTCGAAGGTTGCATTAATTCCAGACACTCTGTAAATATTTAGGAATCATAGAAGATTCTCTTGGCCCGACCAAAATCTCCCAACCCGTAGCTTCTTCGAGTTTACCGCTCATCACCGCCACATAACCCGGAATCATTAATTTTCGGTGTTTTACAAGTTTCTGCACATCAAATTTTGCCATAGCGTCAGCTACCGTTTTTTCATTGAGTTTATCACCCGAATAAGCAGTCAAAACACTTGTGCCCTCCGTATCAACCACAAGTATATAGCTCGGCATTCTGCTGGCTTCAACATCCGATTCCACCGTATAATAAGTCAGGGAAAAGTTTGTTGTAAACATCACAGGAGAATTTTCATCAGGCTCGCCAATAGGATATATTTTCGGCTCCACCTGGACAGGCTTTTGTGGGTCGGTATAAATATTCATCACCGTCGTCAACATGGGTAATAACACAGACGGTTCAACAGTATCCACCACCACGATACCGGAATACTTGCATATAAGGCTCGCAGCAATAGCCAACTGATTGTCTCCATCCACGTCAGAGACAAAAGATATGACCGGATATCCGAGTGGCCTGAAGCCTTTTTTTAAAGCCAAACCACGGGTCTTTGAGAGATTATACAACTGGTCTCGAAGACTCAGCCCACCAAAGCTCAAAACAATATCTTCAACTTCCAGTGCCTTGATTGCTTCGGTAAGCTCAGCAAGTGATTCAACAGATTCAGCTTCTGCCACAAGAGGGCAGTTGTGTTCTTTAGCAATTTTGGCCATCGCCTCAGCCGTATCCGGTTTTGCCGAGGCAATCAAAGGCAAATCGTCAGAAGTTTGTGCTATCGAAGCACTTATTGCCTGGGGTGAATCTGAGATAAGAATCATAGCAAGAGAGCTTGTCTGGCTTACGGTCTTGGCAGCCTTGGCGAAGGTCTCCGGTGAGCCGCTGTCGTTGACAACCGCTATGGCATTGACTGATATCTTTGTTCCGACACGCTCGAACTGAAGCGAATTAACGGTCTCAATGCGATTTTTCAGTTCCTGACCTTCAAGTTTATCCGAAACTGTCACCGCCAGAACCGTCGGACTATAAAATTTCTCCTCATGTCGGAACAACACCGTCTCGGCTCCAACCTGTACTTGGTTCTCTGCTTTGCCGAATATAACTTTTCGCATTGGAGGTGCTGCTGCTGCTGCAAGAGCCTGTTTAGCTTCTTGGGAAACGTCGGGGCAATCCTCAAGTTTGGCTTTTTTTTGGGCAAGCTGCATTGCAAAAGCAAGGCAAGTAGGCATACCACACTTTTTACAATTTGTTTTTGGTAAAAGTTTGAAGATATCTAATCCTGTCAGCGCCATAATATCATCCCCTTTTATCTTATCTTCTAATTCGTAATAAAAATCCTGATTATAACTGTACTATCCGCTTTTGCAAGTACGACCTTCAAAAGGGCCGCTCAAAACAACTTTTGCACACTGTTGTTGCAACCAGCCTCTTATTTAACTAATTACCAAGATAGAACTCATGCTAAAGTGAGGGGCTTAGAACATAGGTTCCATAGTGCTCACAGGATGGCCGGCTTTGGTAATAAAATCCAGAACTTCTTCCTCCGTGGTAGCCGTAGTTTCGTCAGCAATCTTGGCAAGGAATTCTTCGCCGCCGAGTTCAAGCTCCTCGGCTCTTTTAATGAAGCTTTCCTTAATTTCTTCTTTCAGCATCGTAGGCATCCACACAATCCGCTTAATTCCACCTTCTGCAGCTATAAACTTTTTCGAGTTGATATAGTGCTTTGAATGCCCGATGAAGCCGGGCGTTTGGTTGCCGCCGCCGACCGTCCCTGCAAGGGTTGAAAATTTCATGCCGCAGGGGGTTATTTCAGGATGCTCTCGGTTGACTATCATTATCCCGCCCGTAGAAGGCAGCACTGCTGCGATACATTCGAAGCACCCGCAGGAGGTCATCGGGTCAGTAATCATACTGTACTGGCTCATTCTCTCGACGTTACCGCCGCTCGTCTTGAGAACAAATGCGTTTACCTTGTCCCACTGACCAATGACGGTCTCAATGCACTTGCCTTTCGAAATAGGTTGATTGGCACCCGCCGGGCTTATCTCGTACGCAGCACGGCAGTCCAACCAGCTATATGCCCCGCACAAGCCGGGCCGCTCCGGTGAAACTACACAGAGGTGATTCGGAGCAAAACTCTGGCACAGCGTACACGAATAAAATGTATCTATCTCTTCATCTACCATGCCCGCAAGACGTTCATCACGCTCCGCAAATACTTTACGTGCCGTCTCTCGAAGCTTTAGAACCTGTTCCTCATCCGTGAAGATCTTAACTTGCACCTTGTCCACAATACTCGAATATTGCTCATGATACATTCCGTGCAGCAGCTTTCCAATATGTTTAAGTCTGAAACCTGCTTTGAAAGCATCCTTGCTGATGCGCACCCAGTTACTATCACGCTGGCCCATATGCCATATTCCCTGGGCCTCATTGATAAATGTATGTACCTGTCGTTCGAGCACAGGTTCAAAGTCAGCCTGCATTTTTCTTCCCGCCACTTCGATTACAATCCCCAATGACAATCTTCCTCCTTCTTTAACCGAATCTACATCCGGCCCTTGTACTTCTACCTTGCCGTCTTCAACGTTAGCCGTATCCTGCATCCGAAGCCATTCAAAAGACGGTGTTCTTTGACCGCCAAACTCGCAGTGCATATCATCTTTGCGGATACGTTCTCCCTCAAATGCAGGGCTGTGTGCCACAGGAATATCTATTTGGGCAATTTTTATCTTCAGGCCGCGGACTTCAATGGACTTTTCCACAATCTCGCTATACGGAATATTGGAAACAACGTGCTCATAGGTGCATACACCGGTGGGAAGAATCTCGGGAATATCGGAATCAGCGATGGTGGGAAAGCCATAATTAATCGCACCGGCGGCATTAGCATACCATTCGTCGGTAACCTTACCCAGAGGCATAACAAAGGCAAAGATTCGGTTTTTATTGTAAAGCAGGTTACGTCGGAAATCACCGGCCTGAACGCCCCCGAAACTCAGCGCCGCCCGGTTGGCAAAACCTAAAGCATATATAGCCGAACTAATCTCCCGACCAAAAGGTACCAGGCGGGTTTCCCAGCCTAATTGCACGCCACCTTCGATAAGCTGCTCAGAAAAAGTAGTGCTGTTATTATGACCAGCCATAAAAACATACAGACTTCTTTCCTGACATTTCCTGGCAATCATAACTGCTGTCTCGACATCAGGCGCAGCACCTACAATGGCCGCAAATCCAGGCGCTGTTCCATCAACAAACTGGATGCCGCGCTCTCGCAGGATTATATCGTCTGCGGCGCCAAGCCAGATATCATCCACAGGATTAGGCCCGATTAGGTACTTGCATGATTCGATAATCTCCTCTGCGAAAAGAGTGGCCATCCCCGCATCCAGAGCAGGACCTAAATAAGGAATCCATAGATCATCATCTACTAATTCAGGAAGCAAGTCCTTGATTTCCGTCATAACCGGTTCAAAATCAGATAGTTTCTCGACTGCTATACCGGTCATAGAATAAATAATCGGCATATAGTAGCCAGTATTGGGAAAGGCTACCTCACAATCCTTACCTTTTTCCTTTATGGCTTGAGCCAATATGTCCTCGGCCTGTTTGACTATTTTATGAGCGCCGCGTATCGCAGCTGATGCAATGATTTTTGACATAGTTTCATCCTACTTTTTAAAGTTTAATATCTCGTATCGATAATCCAACAATCAATTATCATTCTACTTTTAATGCTCTACGGTCTTCCATATCATATAGCTTGCGCTCAGTCTCCTCATTAATTCCAAGAGCGTCGCGTTTGCTTTCGATATGTTTTGCTATCATTTCAGCGGCCTTGACCGGGTCGGACTCTATCGCCCAGCGGCCGCCAAGGTCTTTTTCAATTCCCTCAAAAAGATAATTACTAACATTCTCGCTGCCCAGGACAGGAAGCAATTCTCTGGAAAAAATAACGAGTGCACCGCTGGCGACAAAATACTGCCCAATCGCAAAGGCCTTCTCACTAATTGACTCCAGACAAGCACCAGCTGCAGGAATTTCGGAAATATCTTCACCGAGCCCACCCTCACGCACAATTTCAGAGCAAGCAACCAGCAAACGACTATTGTCCACACAACTGCCGCATGCCAAAACCGGCGGTATACCCACCGCTTCGCAGACCTCGCGCAGTCCCGGCCCGGCAAACTGGAGTGCTTCTTTGGAACTTAACATACCAAGCTTGCCACAGGCAATAGTCGCACAGCCAGTTGTCAATACAAGAATATCACGTTTAATTAATTCCTTTGCCAGAGTCGTATGAGTAAAATCCTGGGTCACCTTTGGATTAGTACACCCGACAATAGCTGCTACACCCCTTATCCGGCCATTGATAATATTATCATTTAAAGGCCGGTAGCTGGCGCGGTATTTTCCACCCAACATGTAGTTTATCGACTCATGACTGAAGCCTATTACGGCCTTCTCCTTTTCATTGGGTATATGAACCTGGCTGCGATTCTTGTAGTTTTCAATAGCTATTTTAACTAATTGTTTTGCTGTGTTCAGGGCGGTTTTTTCTTCCATTGCCACATGTTCCACAGATGAAATCTTTGCCTTATCTGCAGTAGTAATCAGCTTGGTATGGAAACATTTGACCACTTCGGCAAGCCCCTGCATCACACACTGTACATCTACAGCCATAAGCTCAACGGCACCCGTAGCAACAGCAAGTTCCTGGTTAAGAAAGTTGCCTGCTATCGGAACTCCATGTCGCATCAGTAATTCGTTTGCCGTACAGCAAATGCCTGCGATATTTATTCCCTTAGCACCGACCTTTTTTGCCTCTTCCAGCAGCGACTGGTCCTGAGAAGCGGCAACTATCATTTCTGACAGAATCGGCTCGTGCCCATGAACGATGATATTTACCTCATCTTTCTTCAATACTCCGAGGTTCACTTCGCCGCGACCAGGGTAAGGTGTACCGAACAGTATATCCTGCAGTTCTGTGGCCAGCATGGAACCACCCCACCCGTCGGCAAGAGCTACTCTGCTGGCATGCAATAAGATGTTCTTGTAATCCTGATCCACACCCATAGTACTTCTATGCAAAGCCTCCACTACTTCCCTATCGACGGCCCGAGGGGTAATACCGAGCTTTTTCCAGATTTCCTGGCGAGGTTTTGGAGCCCGGCGGGCCATCAGTTGTGTGCCTTGCGATTTACCATACTCAGCCAATGCGATTTGGCCTATCTCCTCGGCTATTTCGTTTACTGAACGGTCTTTTGTCTCGACACCTAATTCTTGAGCCAGCGCATTCAACTTAATTGTATCTTTAAATTGATAGTCAGGCGCATCACCTTGAGCTGTGGTGAGAAATACTTCTGCCACTCCACGACCATGATCGCTGTGTGCACTGGCACCAGCAGCAACAGCTCTAAGAAAATTGCGTGCTACTATGGTATCAACATCAGCGCCGCAAACACCAGCTTGCGGCCCATCTTTAAATGGGGCAACCCGACAAGGTCCCATGGAACAAATTCGGCAGCATAGCCCAAGTTTTCCAAAACCACATTGCGGAGACTGAGCTTCCAAACGGTCCCAGGCGTTCTGCTGACCGGCCTGCGCCATACGGCTTATCATTTCCTGCGCCGCCTTATCAGAACTACGTTTCTCTACATCCATAATAATTCCTCAACAATTAAACCAACATATCTTTAGAACCCATAAAATTCACGCAAGGCTCCGAACTTAGTTGTCATCTGCATACGTATTTACCACACAATCATTCTTTTTCATATACAACAGCGGCCCTGAGCTGCTCGGAAGTCTGTAATCTTCTGCATCTCGAACAGAGACGCAAACGCTCACGAAACTCGTCACTGCCAATTTCCAGTTTTTCCATAGCCAGTTCCATTACCTGCTCGCTGACCACTTCTGCACCGCAACGTTCGCAAACAAGCAATTTTGACCGTGACTTAAATGGAGAAATTTCCACTTCCTGACGGTCTTCATGAATTCTGACTTTGATTGTTCCAACCGGGCAAATGACGGCACACGCCCCACAGCCGATGCAATCTTCGGAAGCTTCTCGAAACGGCGACGCTACAGTTCTGTCTACGCCGCGTCCGGCAAACCCTATAGCTGACCGACCTATTACCTCCTCACATACTTGAACACACAATCCGCATAAGATACAATTTCGCTGACTTTCTGTAACATTAGGATAATGAGTCTCTTTGACACCCATACGTTCGGCTAATTCCTTAAGCTCTGCGCTCTCCGGCACCCTGGCAAGCAACAGCTCCATAATACCGCGACGAGCCTGTTTAGCCCGCTCACTGGAAGCATAAACGACAATGTCCCGCCTCACAGGGTAATTGCAGGCGGTAATAAGTTGTCTCCAGTCACCGCGGTCAAGCTCCACCATACAGAGCCGACATGATGCTTCGCCTGAAACAGCCGCATGATAGCACAGCGTAGGAATCCAGATTCCAGCCTTTCTTGCGACGTCCAGAATCGTCGCGCCCTTCTTGACCCTGACCTTACATCCATCTATCGTTACTGTAGGCACTGGATACCCTTTCTTTTATACTTTCAGCACTGCAGCAAACGGGCATTTTTCCCAGCAAGTACCACAAAGGGTACACTTTTGCTGGTTAATTACATGTGCAACCTTATTTTCGCCAGTAATCGCATCCACCGGACAGTTCTTTAAACAAATACCACAACCCTTGCAGGTTTCCGGATCAATCTCGTAACAGAACAAACCGCGGCACTCTTTTGCCGGGCAGTGCCGCTCCAAAATGTGCGATTCATACTCGTCACGGAAATAGCGTATTGTAGAGATAACCGGGTTTGCAGCAGTTTTCCCCAAGGCACATAGAGCCGTTACTTCTAATAGCCCTGCCAACTCTTCAAGCCTTTCCATATCACCAACTTGTCCCTCTCCATCGACTATACGGTCGAGAATGTATAACATTTGGGCTAAGCCTTCCCGGCAGGGAGTGCACTTACCGCAGGATTCTTTCTGGAGAAATTCGGTGAAGTACCTTGCAACCCTCACCATACATGTCTCCTCATCCATAACAATCATACCGCCTGAGCCCATCATAGAACCCAACCTCGTAAGTTCATCAAAGTCCACACGGACATCGAGATGCTCAGAAGAAATGCATCCACCCGATGGACCTCCGGTCTGGACCGCCTTAAAACGCTTGCCATCACGTATACCACCGCCTATTTCATCAACAATCTGCCGCAGTGTAATGCCCATAGGAACCTCAACCAGACCCGTATTTACCACTTCCCCAACTAAGCTGAATACCTTTGTTCCTTTTGAGCCTTCAGTCCCGATGCTGGCGAATCCTTTACCGCCTTGATTTATTATCGCTGGTATATTAGCCCATGTTTCGACATTATTTAGATTAGTTGGCTGGCCTCGAAACCCACTTTCCACAGTATGGACATATTTTGCTCTTGGTTCGCCAGGCCGACCTTCCAGTGAGGCCATCAGTGCTGTGGATTCTCCACAGACAAATGCACCACCGCCGCGGTTGATTTTGATATCGAAACAAAAAGAACTACCAAGAATATTCTTACCAAGAAGTCCCATTTCCTTAGCCTGTGTGATAGCTATCTTAAGATGCTCTACAGCAAGGGGATATTCATTGCGCACGTAGATATAACCTTGCTTTGAGCCGATTGCATATGCTCCAATGAGCATGCCCTCTATAATGGAGTGAGGGTTTCCCTCCATGATAGAACGGTCCATAAAAGCTCCGGGGTCGCCCTCATCGCCGTTGCAGATGACATACTTTATAGCACCTTTCGCCTCTCGGCAGGAACGCCACTTCCGTGCAGTCGGAAAGCCGCCGCCACCACGGCCCCTAAGACCGGAAACCTCAACTTCATCAATCACCTCTTCGGGTGTCATCGAGGATACGACTTTAGCAAGACTCCTATATCCACCTGAGACAATATAGTCGGTGATTTTCGTAGGGTCAACCAGGCCATTGTTGGACAGGACAATACGCTGTTGAACATTGTAAAAAGGTATTTCCTCCGCTTTTTCTGCCTTTTTCGCAGAACGATGGTCCTCGTATAGCAGCCTCCGGACCACTCGTCCTCCGAGCACGGTTTCACGGAAAATCTCTGCCACGTCGGGTTCTTCGACCTGTTGGTAAAAAATTCCCCCGGGCTCTATTACGACGATGGGACCGCGCTCACAAAACCCGTGGCAGCCAACGCATTTTGCCTCGACTTGAACATCTTGGGCGGACTGTTTAGATGCCTCACAAAAAAGCTCATAAAGCCTGCGAGAACCCTTAGCCGCACAGCCAGTTCCGATGCAGACTCTGACGACTCTGGTGCTTGGACTAACGCGGCTGCGTAATTGCTCGGCATAGTCTTCTATGTCCACGGCATTGGTAAATCTCGTCGGGCTACTTATCATGTTACACTCTCCTCTGCAGCAGTTTCGGACGTTTGTTCATCAGGGCTAAGGCCTTGAATAACCTCAAGAGCGGACTCCGGCGTAACTCCATCGTAATACTTGCCGTCCACTATCATCACCGGCGCTAACGCACAGGCGCCAACACAATTGACAGGATGGAAGCTAAACAGTCTGTCGGGAGTAGTTCCGCCCGGCTCAACACCGAATTCTCTGCAAATAGCCTCAGAAATATTTGCA
Source organism: Planctomycetota bacterium (assembly GCA_042576845.1). Classification (GTDB taxonomy): domain Bacteria; phylum Planctomycetota; class Phycisphaerae; order Sedimentisphaerales; family Anaerobacaceae; genus JBHPEQ01. Next base: position 67,101 of record JBHPEQ010000003.1, read on the forward strand.
GCGCCTTTTAGATAACAGACTGTGCCCATGCAAAGTGTTACCTCATGTGCTCCCTTTGGGGTGAGCCGGAACGATGAATAAAATGTCGCCACGGCGTAAATGCGGCTTATCGGAACATCAAGCCGTTTTCCTAAACAGCGAAGTTGCTCCGCAGCGAGATAGCCGCATTCAGACTGCAAATCCTGCATCATAGGTATGAGCATACCGGTGTCTGACTCATATTGGTCGACTATCTTCTCTATAAGCTCATTCACTTGTGACATTTTCACTGTTTCCTGCACCGAGTCATCGTTATTAAAATAAAACCATCATTCTACGTTAAATTGCTTCTAACGTCAATGTATGTTTCATCAATTTATGCTCTTTAGACTTTCAGGCCATTCAGTTACCTCTTAAACACTTTCGATAGTTACCTGCTTGCCCCTTTTTCGGAGCTCCTCGGCAATTTCCCGCACGACAGCCAGCTTCATACCCAGTTGTCGCGGCAGATCGGGATTTTGATGGGCCGGATTCACACTCAGGCCTACTATAAAATGGATGTGGTCAACGTCCAGGCACAGGCGGAGTAGCGCCGAGGCTGCATCCGTTTGGAATTTTACCATTTCCTGATCTGTGTCTGAATGAAGCAGTTCGTTAGTCCTTGTTAGCGTCAGAATCCCTTCGGTCATCAGGTCAATACCTTCCAACTTGGCCAATGGAGGAACATTGGGCTTCATTGTTGCAAGATCGACTTCCAACGGCTTATCTCCCAGGTAACGGGCAACAATCTTTGATGTGGTTCCCCCACAAACCGCCAGAAATCCGGGACGTTGTGTGAATCTGGCAACAATTTTTTTGTCGATGCTCCTGTCGGCCGGGGGGCCTGTTAAGACAGAGACCGTAAGCTTGTGTCGAACCTTTATAATAGCTACGCTCACATCGTCCCCGGGTTTGCCGCAGTACAGGTCCCAGGTAGCCTCTGCGAGCTTATCAGCGAGCTGCTGTGCGGAAAGGTCCGGGTGGCAGTGCTCTTCGAGGAAGCGTGCGACCTGCTCAGCTCCCCATCCGAGGGGATAGAGCCCCCCGATGCCAGCGTTTAAAACTCCGTCAGAGACGAAGACGAGCCAATCACCGACTTTCACTTTGGTTTCCAGTTCGCGAATGGTCTTGCCTTCGATTTCTCGTTCCTCGTAGGGCAGGGAGACAGACTTGCGCTGCCGTAACAGAACAACCGACGGCGTATCGAACTCGACCACACGCGCTCGCCCTTCAGAGAAGAATTTTCCGATTGAAAAGGTACTATAGGCGAGCTTCCGGACCTCGCACACCGGCAGTGTTCTGCTCAATGTCTCCACCACTTCGCCCAAAGGCAGCTCATTCTCCATCAGATGCATAACGATTTGTGTAGTCAATGTAGACAGTATATTTGCTTTTACACCGCTTCCCAGTCCGTCAGAAAGGGCCAGCATGACCGACTCAGCATGACGGGCAAAAGCAATATTATCACCGCAGAGTTCTTCACCATGTTTTTGGAGCTGTTTTCCGCCCCACTCGTAAAAAAGCATCATCACTGATCTTCTTCCTTGTAGAGGGAGATAAGCTTTGTCAGAAGCACCTTTGTTTCTGCTGTCGTTTCACCGAGCAGTCTGGCTATTTCCTGTACCGTCTGCATATGGCGAGAGATTACCTCCTGTGCCCGCTTCAGCGTCTGTTCCTTCAGTTCAAGAAAATCTTTTCTGGCCTTTTCTTCCTCGGAGGTGTCGATGAAGATGCCGCAGTAAAGGTCCTCACCCTCAATTGGGAAGATACCGACCCGGAAGCTTACAGAATGCTCAGGAATGCTCTCTTTGACCATCAGCGACCCACCTGCGGCGATGGCACATTCGAAGCAGTCAGAATGGACAAAATCTTTGGCCAATCGCCCCAAAAGCTCCTCGTTTTTACATTGAAACATTTTAATGAAGGCCGGATTAACAAAGCGGATGTGTGTTTTTTTGTCCACAAGGAGAACACCATTTGGTGTATGCTGCAATATAGCACTGGTATGCGTGTCTACCTGGCTTTTGGTAAGTTTCATACTAACTTTTCCTTTTGCGGGAACTCTTTGCAGGGCCTTTAGGTGTCTTTTTCTTCTTTAGAGCCCCCAGAACTTTTTTTCGGAACATTTCGGCTCCCTCTGCGGCACTGGGACTGCTTAAAATCTCATCGCCAACCATCCAATTGATTCCCTCTCCGCAGCGCTCCATACAGAATGAGCCTTTCAACTCGACCTTGTCCTCCAGACCTTCTTTAGTCAGAAAGTCGTTGAATCGATTTATCATTTCTCGCGCTCCCTTGATATGGCACGAACTGCCGACACATACGGTCACGGTAATCATTTAGTACTCTCTTCAGGTTTTTTTCTGTTTACTTTTTTGAGTTGACGAGACAAGTTCCTGTGCGGCGCGTTGGCGTTTGCCGGCCGCCAAATCCTTTTCGCTGCCTAATTTCAGTGCTTTTGTGAGACAAGCCTCAACACAGGCCGGCTCTTGCCCTGCTTTAGCCCGCTTGATGCAAAGGTCGCACTTGGTCACCGCCTTGCCATCACTCGAAACATTGATAACCCCAAATGGGCAAACCATAAGACAGAACTTACAACCAATACACAAATCCTGATCAATCAACACAGGATCTTCATCTTGTTGCCGATGAATTGCTTTAGTTGGGCAAACTGTAATACATGGTGCATCCTCACAGTGCCTGCACTGCATAGGCACTCCAAACTCTCCTGCTGCCTCTACCGTTACCCTCCTCTGCGGTTTGGGCCGCTCTTTTATCGCTTCTTCAAGAACCTCCGATTGTGAATGGGCCACTGCACAGGCTAACTCGCAACTCTTGCACGCCAAACACCTTTTGATATCTATCATTATAGCTTTACTCATCCTGGTCTCCAAAAAGTTAGACAAATCGCTCCTCGCTAATCTCTGAATCGGTGCGGGAAACAACCAACTTTTCCAATGCATCCTTAGCTTCCCGCAACTCTTCTATAAATTCCACCTCGACATTAAAGACCGGCATACGTTTAATATCCGCCTGCTGCACTGACCGGCTATAAGGAAGACTTCCAAGCAGAATAATATCCTCCAACTGAGATTCTATAACAGAAGTTTCAGAAGGTTCGGTGATTTTGTTAGCAATTGCTGCTGCGTTTTTTATACCCAATTCTCGGGCCATCTTCGCCATCTTATTAGCCGTTTCTATACTTCTGCTGCCTGGTTCAACAGCCACTACAAGGGCGTCGATACCTTGAACACTTGCTCTGCCCATAAACTCAACTCCTGCTGCCAGGTCCACTATGACCATTTCCTGCCGTTGCAGAATTGTATGAGTAAGCAGCGCTTTAAGAAACGCTCCTTCCGGACACGCACAGCCGGCCCCGCCACGCGTGATGTCGCCTAATACCAGCAATTTCAATCCATTTGTTTCGAACCAGAATTTCTCCGGCAAGTCGCTGACTTTAGGGTTGAGCCTAAAGTATGCTCCTACTGCATCTTTGTCGGTGCCGGTTCGTTCAGAAATCAACTCTTTCATTTTGATAAGCGGCTCCGGGCTTCGTTCGGAAGGTATACCAAAAGCTGATGCAAGGTTAGAATTTGGGTCTGCGTCGATTGCAAGAACGTCAAAGCCGCTCTGAGCAAATAATTGTGCCCAGACCGCACAAACTGTGGTCTTGCCAACACCCCCTTTACCGCCGATTGCTATTTTTAGACCCATTTCAAACGGATAGAGCAGCCAAAATGACGAAGCTGCTTCTGGAACCAATTATTAAATATTTTAGTTCATTCCGGAGATCGAGAAACATAATAATGGCCTCTTACTTCGGCCATGCCCGCTCAGCTACCCAATACGGATGACTTAGAGCCCTCCGAAATTCACAAAATAACACTTCTCCCTCTCGCTGTCAAGCACTTAGCTGCTAATATTATTTTCAAAAAATGGATATCAAGAAGCCGTGGCATAATTCCACACGGTCTTCTGGTTGTCTGTCGAACATTTGATGCAATTATGATAGAAAATACGACACACGTAGAAAATCTTTCGGCCAAGAAAGCATTTAACTGCTTTCATCAGCAGCTTTTACTAATGCCTCCACCGTTAGATTCACAGCCGCCCCCAATGCATCAAGTGGTAATTGAGCAGATGCGGTTTGGTCGAATAGTATTGATGCTCGCGCGCCGAATTCCTCACACCAACGCCAAATCACTATCGTTAAGGGGATGTGAGGCAATACGTCAAACTCAATTGAAGCATCGCCAAATTCACATCGTTTAGCACCATACTGCTCCGCAATCTGGCACAACCGTTCGGGCGACTTTCCAAATGTCCTCTCCAGTTTTTCGGTAGGAAGACTGTGCAACCCCCTGAAGAAAAACTGCCCACCTGGCAATGTTTCTGGCCTGACAAGTTTATTCGCAACCGGTAAATCTTTAGCGTTTATTAAGTACGCAAGAAGGCAAAGCTGCTCGAGAAACTCTGCGGGTACCGGAGCCGAATCTCTTCGGACTAAAATTCGTCTATCCGAAAGATTAACCACATATTCAGTGTTCAGCAGCCTAACAACGTAACGCTCCGGGTTGCTCAGGTACTGGCACTTCGCCCTTTGAGCGGTTTTCAGCCCGTCAAGCCCTATAAGTTGCTGCCAAAGCCCTTCATGAGCCATTCCGTTTTGTATCCTTCCATAAATCCGACGATTTGTATCTCATATCTTGCTTCACCCATTATGGCCTCGGCCAAGCAGCATACTTACTGCGTGAGGCAAAACATCTAAGATTATTCCCAAAGATTCTGCCACACCTTTTGGGCTGCCAGGCAGATTTATTATAAGCGTATTTTCGCGCACCCCGGCAGCAGCTCGCGACAGAATAGCGTTCTTGGTCTTTTTCAACCCCTCTAACCGTATTGTCTACGCTAAGCCGGGAACCATTTTTTCACACACCGCAGCCGTGGCCTCAGGCGTAACGTCTCGAGGTCCAAGGCCGGTGCCACCGGTAGTCAAGACAATGTCGACTTTCATCTGGTCGGCAAAGTGTATAAGCTGTCGTCAAGAATAATCATATTAATCTTTATTAGCGTAAGCTCTGCTTCGATAGCCGCATCAACGCCTGCAATAGCCTTGCGCAAATCCCCCCCGCGAGTAATCCGGTGATACTTATCTGCATTAAGAGAATCTATCGAGATATTCACACGCCCAAGGCCGCTTCGCTTCAGTTTCATTGCCCTATCTGCAAGCAGTGAACCGTTTGTTGTCATGCAGACCTCGTCGATACCCTCAATAGCCGCAAGTTTTGCTACCAGATGCTCGATGTCCTTGCGCACCATCGGCTCACCGCCGGTTAGACGAACTTTTGTTATACCCATTTTCGCAGCGACTTTGGTCAGCGACTTAATCTGCTCATAAGAGAGGATATCGCTGCTCTCTTTATACACGAAAGGTGCTTCCGGGGCTCCCAAACGCAAAATAGTGCGTTTTGGGTCCCCCGGCATGCAATACACACAGTGGTGATTACAGCGGTCCGTCACAGATATTCGCAGGTAATCTATTCTTCGATTAAATCTGTCTGACAGCAACGGTAGTTCCCTCTTTAATTTCTGCCACGCCTGCGGGTATGCAAACTAAACCATCAGCCTCGCACAACGCGTTAATATGCGCAGAGCCGTGATACTCCTTGCCCGCAACCTTACCATTTTTTGTAAATACAACTGGCAGCCACGAATCCCTTTCAGTCTTTTTTCTTTCTATTGTCCTTTCCAATTGCCCGCGAGCAACAGCAGGCTTGAAATTGTGCCCCATCATCTTATAAAGGAAAGGTTTCACCAACAATTCAAACGTAACAAAGGTCGATACCGGATTGCCGGGCAGTCCGAAACAGAACACATCATCCGAAACGCCGAAAACCGTAGGCCGGCCCGGCTTCACTGCAACCTTCTCAAACTGCAGCTTAACGTTGTTCTTTTCGAGAATCCCCCGAACAAGGTCATAATCGCCCACCGATACTCCGCCTGACAAAATCAAAACATTATTTTCCGCCATCGCCTTTTTAACCATCCTATCAGTAGCTTCTTCGGTATCGGCGGCAATACCATAGTTCCTTGCTATCGCACCAACGCTTGCCACATGGGCGGCTAACTGGAATCCATTACTGTTTCTGATTTGACAAGCCGCAGGTTTCTTGGCAGGTTCCACTAATTCATCCCCCGTCGCTATAATGCCAACCCTCGGCTGCAATGCCACCAACGGCTCCACACAGCCGCAGCTTGCCAGCACTGCGATGTGCTGAGTTTCGATTATCTCGCCCGCCCGAAGAACTACATCTCCTTTTTTGACATCTTCGGCCTTTAAGCAGATATTACCATCTGTCTTTTCGCCAATAAAGCGAATGGTACTTTCCGTTGGCATTTCCACGTACTCTTTCATAATCACACAATCAGCACCTTCCGGCACAACCGCACCGGTCATAATCTTCGCACACTGCCCCTGCCCAATCGTTCTTTCAGGCCACGACCCCGCAGGGATAGTCTCAATTACCTCAAGCTCCTTTGCAAGGTCAGCCCGATGGCAGGCGAAACCATCCATGGCCGACTTGGCAAATGGTGGCATATCAACGTCCGAGGCAACATCCTCCGCTAGCACTCGATTCAAAACGCGGTCAATATCGACACGCTCCGTGCCAAGGCGACGGGCAGAACCAACCACAATATCAGACGCATCATCAAACTTAATCATAGTATTTTTTTTGAAATTTTTCATATTCCACCTTCGTATTTATATTCACAAACCATTCCGGCTCACCGAGTTCAATATACCTGACCTTACACCGGCTGAATGCATCAACTATCTTCCGTCCGCCTGTGCGCAGCACCTCGTTTATAGCTTCGAGCGCACTTTTACAGTACACCGCAAAAAGCGGCTCGTATTTTTCTTCACCACTGTTTGGAATAACTATGTCCGCTCCCTCAGCTTCCGCGAGCATCCTTCTGACAAAGCTCATCTCGATACGTGGAATATCGCAGGCCACCACAAAATTAAGTTCACTGGCCGATGCCTCCACCGCCGAAGCTATCCCCATCAAAGGCCCCTGCCTAGCTACTCTGTCCCGAACAACCTCGACCCCGAGAAAATCATACTTCTGGCCTTCGTCTGCGCTTATAAGTATCTGCTCGAAAGAGCCGCGAAGCTGCTCATAGATTGTCTCTATCATCGGCCTACCCCCAACAAACAACATACTCTTGTCCGTGCCCATCCGGCCGCTTCCCCCGCCTGCCATAATTATCGCCGTCGCCTTCTCCGGCATTGTCCATTTCCCATCTGCAACCTTTATCCTGCCGATATCAAAATCAAAACCACTGCCGTCAGATATCACAATCTTGTCCGCATACTCTTTCACATCCCGGGCCGATGCCTTCCATTTTTTCACACTCCGACTCTTGACCATAAGAAACAATCCCGGCTCAACCACTTGCCGTAGAGAGTTTGATTCGCAAACCAAAACCGCATCCGACCCGACCACGCTGAGCAAATCGCTTATCCCCTGTTTCAGATGTTCTTTCATAACGCGCAGCCAGAAAACCTGACTTGCCCCTGCTGCCATAAGTCTGGCCGTATCTTTTTCGGAATCAATGTCGGCCTCTTCGGTAATGGCAAAATCACCTTCCAGCAATGAACACACCCCACAACCTTTACCACCCCGAGGACATTTTCCGTCTTTGGCCTTTATCGTGGTAACCTTTATTCCTATGACTTGCTTGCTTTTGCTGAATTTCCTGATAAGCGCACAGGCCAACTCAGTCTTGCCGACATTTGCTCCAGCCGAACCAATCATCAACATCCTGTCAAGCTTCATCATTTTCTCTTATCCCTCAACGTATTTGACAGCCGAGGCCTTAAAACTTACCCATACTTTCTTTCCACAATGCAGCTTCAGTGCCTTTGCCGACTCAGCGGTTATCAGGGCCGCAACTTCCATGGGAACTCCCGCGCCAATATCAACTATTGTCTCAACTCCGACCCCAGCCGGCTCAATTCCAACAATCCTCCCTTTAAAATTATTGCGTGCGCTTGTTTGGCTCACTGTATCGCAAATCGTGATATCCTCACTTCTAACGCAAACAAACCCGCGACCAGCGGGGCCGTTGGTAAGTACCGAAAAGCTAAGACCACCGGTAGTAAACCGTCTTGTGTTCGCTTGGAGCTGGTCCGAATCCTCCAATTGGCCTTTAAAGAAATTTCTTATACCAACAAACCGGGCGACAAATTCAGATCTGGGGTGCTGAAAAACCTCCTCCACTGTGCCTGCCTGTGCAATCCGTCCGTCTTCCATAACCGCTATATGCGTACCCAGTGAAACCGCTTCCGTGTAATCGTGTGTCACGTGTACGATTGCTTGACCTCGGGCGTTAATCTTACGCAAAAGAGCACGCATCTGGGGTCGAGATTTCACATCCAACGACGATATCGGCTCATCCAGCAGCAGGCATCGCGGCTCGCTCGCCACAGCACGCGCCAGAGAAACACGCTGAGATTCCCCGCCGGACAGCGTCCGCGGGCCGCGTTTAAGAAGACCGGTAATTGCGAAATCCTCGGCAAGCTCGGCTACACGCTCCTGGATTTGACAACTCTTGAGTTTTTTACACTGAAGTGGATATGCAATATTATCATAAACCGTCATATGCGGAAAAAGTGCGCTGTTCTGAAAGACCAGCCCGATTTCCCGCTTCTGGATTTTTTCGTTGGTAATATCTTTCCCATCGAGAAATACTCGGCCGGCATCCGGACGGCTCAGGCCGGCTATGGTCTCCAGCAATACGCTTTTGCCCACTCCCGAGGCCCCGAGGAGAACAAAATACTGGCCCTGTTGCACCTCGAAAGATACATCCTTTAGGGCCAAACTGCCTAAAGATTTGCAAATCTGCCTAACGCTGAGCATTCTCTTTCCCCTTGGCCAAAAGTCTCAATATAACGAAAAACACCAGACACACTGATATGAAAACCACCGCCACCGGCCGAGCGTATTTCAGACCAAAAGCTCCGAAGCGTTCATATATCAATACAGGCGTAATCATCGGATGATACGCGATAATCAGTACCGCACCGAATTCGCTCATCCCCCTTGCCCACATCAAAATCAAACCTGAGACAATCGGCCTGGCCGCCAGAGGAACCGAGACGGTCAAAAACACTCTCAAGGGGCTTGCCCCAAGATTTAGCGCCGCCTTTTCAAGACGCTCAGGAACAGCAAGAAATCCATCTCGAGCGGAATTTAAAAGATACGGAAGACTGACAAAAGCCATCGCCGCCATTATACCCACACTGCTGCCGACAAAACTAAAACCCATTTTGTCCGCCGCTTTTCCCAGAAGACTACCTCGGGAAAGCACACCCAACAATGCTATCCCCGCCGCCGAATGTGGGATGACAATCGGAAGGTCGATAATGGCCGTAACAAGCCCCTTCAGAGGAAAAACCTTCCGTGCGAGCAAATACGCAAAAGGAATCGCTGCAATGGCGAAGAGCATAGTTGCCGCCATTGACGTCCACAATGTAAGCCAGATGCTGTCTCGAACTTCGCCGTCTCCTGCCGTCTCGGCAAGTTCGCCAAATGAACAGCTCACAAACATGCTCATCAGCGGGGCAATAATAAACAATAGCACTGCCCCGCCGAGTACGGCAAACACCAGCGAAAGCGGCTCAGTTCTTATCTTTTGCGATGGACTCATCTTTGTCCCTTTTAAATTTAATTCTTTCCCTTCGCTCTCTGCGCTAATCTTCTTTTGCTTTTGGAAGTGCAAAGGGTTTCAAACTATTTGGAATCTTATTGAAAGTATCCGTCGGCGAAGGAACCATAAAAGTTTGGCCGTTCTTTTCAAGAATTGCTCCACCCTTATCCGCCTCTAACAAAAAAGCTAAAAAGGCCAGAGCAACTTTTCGATTCGGCGCATTCTTCGGGATGGTAACGCCGTATACTATCGGCTCACCAACTTTGTGCATAAAGGCCCCTTTTCTTTTACCCGTTAAACGAACTGAAGCACTCTTGTAAAAATCGGACAGTTCCTCTTTCTTCAGATTGATTTCCTCAGGCAGCACCAAAATTCTTAGCTTATGCTGCTCAGCAACGCTGCGGTATGTAAAAATGTAGTCCAGCTCACCTACTTCCAAAAGCGCTAATAAATCAACTTCCTTCGGGCGGATGTATCTTTGGTCTTTTGCCAAAATTCGAGCGACAAGGCCTGGCCTGTTATAAAGCTTCTCCGCAAGCATTATCACCAAGATAGCCCGATACCCGCACGGGTCAGCATTTGGGTCGGACCTGCCGAAAGTGACATCCTTTTCCAGCAGAATATCGCACCAATTGTTTTTATTTATCTCACCGGCCCTGCGTGAATCCTCGCGAAAGGCAATAACTATTTCGTTACTTGCGAACTTGATATTCCACTCGGCATATGCAGGGGATTCCCCGCGGATAAGGAGAGTATCTATAACTGTGTAGTCTGCCGAAGCTATCACGTCGCACGGCCTATGCAGGTCCACAATTTTGCGGGCACATACTCGACTGCCCGCTGCTTCGCGAAAAATTCTCACCTTGGGGTAATGGCTGCCGAATTCGTCGCATATCTGTTTGAAAGGAACTGACAGACTTCCGGCATGAAAGATAATCAACTCCCTGCAGACTTCGGAAGTCTTTTCATTGGCCAGGGACCCTGTTTTACAAAAAGATCGCAAAACGGGAATCCTCATAACTGCCGGTGCCAAAAAGCCCAGAGCCAGAAGAATTAAAATGGTATTCACGATTTTATTCACTTTACGAGTTCCTTGATATGTTTTTCGTAGGCTTTTTCCACCGCCTTTTCGATATCGCCGCGAAATTTAGCATAAGCTTCGACCCATTTCTTGCCCTGGCCCGTTAGGGCGGTTCCCCCGCCCATACTGCCCCCTCGCTGTTTCTTGACCAAAGCGATATTTAAACAGTCCTCGGCTTTCTTCAAGTCACCCCATGCCTTCCTATAGCTTATACCAAGCGTCTCACAAGCCGCCTTCAACGAGCCTTCAGCCTCAATTGCTTTAAGCAACTGCCACTTACCATCGCCGAAAACACCTTCAACATCTTTCGTGCTCAGCCAAAGCTTAAACCTCGCCCTCAATTTCTTCACTCCTGCTCGCTATCACCCAAAACAGCCGAGCTGACATTCACAGATTTTTATGTTGTACCGATTGCAAATACGCCCAATCTCAACAATTTCCGCTTCAAATTCTTGCGCTAGTTCAAAAGCCTCCGCGCACACCAATTTCCTGGTCGGGTTCCCATTTTGCAGCTTATTGCAGGAGACCCCGCAAAATGGTGGCACGGTCCCATTCACCTCTTGTGCCCGTCTGAGAACAGCATCAATCAAATCTTCTTCCTTGCCCATTTGCGCTTCTCCACAAATATCTATGTGGTTATGCATAGTTCGACATATCGAAAGCAAAAAAAATTAAAACATCCAATCACTCTGTAGTCAACATAAATTTCTCCATCTAACCATTTAGAAAAATCTTTTTCCGCCCTAATTTTGTATCTCGTATCTCGTCGTTCGCATCTTTCCTTTTGTTCTTTCGATTCACGCCGATTCCAATCCGGCAAATATTTCGCTTAGAGCCGGCAAACTTATCGATGAATGGATTTTTTTGTAATGTAATTGGCACAGAATTGTTTTGTTGTTTGCTGCCGATATCCCTGTCGTCATTATGGTTGCGCCGCCCTGAATCAAGCCAGACGCCGAGGTTTTTTTCTTCAACTCTTGCAAAGCCACCTTAATTTTACCGTTCCCAACATTGTACCCGTCGGTTCCCTGAAGCATGTGAAAAACACCCATCAAGAAAACTCCGGCAAAAAAGGTTAATCTAAAATCACACCTGTCTTGCCAGTTTTTATATATAAACAAAAACCCTTTTACTTTTT
>JBHPEQ010000004.1:0-73091 GCA_042576845.1 Planctomycetota bacterium
TGCTAGGAATATTTCTTTAAAGCGGATACCCCTGAATATCTAGATTTGTGAGGCCCGCTTTCTTAGCCCATTTTACAGCTTCTGCATATTCTTCGCGGGTTATTCTGCGGGCAATCTGCGGATAGTCAAATGCTTTGTGCATCGGTCTATACTGCGACATAATGTTCAGATATGTATCTTCGGGAAGGTTTTGAGCTATCCATTCAATTATCCTCTTTGTTCCGCCAACTCTGTTTGGCATAACTAAATGACGTATCATCAACCCCCTGTACATGAGACCGTCTTTGGCAGGCTTTGCGACTCCTACCTGACGGTGCATTTCGAGTAGGGCTGCTTTGGTAATTTCTGGATAAGTCTCTGCAGCCGATGAGTATTTTGCTGCCATTTTACCATCAGAATACTTGAAGTCAGGCAGGTAAATATCGACGATGCCGTCGAGCTTTTTCAATATCTCCAGACGCTCCCATCCACAGGTATTATACACTAGAGGAAGTCGCAAACCTTTGCCTGCGGCAATATCAACTGCAAGAACAATGTGCGGAGAGTAATGTGTCGGCGTCACAACATTGATGTTATGGCACCCGATTTTTTGAAGGTGCAGCATCATCTCCGCCATATCCTCGATGCTTCTGGGTTTCCCTTGTCCTCCCTGGCTGATTTCCCAGTTTATACAAAAGACGCATCTAAGACTACAATTGGTAAGGAATATGGCTCCTGACCCTCCTTTGCCGACAAGCGGTCTTTCCTCTCCGAAATGCGGGTGATATGATGAAATCTCGAGCTGTGAAGAAGCCCGACAGAATCCCTTATTACCTTCAAGCTTATTGACGCCACACATTCTGGGGCAGAGCTTACAGCTTTTCATTGTGTTCCAGAGTTCTTCTCCTCGTTTTTTTAGCTCTCCACTTCTGTGTAGTTTTAAATAACCAGGTTCAAAATCTACAGTGGTTTTAGCCGTTTCTCTCACTTTTTTACATCCGGCGCATAGAGAGATAAATGCAGAACTAAAGCCTGATACTGCCAAACAAAAGAATGATTTAACGAATTGTCTTCTTGATTGTTTCATCTTGAATTTCGCACAGCTACAAGAAAACATATACAGCTTCGATTAGACTATACACACTTTACTGTTTAATTCTCAAAAAATCAAGAGCATACTTACAACTCAACCCCCTGCAGCTGCAAGGTTAGAAGAATCGGATACTCAATCCAGTTGTGCCCACAGCGGCAAACGTATGTTCAATCCTATTTTTTGTAAAGATTTCTTTGAAAATGCATTTTTCGGCAAAAATTAGATGTTCGAACTCTTTGTAATTCATGAAATTTGGCATCTGTGGAGACAAAATGGAGTCAGGGATTTATCGAAGAACACTTACTTTTTTTGATGAACCACAAGAATATAATCCACCCATAGAATGGGCTACAAGCATCGAAGCAGGCAGCCCATTAATTTAACAATAGGAACAACAGCTTCAATAGGTTGTGCTTATATTCTTATACACCACGAGCATTTATGGAATACTTTTGATTATTTCTTCCAGTTTGCTGCCTTTTACGGCAATGTCATCTTCAAAAAATCCTGCAACTTAGTTTGAGACTCTAACAGGGTAAATCCATTGGGTTCTCCAAACAGAAGTGTCAAAACCGGCTTGAACGGTATTCATAGGCCCTATACTATAAACTTATATTTTTGCACGGATTTACCTGGGGATTCCGCGTTAAATATTAGTTTTGGCTCTCATCGCAACCAGGGCGCTCGGCGATTTATGTTGTCCGTTAAGGCCTGGAAATCATTGGCATCGAAGATGCCGTCGGCGTTGATATCGCCGATGAAATAAGTTTCAGGTGATTTAATAGAAGTAATCCAGCTTTCCAGAAGTGAGTAAAGGTCCAGGTCATCTACTATCCCGTCCGCATTGAGGTCGTATCGAAGGATGCTCTCTTCGTCCCCAGCGGAGTTCACATTCCAGGCAATAGCATAGGATTGTATCGGAAGAATCTGCTCCGGTGCGTTCATGTTACTGTCAGAAACGATGATTTCGTAGCTGGTATAATTCGGGTCGAGGCGAGCGTAGATGTGCTCGATGTTGTCATTGTCGCTGTCACTGTAATCAAGCAGATAATGGTGGTCTGGTTTTTCGGGGTTGACCGCCCAGAGTTCGAGCCGCAGATTAACATCTTTTTGAGGTTCCGGCTCAAAGGGATATTCGCCCTGGTAGTGTTTATTCCAGCTAAGAGTCGCGGTAAGAAACGAATCGCTTGCCTTATCAACTGAGAGGCGATAAAGTTTTGCGAAGGTTCTCTCTTGAGGTGTTTGATTTAAGTCCCAGCCGATGTTCGAAGCGTCGCCCGGTTTGTTCGGGCCTGCTATAAGATGTTCATAAGCGCTTTGTGCGTCTAACATTCCAGCGCCCTGAATGTAGTCCAGCGGGACTGTATGGTCGTCTTCAGTCGAGATATCGCCTTTGTGCCAGAGCGGCAGCTTCGTTGCGGAGTTGAGCAGTATTGCTTTTATCAGGCAGTTTTTAGCATCGGATGAGAACGCAGGGCTTAGCTCAAGGTATTCTTTGGCTTTCTGAACGAGTAGCGCCGCCGTTCCAGCCACAACCGGAGTGGAAAAGCTTGTCCAGTTACCGGCCGGTTCATACTGCCCCGTTCTGTTTGGCTCGGCGACAAGACAGTTGCCGGGAGCAACGATATCGGGCTTGCATCTCTGGTCAACAGTGGGGCCGCTGGTTGAATGCTGCGGATACGCAAGAGCAAAATTTTTCAGACTTATTTCGAGGTCTTCGGATTTAACGGAATCAACGACGCCGACGCCGATTGCGTTTGCGGATGCAGCCGGATAAAGCGGCGGGTCGTGAGCGTCCAGTCCGTTACCGATACCGGCTATGACAATCAAACCTTCCCTCTGGGCCAATGAATCGATGCCTCTGGTCCACCAGTCTTCGAACTGGCTGCCGATACCTGCCGTTATGATATCCGCCTCCGGCGGCAGCTGGCTGAACACATTATTGCTCAAAAAATGCCAAAACTCATAAACCTCAAGCTCCGCCTCAGGTGAAACACCCTGATAATAAATCTTGCCAAGTTCCGGGTTGAACGCATTCTCATCTTCGCCGAGAAGAATTGAACAAATGGAGGTCGAATGAGCAGAGACACCGCCAGGATAGATGCCTTGGTCGTGAAAAATAAACTGATTTACCCCGAAGCATGGGTGGCTACTGCTCGGTCTGTAATCGTTTTGCGGTTCACCGTCGATGTACGTGATGCTTCTGGAGATAAGTGCGATTCTGACACCTTTGCCTGTCAAATTCGGGTCAATTCGCCTTAAATCGTAAACACCGACGGCACCTAATCCCTGTGGCTGCATTTTTGCATCAAGCTGTTCTGCCTTTGCCGGCGCCCCACAAAGATATAATCCGCCTGCCAGAACTACTATCGTAGCTATGGAAAAAAAATTTACACCGCTTCTATTCATTTACTTTGTCCGAAAACAAAAGTAAAAGCCGTTGAACGCGTTCCTATCGCTGACATTTATGTCGGGGAATCCTTTCCCTTTTAAACATAACTACATCATACCAAAAACGGGCGTTTTTTGCAAGCGCAATGTTTTTTAGTTTCCAGCCGTTTTCTGACCTATCAACTCATCGAAACGTTGATTATAGGACACAAAAATCCCTCACCTGTCTTTATAGCAATAAAAGCGAACATCCGGCCGGCATCCCCGATATCCCGGCATTTTATTCCTGCAGATGCAGATTCGAGCGATTTTTAGCTGAAATCAGGCCCGATTATTGTCGATTGAAACATCAAACGAGCAGCCAGCTTTGGATGCAGGCCGTATTCTTTAGAATGAAGTTAAAACGAAATCGCCAGGGGATATTAACGTGAACGAAGTAATAATGCTGCATAAAGTTGAGCCGGCAGAAATCCTTCAGGGGATTGTGGAGAATAATATTCCCCTTAATATGTCCTGCTTCTGCGCCGGCAGATGGCAGGTAAGCAGGGTGCTGGTTACACAGGTTAGAGCAGACACTTTCGACGTCAAGGTCTCGCCGAGGAAAAAATCCAGTTTGATTAGCTTGAAAATCGACCAGGCGGTAGGTATATCCTTCAAATATGAATTTGACAAGGATACATTTATTTTCGATACGAAGGTTGTGGCTATTAAGTTTTCATCCGCTGCGATTGAGAATGAGAAAATAGTCCTTTCAATCCCGGAACAGATTGAGCTTATTCAAAAAAGAAGCTTTTCGCGTGTTAAGGTGCCTGCGGCTATGCAGGTGAATGTGGAGTTGTGGCACCGCAGTTTC
The DNA here is from genome assembly GCA_042576845.1 of Planctomycetota bacterium. Classification (GTDB taxonomy): domain Bacteria; phylum Planctomycetota; class Phycisphaerae; order Sedimentisphaerales; family Anaerobacaceae; genus JBHPEQ01. The sequence continues at coordinate 4,317 of JBHPEQ010000004.1, forward strand.
CCCGACGCTCAGGGTTCGGCTTCGGCGCAGGTCACGCAGGGCTTCAAAGGAGAGCTTGTCGATATCAGCGCTGGCGGTCTGCTGGTTGCTATCGACTGCTCGCAAGGACCGGTACTTGAGAAGGAACAGTTCTTAGGCCTGAAGTTTGGTCATCTGCCGCACGAGACTCCGCTCAGATTCAACGCATATATTCGAAGTATCCTGCGCTCGGCAGACGCAGAAACTCTGCTCCTCGGCCTGGAAATGGTCGGCCTCGAAGCAAGTGCGGAAGGCCGGCTTGTCCTCCAGCGGCTGTGCAGCATCGTCGAGCAGTATCGACAAATCAACGAAGCTGCTCCCGAACAGCAAAATATCCAAAAGACAAATTCGCAAAAGCGGAGCTTTTGAATCGGCATGGTAAATGTTCTGTCTTTGCCGACTTCGAGCTCTTCATAGGTAGCTAATTCATAATTAATTATTTGTGATAATTCGAGCAAATTCGTGGCAATACTAATCTGACCTCAACCGGCAACATACGATATACGCAATACGAAGTTCGACCAAACCCGCATTTTCGTCAAATAAGTTCGTTACTCGTTGCTTGTTGTTCGTGGTTCGATCCACAAGACACTGAGCATGAGCCCCGCTTCACGCTATTTTTTCTTTCGCAAAATCAGCTTGATAGAAACATAAGGCATTAAGAAGAACAAGAAGGCGGCTATTTTAAAAAATGCCATTACGTAATAATACATCAGGTCAAAATGCAGCCGACTTATCTCGAACCATCTTGAATGTATGCTGTAGGCCCAATCGGCTGCCAGCAGGTAGAAAACAAACGAGAACAACAATAAGCAAAAAGCCAGCACAAAACATCGAATACAAACCCCTGCCACCACCTCCAAACAGTCATTTCGCTCATCTTTAGTCATATTAAATACCTCCACGCTATTCACGATTCACGATTCACTATACGTACGCCAGTGTTTCCGGCTTTAGAGCCTATCCGAATAACCTGCTCTATTGCAGCCGGCTGCAAAGTCCGATGCCTGCGTTATCGAGTCAAAATCGTCCTCAACGTAGCTTTAGCTACGCCTGCGGCGATTTTGCCCCTGCCGCCTTGGCCTCGAACTTTTCACTCGGCCTCATAACGACCCGGTTATTCAGATAGGCTCTTAGTCATCTCGTCAAGTTTACTCAGGCACAACTGCGACCACGTCTCCATAGTGTCCCGGACTTTCTGCAGATCAGCGGGACTCATAAAGTCCATTTGTGTAATCATCTGTTCTCGCTTGCTGACCTTTGGTGCATTCAGAGTCCAATAGTGAACAATTCCCAGGTGCACACTTCCGACCTCGGTAGAGTCGTCATTGAGCAGCGCAACAATTTTATCCGTGTGGCTGGTTTCAACAGCCACTTCCTCCGCCACTTCACGATTAACAGCGGTGTCGTATATCGGGCGAAAATCCGTATCGAACAAGGGTACTTCATCATCGGCCGGGTTTATATGGCCACCTATCCCGATGGACCTGTTTCCGACAAGCCGGGACTCGCCCGCCCGCCTTCCCCTGACATAGCTGAGGTATTTGCCGTTACAAGCCATTATTACATAGGGAATGAGCTGCTTATAGGCGGGGTTCTCTTCGGCCTGCGAGCGAGGCATAAAACGGCCAACACCCTGAACAAAGAGCTTGCCAAGATAGCGTTCCACATCAAATGCGAGTCCCTGAAACATCCCTGCCTGCTCAAGAACTTTTCGCTCGACAACTAATACCTGCTCTTCCTGCGCCATCCGGTCATTCCTTTATTTTAAAAAATTGTCTTTCGGCTATAAAACTGTCATTTCCTATTTCACCCCGTTAGAGCTTACAACAAAACATTTTTTGTTTCCTCAAATCAACATATATTTATAAACCATTTCAACTTCACCCAAATACAACGGGCCTCTAATGGGGTAAACGGTTACAAAACATAATTTTTTCCTTACGGCATAAATGATTTTACAAAAATCATTTTGAACTATCAAGGTAATTTTGGTAAGTTCATTGACCTTGTAATGAGAAAGTTATGTTGTTTAAGAGTTTATCTGGGAAATGTCGGATAATTTATATATTCTCAGACAGCGATAGTGGAAAATGGTATTTGTCAATATTTGAGGGAACATTTATGAAGACAAGAATTTTCAAACGGTCATCGCATAACCCTATCATTTCGCCTTTGGATCTACCTTTTCCGGCGGCAGCTGTACTAAATCCCGGCGCTTCCGAACAGGCCGATGAGGTTGTGCTGCTGCTGCGCGTTGAGGACCATGCCGGGCACTCGAATATCTATGTTGCACGTAGCAGCAACGGGGTAACAGATTGGAGGTTTGAATCAGAGCCGATACTTCGCTACGGTGAGAAAGACTGGCGGTACGAACAGTGGGGTTGTGAAGACCCACGCATCACGTATTTAGCAGCGGAGAAACGCTGGTATATTACCTACACTGCCTACTCGCCCAACGGAGCCGCTGTGGCATTGGCGCATACCGAAGATTTTGTCCGTGCCGAACGAGTCGGGCTGCTGTTTTCTCCAAACAACAAAGATGCTGTGCTGTTCCCGCAAAAATTTGATGACCGATGGGCAGCGCTCCACCGCCCAGATGCCGGCGGTATGGAGCACATCTGGTCAGCTTATTCTCCCGATTTGGTCCATTGGGGTGAACCACATTGTGTCCTGCCTGAGCTTGGTGGCGCTGCATGGGATGGCGCCAAGGTAGGTGCAGGGCCGCCTCCAGTTCTCACGGAACACGGCTGGCTTCTGATATACCACGGTGTTAAGGCTTATGGTGGTCAGCTTGTTTATCGAGCCGGTGTAGCTCTGTTGGATAAAGACAGGCCTCATAAAGTTGTTGCTCGCTCGCGAAACTGGATATTCCAAGCCGAAGCGCCATATGAACTGTCCGGCTTGACACCAAACGTGGTGTTTCCGACCGGACTTCTAATTCGGGGCGATGAGTTGTGGATGTATTATGGAGCTGCTGATACGTACACCTGTCTGGCAACCGCTAAACTTAACGAAATTATGGCGATTCTTACAACTTAAAGCGTTGTCATAGAATAAACCACCTTAGCGAAAATGTCAACCGATTTTGCTGCAAAAAGGCCCACACGAAGTGAAGAGCCGCGTTAGCGAATCCATATCTAATCGCTATACGCTATATATTTATCCTGAGCCAGTCGAAGGACTCGCCTGTCCTCCGTAGCTTGCTGCCAAGTAGTCCCTAAGGGACAAAGGAAGATCCAATATCTTGTGTTGTAATTATATGAATTTGTGGGATTAATTCAAGGTATTTCCTTCACCTTTTCTACGCAATAATCGAGGGAGGTGACGCCGCCGTCCTTATGGTCTCAATCATCCACTTCGGAAATTACTCTATAACAGAGATGAAACAATACCTTGCAAACCGCCGAATACCTGTAAATCTATAATCCAGCGGCAACCATCCCATCACATATTTTCCAATTGTTAGTAGCGGCGACCACCACCTCCCCCTCGACCGCCACCACGATTGCCGCCGCCACGACCACCTCGACTGCCACCGTAACCGCCTCGACCGCCACCACGGTTGGTTTTGGGGCGAGCCTCATTGACGTTAAGAGCGCTCCCTTTCAAATCCGTGCCGTTCAGTTCATCTATCGCCTTTTGTGCTTCATCCTTGGAGGGCATCTCCACAAATCCGAAACCTCTTGATTCACCTGTAAATCTGTCCTTTATGAGATTGACAGATTCGACCTGACCAAAGGCCGCAAAAGCTTGACGCAAATCATCTTCGGTTGCCTCACCGGACAGATTGCCTGCATAAATATTCATTGATTCCCTTTCTTAACCTTAAACTAACATTTCCTATTTAAACGGTTACAGAACATAATTTTTCCTTACGACGCCAATAATCTTACAGAATTCACTTTGAACTATCAAGGTTTTTCTTTTCCGAGGCAGCTTTGTTGAAAAATTACACAAAAACAGGGATTTTTATGCCCCGGACTTCTTCCAGCTCCTGCTTTTGTGCAGACCTTGACCGCTCCAATTTGCCAAACGGATTGAGGCTTAACGTTATCCATCAGGCGCACCATTTGGCGTCGCCTGCATGGAATTGCTCGGTGATTGTTTGAATTCCTCTTTTGCACTTTTGCATAACAACAAGAATCCGGGCAACCCGAGGAGCAAAAACAAGCTTGCACCCATGAGGTAGTAACGAATGTCAGGAGGTGAGAATTCAAGATTCCCAAAATTGACTTCTCCGGCCCCTGTCACAAACATGGCAAGAATAAAAAACGTGACGACTGCGGATATGCCGATTGCCCACTTGCGTGCAGTTGGATTTCTGTTCCCGTGTCTTATTCAATATTTATCCGCCTATGGCGGACTCGCCTGCCATCTGTAGCTACTCTCTGCAAAGTAGGAGCCAATCTCTTGCGGATACGCTGAGGCACGTGAGATGATGATTAACAATTTTATGTTGAGCTAATTTGGCTACAGGAACTTTTCTGGGGTTTTTTTTTCTATTATTTCGAGCAGCTCTTTTAGTCTGTGAGTCTGGTCAGCCGGGCAAACAAGAGTCGCATCGGGGCTGTGTGCGACGACCATATCTTCAAGGCCGATAGCTGCGATTAGGTGGTTTTTATCTTCGGTAACGATGAAATTGTTTTTGCAATCAAGGAGCCGGCTTATCTTTGCTGTGACAACGTTATTATTTTCATCGGATGTAATGATATCCGCAAGGGCGTTAAAAGAGCCCAAATCGAGCCAACGGCAGTCTAATTTGATTGCGTGGACGTTTTCGGCTTTTTCCATAACTGCAAAATCTATACTGATTTTCGGCAGTTTCGGGAACCATTCCTGCAGAGTATGCTGCCGGCTTTCAGTGCCCCAGTCGGCTTGAATTTTAGTCAGCGGCTCGGCAGCTTCGGGAAGAAATTTTTTCAGATTTTGCAAAATGGTACCGGCCTTCCAGACGAATATGCCGGAGTTCCAAAAGTACCGGCCGGCCTTGATATATTCCTTTGCAGCTTTTTCATCTGGTTTTTCTTTAAATTCCTTTACGGTATATATTTTGTTTGTGCAGCCCGTGGATTCAACGGGATTCATACAGTTTATATAGCCGAGCCGGGTGTCAGGAAAAGTCGGCTGGATTCCAAAAATCATCAAACTGTCGGTGTTTTTGTTGACGAATGTTAAGGCGTCTTTAAGGGCATTTTGTATAGTTTCATCGGGCTTGATAATATGGTCTGCGGAGAGAACCGCCATCGTGGCGTCGGCATCGGATTTTAAGAGGACCGAAGCCGCCAATCCGATTGCACCTGTGGTATCGCGAACTGTTGGCTCAGCAATTATATTGCTTTCGGGCAATTCAGGCAGGTTCTCACGAACGAGGTCAGCATAGCCGGCGTTTGTCAGGACGATTATGTTTTCTTTGTCAAATACCGGCAAGAGCCGCTGGAAACAATGATAAAGAAGTGTCTGCCCATCGATTAAATGAAGGAGCTGCTTTGGCCGATTTTTGCGACTTAGCGGCCATAATCTTTTTCCTGTCCCCCCTGCCATTATAACTGCGTGATTCATTTTCGTTCCCTATCAAGTCAAAGAAATGAAACTATTATGACTTTGCATGCGATGTTTGTCAAGTTTACGCTGGTTAGAGCAGATAGTCCTTATCGAGTTCTGTTAAAGGAACGATTTCTTTAGCAAGTTCTTCATAGCCTTCTCTTCCCATGAGTGCAAAGGTTGCTTCTTTGCCGAGTTCGACAGCCGGCTGGTCGTAAGTGTTGATATTGAACAAGGCCCCGGCAAAAGAAGTCGTTACTTCATATAAATAGATGAACTGGCCAACGGTATAGGCGTTAACTCTGTCGAAAATTACTGTAAGGCAAGGACGGCTGCTTGCCAAAAGGGCATATTCGGTCGCCTTCTTCTCGCTGTTAAGAAGTTTGTCTAAATCCCTGCCGGCCAGATAACCAAGTTCCGGTGCACTATCAGGTGCAGGTCCTATTTCAAGCTTGTTATCAAAATTGTTGACCTGCAAGAATGTAAAGAGCTTATCATTAGGCCCTTCACGGTACAACTGGACCTGGCTGTGCTGGTCGGTGGTGCCGAGAGCTTTTACAGGCGTCGGACCTATGTGGACTTCATTGTCGGATAGGTCTGTTGCTTTTCCGAGACTCTCAGCCCAGAGCTGGCGGTACCAGTCGGCTAAATCCTTCAGGGCGTAGCTATACGGCATAATAACGGAGACATTCTTTCCCTGTTTGTAGTAATGGTAATTTATCGCAGCGTTTACAGCGGCGGGATTATTATAAAAGTCACTATCCCTGACCCTCTTATCCATATCGCGGGCGCCTTCCAGAAGCAAATCGATATCTATACCGCACATAGCGGCGCTGAACAACCCGACGGCACTTAAAACGCTGAATCTGCCACCGACGCCCTGGGGAACTTCAAGGTAGCGAAGAGATGCTTTGTCGGCAATTTTGCGCAGTGTGCCTTCCTTTGGGTCGGTGGTTGCGACAACATGGTCTTTTAAGCCATCCCGGCCAAAACGGTCGAGCAGGAGTTTTCGAACAATCAGAAACTGGGCGGCTGTTTCTGCGGTTCTGCCGGATTTGCTGATGACGTTGAAGATAGTTTTATCGAGCTTATCTGAAAGCCAGTCGAGGAAAGAAGACAACTGGTCGGGGTCGACGTTGTCGAAGACGAATAGACGCGGGCCGGAACGTCGAGATTTATCGAGGTTGTGCATAAACGGATTCAGAGCGGTCTGCAGTGCGATGTTGCCAAGTGCGGAGCCGCCAATACCAAGCACGACAAGATTTTCGCAGCTATCTTGGAGGTCTGAAGCTAATTCTTTGACCTGCAGAGCTGTATCCGTATTAAAGAGCAGGTCTCTGTAAGGTGTTTTTCCCGCCTTTCTTTGTTCATTTAACTTCGCAATTATCGGCGTGGTCTTTTCAGCAAGAGCTTTAAGTTGAGCATTATTAATCCCGTGTTCTTCACCAATGACGTCTGAGGTTATATTTTTGTAATAGAGTTTAATTCGAGTCTCAGCCACTGCTATTTTCCTTTATTCTGAACTTTCTATATTTTTTCGAGTTTTGCGTATTTTAGCATCAGGGTTTTGGTTTGGCCAGAGTCGAATTTTATAACGATAACGGAGTTTTCGCCCATATCGTGGAATTCCTTAACGGTTCCTTGGCCGAAGGAGGGATGGCGGACAAGCTGGTCCTTTTTGAATGTTGAATCTTGTATATTTGAATCATCAATATCATCGCTTCTTTCGTAAACATATTCATTTTCTTCAAAGCTGTCAGCAAAATCTATTCCCATCTCGAAAAGGAACTGTGATGGACTTGTTCGCAGCAGTTGGCCTCGTATTGTTCTGTATTGTGCGCGAGATACAAAAAGGCGTTTTTTCGCCCTGGTTATTCCGACAAAGAACAGCCGGCGTTCCTCTTCAATCTCATCTTCCTCTTCACCGCTTCTTTCGTGCGGCAGCAGGCCGTCTTCAAGACCGGTGATAAAAACATTTTCAAATTCGAGACCCTTTGCAGAGTGGAGTGTCATGAGGGCTACCCTGCCGGCGGCTGGTTCGTAACTGTCAACGTCACTGAACAGGGAAATTTGCTGAAGATAATCGAGCAGAGACGGTTCTTCTGCATCTTTGTCGTATTGCGCTGCTGCGTTTATCAATTCGTCAACATTTTCGAGAGCGTCTTTGCCGTCCTGGCCGGCATCTTGCAGTGACCGCTTCAGCCCGGATTCTATAAAGATACGCTCGATAAGGGGTGCCGTTTCTTTATCCATAGCTTTTTTGAAGCTCTCTATCATACTAATAAAGACAGCGATACTGTTTTTCGCCCGGACGCTGAGCGCATCAATATTCTTTGCCTTTTGAAGGGCATCGTAAAAACCAATGTTGTGCACATCCGCGTAGGAGCGGACTTTATTGATTGTTGTTTTTCCTATGCCTCGTGTGGGTGTATTTATTATACGAGCCATCGCATTTTCATCTTCGGGGTTTGCAAGGATTTTCAGATAGGCAAGAATGTCCCTTATTTCTTTTCTGCTGTAAAATTCAACCCCTTTAACGATTTGGTAGGGTATTTTGTTTTTGATAAGCGCCTCTTCCAGTGGCCTGCTGGCGGAGTTAACACGATAGAATACAGCCGCCTCATTCAAAGAAGCGCCTTTATCAACAATTTCTTCGATTTGTTCGGCTATGCCCTGTGCTTCCGCTGATTCGTCTTCAAATACGTTAATTTCAATACTCCCGCCAGGTTCTTTTGTGGGGATGAGCCTTTTGAGTTTTCGATTCTGATTGGCGGCAATTAAATTGTCGGCAGCTTCGAGAATATTTGGAGTGCTTCTGAAGTTCTCCTCAAGCTTTATAACAGTTGCATCAGGCCAATCACTTTCAAAGGCCAATATATTTCGGATGTCGGCACCGCGCCATCGATAGATGGATTGGTCAGGGTCGCCTGTTGCGCAGATGTTATTGTGTTCGGATGCGAGCGATTTGGCAATTCTGTACTGGGCATGGTTGGTATCCTGATATTCATCTATAAGCAGGAATCTGAAGCGTTTGCCGAGCTCTAAGCGGACATCGTCTGAGCTCTCGAGCAAAAACGCTGTCTGGACAAGCAGGTCGTCGAAATCAAGAGCGTTGTTCACTGTGAGAATACCCTGATATTTCTCGTATATTTTCAACAAAGTTTTTGAGAAGAAATCGTCGGCCATATTCTTAAACCCATCTATATCAATGAGCTTATTCTTCAAGGTCGATATTGCATCAAGCATTCTCGCAGGGGGAAAGTTTTTGGTGTCAATTTCGCAGTCTTTGACGGCCTGCCTGATGCAGCCGGTCTGGTCGGAGGCGTCAAAGATGCTGAAATTTGATTTTATATCTGCTGCTTCGGCATATCGACGAAGGATTCTGACGCACAGCGAATGAAACGTGCTGATGTGCGAACCGGGCGGCGTGCCCATAGCCAGAACCCTTTGGCGCATCTCGTCCGCCGCTTTGTTTGTGAAGGTAATCGCACAGATGTTGCGTGGATTGATACCGGCCTCAATTAATGCGGCAATGCGGTATGTGATGACTCTTGTTTTTCCACTGCCGGGACCGGCTATGACAAGAAGCGGGCCTTCCGTGTGAAAAACCGCATTGCTTTGAGCCGGGGTCAGTTCCTGCATGACCTTTTTGTGCATAAGCTCCGTTCGTAGTTTATATTATTGTGATTGTTGCTGCTGAGATTGTTGGCGTATTTTTTCCACCTGTTCCTGTAACTGCTCAAAAAGCTCGGGCTTTTCAAGCTTTATTCGACCGAGCAGATTTCGCCTCAGCTCGAGTGGAAATTGTGTGTCGTTTAGAAAGTCACGAAGGGCAAGGGATTTCATCACGTTGAAGCTCGGCAGGTTTATTCTCCATTCGTCGCTTTCCCTATCGTGATAATATTCCTGAACATGTTTTGCCAGTCTTTCTCTTGCGGCGGCCTCATTGTCGTCATGCATTGCGTATCGAAAATAGCTTTCGTGAAGCATCATCTGTATCATTTCTTTTGCGTTATTGATTTCAAGGTTTTGTAACTCATAAAGAAAATGATGTCTCACAAAACTAACAAGCGTGACGTTGAAGTCTTCTCTTGGGTAGAGTTTTCTTAATAAGTTGTAGATTTTGCGTGCCTGGTCTTCGTGGCCGGCCTGATAAAATGAAAAGACCGCATTTTCGAGCATGTTTCTATGGCCTATCTGGAAGGATTCAAAAGTGCCCTGATATTCGATGTCTTTGTATCTTTCGAGGATAGCCATAACAGACTGATTGTAGGATTCAAACATTCTTAAATCCGGGCGTATATATATATCCTCGCTCCTCTCTACTCGTCCGTTAGCAGCAGCGGATTGTGCGCCCGGGTCTGATTGTTCCGCGGCTGGAAGGTCATAGATGTAAATTTTGCCGAAGCGAAAGAGATTTTGCAGACTATGGTTGACAATTCTGTCGGTGTTGGTTTGGTCAACGAAAAATTCCTCTTTTCCCGCAACCTGAAGACCCTTGACAGCCCAGTAGATTGCATGAGTATCAGGATGTCTCCACTCAAGAGGATGGTGGGTATTGGGGTCATTCCAGTCAATAGGGCCGTATTTTTGATTTAACTGCTGCATCAAAACTGGGTTTAATTTCCAGGTATTTAGCAGATGATACGCTTTGGCGAACAAATCAAATTTTTGCAGAGCTGCTGTCCCTCTGAAGTTGTCGATTACTTCAAAGGCCTGCCGATTGAATTGATTAGGATTTTGTCTCAGTGCCAGATATCTATTTGCCAATTCGTCGTTGTCGTCGAAGGACTCGTCGGCAGATTTGAGTGCTTTGACGAAGTCACTAACGGCCGGGTCTTTTGTTATTTCCTCGAATTCGGTGGGGGCTTTAGCGAGAGCTTCGAAATACTCATTATCTGCCGGACCAAGCAGCGGCTCCATAGCTTTTGCGATCTGCAGTTTGTAATATTTGTGAGCCTCATCTTGTACGCCTCCGATTTTGTGCTGGAATATTCTACCAAGTTCTCGATAGAGAGAGATGCTTCTCGGATTGAGTGGGATGCCCTTGTCTCTGAGCAGTTCGTAGCCGTTTTTGACCCATCTCCATCTTTCGTGCGGCTGAGTTTCAGGTATTGCGACTGAGATATTATACGCCATATTCCAGGCGCGGAATTCCCAGACGGAAGAGAATCTTGGCTGTAGAATTGTAATCCACTCTGCGAGCTGCTTCGCATCGAAAAACTCACCCTGTGATTTTAGCTCATCGGCACGTATCCACAAGGCATCGACTATGAGTCCCCTGAAAGCCCCCAGAGCAACAGTTGCAAACGCCAATGACGGCGGAGCATTCTTTAGCGGCTCGCTGCTTATTAGCTCCATCTCGCTCCGCTGAGAGTTGATATAGTTAAGCTGGCTTCCGGCGATAATAAATAATGTTACCGCCAGTGCAAGGCATACAAAACAAATTACTAAATCACGTACACGCATACTTACTTTCTCTGGCCGACAAGGTCTAAGTAAAGCCGGCTTGTGAGCACAATATATTCTAAATCATTGTTATATTATAACTTTTGCTATTTCTCTAAAGCTGAAAATAAGTACAGCAAAGACAAATAACAAAACCGCCTTTAAGCAAACCATAAGTCCGGCAGCTTTCACCAAAAAGGCCCAGCTTAATAATCGTGCCGGAATGAGAAATTTTGTCGGATTAAATTTATCAAACTGCGGCAAAAGGTGCACTATGGGCCTGAGCAGTAAAGAAGAGATTTTACTGAAGTTGTCGGTAACAAAATTAAAAGATTCGAGAACAAAACCACTAAGAACAGCAGCGGTAAAAACCGCAAGGCAAAGCAAAATTGCAACAGGAAACGACAGAAAGCTTGATGCTAATATTCCCAAACAGGCAAGAAAGATTAAACGCAGCAGAATCAGAAAAGCAGCTCGTATATAATTGGCGGTGAAGGTATCTGCCTTGTACAGCACTTCCAGCCCATCCGGAGGAAAGATTACAGTAGTTGGATTATCAGGCATATTAAGAAAAGCCACAGCAAGATAACCATCGTCGGCAATGACATCTGCCGGAAATTTGATTTCGTGAAAGGTTCGGATGAGGTCTTTGCGAACGAACTCACGCACGGGAGTTTTCGGCATGATGCCGTATTCGAGTTGTCGCAGGTCGCCGATAAGCCATGCACCTTTAACCTGTAAATCCACAGGATTCACTGATACGTCGTATTTGTATCTTAAATACAAACTCTGATTAGGGTCAAAAATCCTGAGGTTTTGGAAATCCCAGCGCAACTCATACCCCGGCTGAGCAGCACGCGCCCAGAGTTTCTTTCGATTGGCAATCTCTTCTTTGATTCTGTCGGGTGACATACGCGAAAAAAGCTCATCCAGTTGACCGGTTTCTTCGAGCTTCTCGTAGGTTTCGTTAACTTCGCGGCTGACATCTGGTTCGCCGGGCTTCAAGCCCGCTCGGGCGGTGAAAAACTCATTTTGCGCTTCTATCCGGCCGGCATTATCAACATTGACCAAGCTTGGGGTGTAAATAATAACGGCATACATAAATGCGGAAAAGAAAGTTAACAAAGCAACGTCAAGCAAAATAACCCCAACAAGATTTCCGAGCAGAAGCTGGTACCGACGAATCGGTTTTGTCAGAACGGTATATATCTGTTTTTGTTTTATGTCATTTGTGATAGAGTAAACCGAGATGATAATAGTAAGCACACAAAGCAAAAAGCTTGTGAGCGAAAGTCCATAGCTTACAAAGGTCTGCAACCGGCCTTTGAGCGTGCCGTCTCCTGTTGCCGTAATGCTCATTACTGCCAGCAGGATGAGCAATAAAAGTAAAAAGAAGACAGCAGTTTTCATCCTGATAGCCCGTTTTATAGTATTCTTCGCCACTGCCCAGATACTACTCATTTTCTTTAGTTCCCTAACGGTTTATCTCTCTGCTCGTCGCTCTTTTCATCATTTGGTTGTTGATTTGTGAGCTGCTCCAAGACATCCTCTTTGCTTTCGTTCTCGCCCCTTAGGGGCGGCTCCCGGGGCTCCTTTTCGTCTTTCTCTGGTTTGCTAACAATGGGCTTCGATGTTTCTGCGTCAGCGGGTTTGGTCAAATGGGTAAGCAGTTCTTCGTCGGTCTTTCGTTCGGGTTCTTCAGGCGGAACAGGCGTTTGTGTCTTTGGAGTTTCAGGCCGCACCTCGGGCGATACGGGGGAGAGAAGTTTATCGAGAATGGCTTCGCGTCGGCCTTTTTCATCTGTTTGAGAGGCGAGAAAATCGGCGACAGTGGCTTTGCTGTCAGAGACGGCGCCACTTGTCGGTTGTGCTTTTCGCTGCGCTGCGGCGACTGTTTTGACGAAGAAGGTTTCGAGTTTATCCATCGGGGATGTTATTTCGCAGTCGGCATTTTCGTTTTGTATTAGTTGTTTTATCTTCTCTATAGTGTTGTCGCTGATATTACCGGTAGTAATTTGCTTTTTATCCGTCTGTCGCAGTAGTTCTCTTACTTCGCCCTCGGTTTGTATACTGCCGCCGTAGAGAATCGAGATTCTGTCGCATACGTCTTCGACATCAGCAAGCAAATGACTACAGAGCAGGACGGTTTTGCCCCTCTCGGACAGCTTTAGTACCAAATCTTTTATTTGTCTTGTGCCGATTGGGTCAAGGCCGGTAGTCGGCTCGTCCAGAATCAATAGTTCCGGGTCGTTTATCAACGCCTGTGCGAGTCCGATTCTTCTGGCCATTCCCTTCGAAAAAGTCCCGACCGGCCTGTTCGCTACGGCTTTTAAACCGACCATATCAAGCAATGCCTCTGTTCGCATTTTACGCACCCTTGCAGGCAGTTTGAACAATCTGCCATAGAAATCGAGCGTTTCGCGTGCGTTCAAATACCGATAGAGATAAGATTCTTCGGGCATAAAACCGATTCGGGCGCTGATTTTGGGATTGCTGCTGTCCCCTCCGAGAGCAATTGCTTTTCCCTTGGTGGGATACAGTAAGCCGAGAAGCATTTTCAACGTGGTGGTTTTTCCAGAGCCGTTAGGACCAAGCAGGCCATATACTTCGTTATAACTGATCTGAAGATTGAGGTCGTTTACGGCATAGACCTTGTTTCGACCCCACCAGTCGGAAAATATTTTTGTTAAATTGATGGTTTCAACGGCATACTTCATAATCTTGTGTTCTCAAGCAATCGGTTTTTAATATCTACGCATTCTCAGATGTTTCGTGTTCAAGTTCTTCGCCGTGCCGAACAAGCCGGGCACTATTAAATACTACGACTAAAGAGCTTACAAAGTGCAGGACCGGAGCTAAAGTCGGCAGGATAAGAAATGAAAAAGATATTCCAAGAATGATAAAAGTTATGCCGAATGCCAGATTCAGATTTATTACCATCCTTGTTTTTCTTGAAAGCAGGATGAGAAAGGGAAGTCTCTTGAGGTCGTCGCTCATCAAAGCAATTGAGGCGGAGTTTATAGCTACATCGCTGCCGGCGGCGCCCATAGCAATACCCAGGTCTCCGGCGGCAAGTGCAGGGGCATCGTTTATCCCATCACCAACGACCACGACAGTGTGACCATCTGTTCTGAGCTTCTCAACAACGGCAAGCTTATCTTGTGGAAGACAGTGGGCCTTGAAATCGGTGCAGCCAAGTTCAGCAGCCACCCGGTTTGCGACTTCATCTCTGTCGCCGGTAAGCATCGTAACTTTTTTTATTCCGATATCGAGCAGTGCCTTTACAGCAAGCTGTGCTTCCGGCCTCGTTTTATCCTGCAGTCCTATCCAGCCGATACACTTTGAATCCTTTGCCACGTAAAGTGTGCTAAAGCCCTGTTCCTCGTGAAACTCGGCTTCAGTGATATTACTCATATCAATATTGTTTTCCTTCAGAAAAGTGTCCCTTCCGACTATAATGTCGGCGGAATTTACGAGAGCGGTTACCCCTTTACCGGGATGCTCCTGAAAATTATCAGGCGGAGGCAGCTCCAGGTTTGCTTCTTTTGCGACCTCTGCCAGAGCTCTGGCAGCCGGGTGTTTGCTCATCCGTTCTGCAGAAGCGGCTAAGCTCAACAGTTCCCCCGGCTCTATGTCCTCTGCAGGTGTAAGTTTAGTTACATACAGCCGACCTGTTGTTACCGTTCCGGTTTTGTCGAACACCAATGCAGTAACTTTGCCGGCGATTTCCAAATCTGCGACATTTTTGACGAGGACTCCAAGCCGGGCGGCAGCGGAAATAGCTGCTACCATTGCAGTAGGTGTAGCCAAAATCAAAGCACAGGGACAGGCGATTACGAGTATTGTAATTGTCTGATTGACGTTCCTGGTGAAAAACAGAATAATCGATGCAATCATCAAAATAGTTGGTACATACCATTTAACATAACGGTCGATTATCCTCATCATCGGTATTTTTGTCTGTTCGGCCTGTATAATCAATGACTGAACTTTTCCAAGCGTTGTATCTTTTCCGGCTTTTGTTACTTTGATGTCGAGGACGCCGGTCAGATTGTTTGTGCCTGCGAATATATTCATTCCAGGGACTTTGTCCACCGGCAAAGATTCACCGGTTATGGTTGCCTCGTTGACGGAGCTTAGCCCTTTGACAACCTCACCGTCGGCAGGTATGTTGTCTCCGGGCCTGACACGAACAAAATCGCCTGGCTTCAGTGCGCTGACTTTGACCTCTTTTTCAGAACCGTCGGATTGTATAACGCTTGCTTTTTTAGGAGTAAGACGAATCAGAGATTCGATTGAAGCGCGGGCTCCGAGAGCGGTTCGAGTTTCTACAAGCTGACTTAAGAGCATAAAAAACCCAATTACTCCGGCACTTAGATAATTTCCCGTTGCGAAAGCCGCGACAATAGCCAATGCCGCCAACTCGTCCATATGCGATTCTTTTCTAATAAGACATTTGAGGGCATGCCATACGATTGGTGCCCCGAGCAGAATTGCCCCGACCATTTCGAGGGATTTTGTGTTGAAGCTATCGTAGCCGTAAAAAAAGCGAGCGATGATGCTGTTTATCATCAGCACACCACCAGCTAATGTTCCGAGCAGAGCGATGCTTACTCGAACCTGCCTGCCGTGGGTCTGTTCGGCAGAAATGTCTTCTTTGAAATGTAAATGTTCATGAGCCATTTTTAATCGTTCGTATTCAGTTATTTGTAATTATCTATTTCCCTGGTTTTTTATTCTTCCTCTTGTGATTTTGGTTTCAATGTCGGGTCTCTGTTTATCAGAATTCTAATCTCAACATTTTCAGCATCTCTGGTAGGCTGCAGAATTATCTTCTCGTCAGCGTTGTCAAGGACCTCCCTGATTGCATCCTGGTAAATGTTCTGGAGTACAAGTCTCGGTCTTTTGCGATATTCCGGCAGAATACTTTTGAGGTATTCTGCGCTTGCTTTGGCCTCTTCGACAACTTTTGTTCGATATGCCCTTGCCTCTGCTAATACTTGCTCGGCCTGGCCTGCTACCTGCCGCCAGAGTAATTCTTCTTCCTCTTTTTTAGTGATCGTTTTATTTGCTCGGATAACATCAAGAAGTTCCTCGGCAACGAGCCCTGCGGTCTTACTGAGGGTATTTTCCGCATATCCCATGGCTTCGCTCACGGCAGTTTGCCTAATTTGGCTTGCCTGGATAGAGGCCTGGAAAGCAGCATCAACCTGTCGCGGCCAGGCCTTGTCGTCAATCTGAACTGATTGGACTTTTATGCCGCTTTTGACGCTGTCGAGCTTGGCTTGAAGCAGCGCCTTTACTTCGTTGGTTATACTCTCCTGTCCTGAGAAAAGAACCTCATCGATTGTGTAGTTGACCATCGTGGTTACAACAGTATCACGAACAAGAAATTCCAGGAACGGCTTTATGCCTCTTGTTATAACATCGAAGTATTTCTGACCCGGTTTTGTAACATCGACACTTACATTCTTAAAAAAGAGTTCTGGGTTGTCGATTTTATAGATTAACTGCCATTTGCAATGGACAATGTTATAGTCACTGCCTCCAGAACCGTCGCTTTGGCCATATTCTGCCAAACTCGAACTTCTGGTGATACAATAGCCGTCAATCAAAGGGTCGAGTGTGGGTTGTATGCGCGGTCGCGCCGGACTTTCCGGAAGCATATCGGAGGCACTTTCGTAATACCAAAAAGCATTAACAGCTAAATTCACGTTTTTACCAACGGGGATTTTTACCACTTCATCTATTGGATAAGGCAGTACTCCGTGCAGCCAGGGTAAGGGACCGATTAATCCGGGCTTGAGAATTCTTTCTTCCCCGACACCTTTTATTTTTCCAAATCTCAGGACAATACCTCGTTCATCGGGATCGATAGTGTGAAATCCCGATACCAGATAAAGCAACACCAGGGCTATCATTATGACCTTTAGAATGACAAACCAGATTTTCAAGGCCTCGGATAGAGACTTGCCGGCGGCATCAAAACCATTCGTATCATTTATTTGGTTTTCAGTATCCTTCATTGGTTGTCAGAGACTTCTCAATTATTTTTAAGCATTGAATATCAAATCACAATATTATTTCAGTTTTCAACTTCGTTTGGGTCCGCCGGCTTGATATCCGGCATTTCTCTTAAAAGCTTAAACGGCTCGGTATCCGCGCTTATGACTACTGTCGCTCTTTCTTTGAGCGTCTTCTTGAGTGTTTCAATGTCACGCAGGAACATTGCAAGAGCCGGGTCTTTATCAAGCAGCTTATAATACTGTGCGGCTTCGGCGTCGCCGGCGCCTCTTATGGCCTTTGCCCTTGCCTGAGCTGCTGCAAGTAACTCGGTTTTTTTGGCGTCAGCATTAGTTCTTATCTTAGTGGCCTGGGCATCACCCTGAGCAATAGCTGCCAGTGTTCTTCGGTTTCTCTCAGCCCTCATTCTTGCGAAGACATCCTGGCTGACATCTTTGTTGATTTTAAGCTGCTTTATTCCCAGAGCTTCTATTTCTATGCCGTAATCTTCACTAACGGCCTTTCTGAGCTCTGTGAGCATCTCATCTTCTATTGATTTGAACTTTATTTTGGATTTATCGCTGTTGACGAATTCACCAAAGGAATGTCGGCCTATCACTCTGTTTTGAGTATCGCTGAGCTGGCTGTAAATCTTTCTGCCGGCCTCTTCGACGGTCCCGACAGCGTTAAAGAAATCCAAAGGATGTACAATTCTCCAGAGTACATAGGTGTTGACAATAATTGGAACCGCACCTTTTGTAGGGGTCTCACCGATGTCCGCTTCGTAACCCATCAAACGAGATTCAAATTTGTAGACTCTTTGAATGGGGCCCGGCCATTTGAAATACCAGCCGGGTGTCGTAATCTCACGAGGGGCCCCGCCAAACGTTGTTACAAGGGCGGACTGGGTTTCTCTTACCTGAAAAGAGATAAGATAAAGTCCCAAAACAACAATTATCAACAGTATAAAAATGGTAAGTGTTATATTTTTCATTTTTGGCCTGGCTCCTCAATACCGGTAATATCATATAAATCCGGGGTCAGTTTTTCCTGCATGTCAATAATAAAGTTTTGTTTGTGCTCCGGGTCGGAGGCGATGATAAATTTTCGAATATCCGTATATGATTCCTCATAAAAGAGCGCCCTCTCCTGATGTTTGTAAATTTCAGGAGCTGCTCGATAGGCCTTTAGTTGTCCTTCAAAACGTAGGCCTGTTGCCTGAGCAAGGGTTGCTTTCTCGAAGCTGTAACTTTGTGCCTGACGTAAGGTTTTGAAGATGTCCCCCTGTGCATCCTGAAAAGCAGAATCAAGCTGCTCGGCAAAATTTTCAGCTCTTTCAGTTTGATTGTTGTCTTTGGAAAGCTGGTATTTTGCTGCAAGCTCGTAAAGATTGTCGGCCTGCTCAACCGAACCGGCAAGAGTGCTTAAATCATAGTTTCTTTCGGCCTCTGCGTTAAGGATCAGCGCCTGTCTCTGCTGCACGGCACCAATAACTTTCTGGTAATCTTCAGCCACTTCAGGCGGCGGATGTATTTCCTGCAGGCCAAGAAATATGACTTCGACACCGAGGCCGGCCTCATCTGCCTTTTGCTGAACATTAGTTGTTAGGACCTCTTTGGCTTCGCTTCTGCCCGCTCCGAGAAGACTGTGCTCAAGTTGAGACTCAGTATCGACTTCAATCGTGGCACTCGCGGCGAACTTGGTAAGTTCCTGATAACATATTGCTTCGAGTATTTTTTCGGGCTCTGTATGTTTATAAAGAAAATCATATAAATTTTTCACTCTGTACTGAACCGGTACGGCAGCCATAACAAAACTTACCGGAACGGCGCCTTCAGCAGTTGTTGCACCGGTTTGCTGACTTGCAACCAGAAGGTTGTATTCTTCCCCATGGTGGGCTTTCCCCCACAACAGCGGTCCGTAGCCGATTTTGAAACTGGGGTCCTTTTTAGGAATGAACCCGACACTGATTTCGGAAACCTTTTTAGTTGGATGCCTGTGAACGGTATTTATTGGCCAGGGATATTTAAAATGTATTCCCGGCTCCAGAATTCGTACCTCACCGTCTTTATCCTTGGGATTGCCAAAATGCTCTACTATTGCCTCCTCATCAGAAGCTATTACAACTACTGAGCTTAAAAAATACAGAACACAGACGGCAAAGAGGATAAGAGGCAGAATCGCCTTTTCGAGTAATTTGTAAAACCAGGTTTGGGAAACTTTGAACCCGAACTGGTAATCAATAGCTCCGGCAGCAGTATGCAGTATTTCGCCGGGCTCGTTTATAATCCCGAGCAATCTGCTGTCAAAGGCGGCTCGGCTGTACCTACCTTTTATTCGGGGACGATAAATGTTAAGGATAACATTCAGCGCTGTCTCGATACCAAGCAACATCAGTAAAATTGGAATCAGATAGCTGAATATTGTAACACCGAGAGGATAACCGAATTCTGCAAATGCCAGCGCTACGGCAAGACCGAAACATACTACTGAAACAGCGAGGGTTATGCTGCCTCCCGCCCTTAATGGTTTCCATTTTAATTGACCGGACATACCGGTGGCATATCGAGAAAAGAGGAAGCTGACAAATGCTATTGCCGTCATACAGATTGCACAAAGCAACGGCTGTTTGGTCTCTAAAACAGAATCCGGGACGGCTTTTAATAAATAAAAACCGAGCACGGCTTGATAAATCCCAATGGCTGCTGAGAAGAAAGGAAGGAACCATTTTTCGAGCAGTTGCAATCTGCGTCGAGCAACGGCAAATAAAGTACTCTGTTCGCCCTTTGCCTGAAAGATTGCAGAAGACCCATCGTCTTTCTGCATCTGGCTCGTATCGAGCTTTTCACGCTCTGCAAGTGCACGCTGGTGAAACTGAATAAGCAAAACAAGCCAAATCAGGCCGGCGGAAAAAATGAGCCAGCTAACCGCATATACAGCATAGAAACCGCTCCAGCGTCCTATAAGCAGGGTGACAAAATAAAAGATGACGCATAGAATCAGTGAAATCCAAGCTATATATTCAGCACGTTTTGACGATATTGTCATTATGTTTCCCGGTTTTGTCTAACGAACAAATGTGTTTCAAATATAGTATCTATTCCATATACGTACAAATTCTTTACAAACTTAAAAAAAATCAGTATAACATTAATCAAAGCCGTATCATAGAGTTAATTACAATAAAACAATTTCCAATCAATATATTGTGTCCGTGACGGGGTCTTTCAAGCGGTTGAAAACAAATGAATAAGTTATTTGCATTAACAAAAAACACCTTTATCGAGACTATAAGGCAGCCTGTCTATGCCGTTCTTATTATTGCAGTTTTGCTGTTAATGTTTATAAGCCCGTCGATAACAATGTATTCATTGAGCGACGATACCAAGTTTTTGCGAGAGATAGGTCTATCTACGTTATTTCTCTCAAGCTTGTTCATAGCAATATTTTCGGCCTCAGGGGCAGTTGCCGACGAGATAGAAAATAAGACTGTAACGACAGTATTGAGTAAGCCGATTCAACGTCCGATATTTATTATTTCAAAATTCCTTGGCGTTACCTGCGCGGTGGCGATGGCCCATTATATCTGTACTATCGCTTTGCTGATGGCTATCAGGCATGGTGTCCTGGAGACGGTCAATGATACGCACGACTGGACGGTTTTGACCTCCGCCGGCATCAGTATTATTCTGGCATTTCTCCTAAGTGCTTTTCTAAACTTGGCTTACGACTGGAAGTTCACTGCCAGTGCGATTGTCCTGCTTGCTATATTCGGAACGTTAAGTATGACGTTTTTGTTTTTTATCGACAAGCAGTGGCAGTTCAATCCTGAAAATAATGCTATAAACACCGTTGATATTTACGGCGCCCTGCTGCTGTTTTTAGCGGTTGTGATTGTTGTCTCTCTGGCGATTGCTTTTTCTGCAAGATTTAATATCGTCGTCACGCTTTTGTTCTGCGTCGGGATTTTTTTCCTGGGTCTTATCAGCAACTGGGCATTCGGGGAGCTGGCTGAGTCACACCTTTGGGCAAAGATTTGTTTCTTTCTCGTGCCAAATCTACAGGTTTTCTGGATAAGCGATGCTATCTACGAAGACAGTGAGGTTCCACTAAAATATATCGTGATAGGCAGTGCATATGCGATTTCTTATTCAACTGCTGTCCTCCTGGTGGCAATTGCGGTCTTTCAAAGACGTCAGGTTGGTTGAAATACACAGGTAAAAAGTTGAAAATCAGCTATTCTTCCCTCTATACCTACCGAATCTCTTTCAAAACTGCAATCTCATCGCAGTTCTGCTGTTTTGGGCACTTCGCACAATCCTTCCAGACCTTCATAGGCAGGGTATCTTTTTCTATCTCCTGGAATTCTAATTTTCCAAAGAATTCGGGATTTAAGGTAAGGGCGAAAACTCGTGCCAGGCCGAGCTCGCAGGCCTGCTGAATTGCTGCTTCGACAAGCATTTTACCGGCACCTTTCGTTGTGTACCGAGAGTCTACCGCCAGGGACTTTATTTCAGCAAGGTCTGAGAAGATAACTTCCAGAGCGCAGCAGCCAATCACGTTCCCGTCAAGCTCAGCAACAGTAAAAGTCTGCAGGTTTTCATAAATATCAGCCGGCGAGCGAAAAAGCATTTGTTCCCGCTCAGCATAGCTTGTGATAAGGGAATGAATGGCCTGGACATCTGCTACTTTTGCTTTTCGTATTTTCATAAAACACAAGTATAACCTTAAAAGACCGAACGCACAAAAAAAATATGACCAGGTTGTTTCTCGGCATGACAGGAGTCGGTCTCCGCTCAAAGGTTATAATGACAAACGCAGATTTTACAAGCGACTCAAATGTATAAACTCGATGGTTTTAGGGTTGACTTGTCGGCAAATCACGTTAAACTAACCTCTCCTAAAAAATCGAGCCGAATAGCAATGTCAATTAAAACAGGGCCAAAACTAACCTGTAATTCGGAAAAATATTTGATACTAAAAAAAGCAATTTACTGTTGTAGTTTTCTGATTTGAGTGGATGTAGTGTAGACAGTCTTCGTTATTCTTGAAAGCGGCTATACGAAGGAGATAAAACGTGGCCTATAACTGTGTCGTTGCTGTAAAGCAGGTCCCTGATACGAAAACAATCACCGGCCAGGCAATGAACGAGGACGGGACTGTCAATCGAACCGCCCTTCCTGCAATATTTAATCCGGAAGACTTAAACGCACTTGAGTTTGCGCTGGATATTAAGGCCGGATTCGGCGGCAAGGTAACCGTTGTTACTATGGGACTGCCGGCGGCGGCTGATATACTACGGGAATCACTTTTTCGTGGTGCTGATGAAGCGGTGCTGATTACAGACATTCATTGTGCGGCAAGCGACACCTTAGCGACCAGCTATATACTAAGTTGTGCAATCAAAAAGATGGAATATGATATAGTTCTGTGCGGCAGGCAGGCGATTGACGGCGATACGGCACAGGTCGGGCCTCAATTAGCGGAAAAGCTCGGCGTTCCGCAAATTACGTATGTTGAAGAACCGGCTCAGTTAAAGGGAAAAACTATAACGGCCCGACGCAATATCGGAAACGGATGGCAGCTTATAAAAACGAAGCTGCCTGCCCTTTTGACTGTTACGGCTGATGCAAATGAGCCAAGGGTCGGTGCTGCTAAGAAGATGATGAAATATAAAAATGCACGAGCGCCGATAGAAATTGATGAAAAAATCAAAGCGGAAAACAAAGCGGCAAGCAGCGTGGAAATACAAAATCTTGTTGAACATAAATGCGGTGAATTAGAAAAAAAGGGTTTGTTGATTAAGCGGTGGGATCTGGATTTTCTTGAAGCAGATTTGACCTGGTGCGGGCGAAACGGCTCGCCGACCAAGGTCCATCGAATTCAAAGCGTCGTCCTGGCCGCAAAAGAAAGCAAAAATGTCGAGCCAAGCGACAAAGGAATTGCAGAAATGATACACGAGCTGATTGAGGACAAAACAATAGCATAGAAAAGTAGAAAAAGACAAAAAAGATTACGACGAGAAACGATAAGCTAAACACAAGAAACAAAATATGATAGATGTGAATAGAGAAGGTGAAGTTTGGGTATTTGCCGAGCAGCACGCTGGACAGTTGGAGGATACCCCGCTCGAATTGTTAAGCAAAGGCAGGGCTCTGACGGATAAGCTCGGTGTTAAACTGGCTGCGGTACTTTTAGGAGATGCCATCAATCCGCTTTCCGAAAAGCTGATACAATATGGTGCGGATAAAGTATATACGACAGAGCACAAGCTGCTCAAGGATTACCAGTCCAGCAGCTATGCGAAGGTGATGTATGATTTGATTCACAAGTATGAGCCACAGATTGTGCTCTATGGAGCAACCCATACGGGCAGGGATTTGGCGCCCCGTATCGCAAGCGCAGCAAAGGCGGGACTGACGGCGGACTGTACAGACCTTCAGATTGGAGACCATAAGCCGGCGAACAGTAAAGAAACCTTCAAGAATTTACTGTTCCAGATAAGACCCGCATTCGGCGGAAATATTATTGCTACGATTATAAATTATGACCGCTGGCCTCAAATGGCAACCGTCCGCGAGGGTGTTATGCCTATGCCGGAACCGGACAAAGACAGAAAAGGAGAGGTCATCAGCGAGATGGTACAGCTTTCGCAGCAGGATTTGGCTCTTGAGATTATCGATGAACACAAACGAGAGAAAAAGGTCAATCTTAAAGCGGCAAGGATAATCGTCGCTGGCGGAGCAGGCGTAGGCAGTAAGGATAATTTCCGGCTTATATGGGATTTAGCCAACTGTCTTGGAGCGGCGCCGGCAGCTACCAGAGCTGCGGTGGATTTGGGCTTTATTGACGGCGACCATCAGGTTGGTCAGACGGGGACAACCGTAAGGCCAAGTCTTTATATAGCAGTTGGAATAAGCGGAGCGATTCAGCATCAGGCAGGTATGTCAGAAAGCCAAAAAATCATCGCAATAAACAACGACCCCGATGCGCCGATTTTCGATATTGCACATTATAAGATAGTAAGCGATTTAATCGAAGTTGTGCCGAAGATAATTAGCACAATCAGGAAAAAAGCTTAAAGACAGGACAGGTTATGGCAAATTTTTACAGGGATAACGACGGCATTCAATTCTTGTTCAAGCATATAGACCTGCAGGAACCGGCACAGATACGTGAAGAGGAGTTCAGATTCGCTGATGAATTTGAATACGCCCCGGCGAATGCAAAGGAGGTAATTGACAATTACGATATGGTTTTGGATTCGCTCGGGCAGCTTTGTGCGGAATTCATCGCACCGCGTGCTGAAGATGTCGACAACGAAGGACCAACGCTTAATGAAGACGGCTCGGTAAGTTATGCAAAAGGCACTTCTGAATCTCTAAAAAAGCTTGCAGAGGCAGAAGTGATGGGCTTCACATTGCCTTATCGATTCGGCGGACTCAACTTCCCACATATTATCTACTCAATTGCAATCGAGCTCGTTTCACGTGCGGATGCTGCACTTATGAATATATTCGGCCTGCAGGGAATTGCAGAGACAATCGAAGCGTTTGCCTCCGAAGAAATTAAGCAGAAATATCTTCACGATTTTGCCACCGGCAAGGTAACAGGTGCGATGGTTCTGACCGAACCGGATGCGGGCTCTGATTTGCAATCGGTCAAGCTCCGTGCGTACCAGGATGATGACGGCAATTGGTTTTTACACGGCGTAAAAAGATTTATAACAAACGGCTGCGGCGAAGTCCTGCTGGTTCTTGCGCGGAGCGAGCCGGACAGGGCCGGTGGATTGGGACTGAGCTTATTTGTTTGTGACAGAGGGCCAACGGTGCGCATTCGGCGATTGGAAGAGAAACTCGGAATTCACGGCTCGCCGACCTGCGAGATATTCTTTGACAATACACCCTGTCAGTTAATCGGTGAACGTCAAAGGGGATTGGTAACGTATGTAATGAGTTTAATGAACGGAGCCCGAATTGGAATCGCCGCTCAGTCGGTCGGTATAGCCGAAGCAGCTTTCGATGTTGCCCGTGATTATGCGTCGAGTCGTAAACAGTTCGGCGTGCCAATAGAAAAGTTTGCCGCCGTACGTGATATGTTAATTGAGATGCGAATCGCCATAGAGACCGGCCGGGCGCTTTTGTATGAGACGTCGCGAATCGTGGACCTATATATCGGAACTGACAAAAAACTCGAAAATAATCCTCCGGAAGATAAAGAGCTGGCGAAAAAGCTAAAGCAGGATGCACGAAGATATAAAAGATACGCCTCGATGCTGACACCTATGAGCAAGTATTACTGTTCGGAAATGTGTAATACGGTTGCATACGATTCGATTCAAGTGCTTGGCGGCAGCGGATATATGCGCGATTATGCCTGCGAACGTCACGCCCGCGATGCAAGAATAACCACCATTTACGAGGGGACAAGCCAGCTTCAAATTGTCGCAGCGGTGCGCGGAGTATGCAACGGGACAACAGAGAAATTCCTTAATGAACTCGCTCAAGCTAAATATAAGAGTGAATTGAAAGACCTGCTCGAAAAATTAACAGAAGGTACCGAACAGATGAAAAAGGCAATTGCCTTCGTAAAGGACAAAGGAAATGAATATATGGACCTTTACGGCAAAGCTTTGGTTGATATTGCGATAGATTTGATTAACGGGTATTTATTATGCGGGCAGGCGAGTTCGAAGGTGGATTTAAAGGTTGCGGTTTCGCCGGAGGACGGTCGTGAAAATGGCCGGACTATTGCTATGACGAAACGAAAAGCGATAATCGCCCACAGGTACATCAGCAAAAACGTAACGAAAATCAAAGCCCTGACTAATCTTATTTGTAGCGGGGATACCTCGACCTTTACCGATTATACGAAAATAGTCGGGCCAATGCCCGAAGAGTAATACAGATGTTATTATGAAACCTGGCGCAGTTATATTTGATTTCGACGGGGTGATAACTGATACGGAAATTCTGCATCTTCGCAGCTTTAACCGCATCCTGGAGCAATTCAATACTAAGATAGCGATAAGAGAGTATTACAGGGAGTATCTCGGTTTTACGGACGTCGATTGCTTTAAGGTGCTCTCAGAAAAACACCAGCTTGGCTTAAGTAACGAAACGATACAAAAGCTTGTGCAGGAAAAGAACCGAATATTTGAAAAGATAGCAAAGACCGAGAGCAAAATCATAGACGGCGTTCCTGAATTTCTTGCGATGCTCAAAGAAAATAATATCCCGATGGCGATATGTTCAGGGGCGCTGCTGGCTGAGATTGCACTCATACTTGATGATGCGTCTCTGCGTTCTTACTTTGACGTGATAGTCTCGGCTGAGCAGGTCAAAAAAGGCAAGCCCGACCCGGAGGGATTTCTGCTGACACTGAAGAAACTAAATAAAAGCAGCGAGATTGACATAACTGTGAGACAGTGCATTGTCGTCGAGGATTCGCATTGGGGTCTCGAAGCTGCAAAGACGGCTGGCATGCATACTATAGCGGTTACCAATTCATACGATGCCGAGGATTTGGCACAGGCGGAAAGAATTGTTGCGAAACTAAATGAACTTAGCGTTAAGGACTTGGAATCTCTCTGTCTCTGAGTGCTTGTTGAACTTGAGCAAACCTAACACATAAGCAAATACGGTAAAAATACATATCCTCTGTTGGTTTACCTTCCTAATTGTAACATACCGGGGCCAATGATTTTGGCTTCACCTTCTCCGGTTTTTACGTTGTATTCCACACCGTCAACAGGCGCTCCGTTTAATAAACAAGGCACAGAACCGTCTCCTCGTGCCCTGATGATAGATTCACCGGCATCAAAGAGCATTTCACTGCCCTCGAACTGAACATCTTCGTTTTGGCACACAATTCCATCCGTGGCACTTAAGCTTTTTATTTCAAAACGGCCGTCTTCAGTTTCATAAAAGTCAGCCTCTATTCGGCCGGCATTTGCCTTTGTCGCCGGGCCGTATTCGCCTTCAATTATGGGGGCATACCCAATGTTTATAAATTGTGATTGAGCTTCAGCAATAATTTTATTTAACTGCAAAAAATATTTTAACGTGTCAAAATTTTCAACAAGGGCATAGCACCGGCGGCGCAGGCTGAATCTTTTACTTTCTTCCTGCGGCTCTGTGATATTTGAATTATCAACTTTTATTATCCCAGGACCGGTACCTTCAAAGAATTGTCCGCCGGCGTCATAATCAAACCTGCTGCATTTCAATTCTACCCCGCCGATTAACTTACCGTTGTTGGTTTTTACGGTGGCAAGCTTAACAGTACCCCCATCTGCGATGATGTGGCTTATCCGAGTAGGAAGTTCCGAGCTCGTTTGTTTTTTTTCTGATAAGGTTACAATAATCCTCGGGGCTGAAAGGGTATACCTTTCCTCTATTCCCTCGTTATCTCTAACCATTGAACACAAACAATCACCTTCGAAGATGACCCGATTATCAGCCCGCAGAAAAGTAACTCTTTCCTTTGAGGATATGGTAGCAGGAACTGAAAGTCGCTCATTGTACAGGTCGTCTATATAGAAAATAAGTTCGGACGGTCCGACAGAAACTATATCACCGGTCGAAACGTTATAGTTGATTCCTGAAGCGATATAAGTGGTGATTCCTTTTGCGCCCTTTATGGCTGCAGCTTTCTTCTTATCGATTTCAGCCGAAATGGATGCTGGTTGGCTCGATTGTTCAGAAGTGCTGGTAAAATCCGCCGGCATAATAACAACACCGTCATCACAGGTTACAATAACTTCCGAAGACTGCTTTGTTAAAGTACCCACATCGTCTTGCTTTTCGGCAGCGGCTGCGGATTGGTTTTCTTTACTGCCCTCACTTACAAACCCTTCTGAGTTTTCTTCCTGTTCTGCCCGTTTTGAACGGAGAATATTATTGATACTTATTCTATCAGCAAAAATAATTTGGCCAGGCGTTTCAACTAAAACATTTTTGTTAAATACACATCTGTAATAATCCTCACCCTTTTGCTCGAGTGCTTCAGGAGACGATTCTGTTTTAATCGCTCGAGTTGTACCGCCTCCGGCTAATTCGTCCGAAGGCTTTTGCCGGATTTCGGTATTCGGAGCCGACACAACATCGCTTTTTCTTTGCTCTGAAGATAACAAAGACAGCTCGCTGCTTCTTAAACGCAAACTCTCCAAATGGACAATTCTCATAAAGTCGAGCCGGTCAAGCTGGTTATTATAAATGAGCTCCAGACCCTTTCCGTTAATTCGAGCGTTACCGGAGACGAATCTGACAGATCCGCTGGTCGAAATTTTCGATTTTTCAGCAATATAAACAACTTTATCGAGATACAGAAAACTCTCTGCAAGGTTACCCGTCTTCTCAGGAATAATATGAATAACCACACTGCCGATAAGAGTTGCATCAGTTGGGTTGGGTTTATCAACAGCATCTTCTATTATCACTTTTCCCTTCTCGGCCGTGATGTAGCAGGAAAAATCAGGCCTGAAAATATTCATATAGGGTTTTTCAATCTCCCATTCCTTTCCCTCCTTGTAGATGATTTTTTCA
Source organism: Planctomycetota bacterium (assembly GCA_042576845.1). Lineage (GTDB taxonomy): Bacteria > Planctomycetota > Phycisphaerae > Sedimentisphaerales > Anaerobacaceae > JBHPEQ01. The sequence goes on from JBHPEQ010000004.1 coordinate 32,876, forward strand.
AATCCGAATTCCCGCTCAACTTCTCCGGTCTTTTCGTTAAGGTCGGTGAATCGGGCCTTTTCAACAGTCTCAATCACAAAATCGCCGATTCTTCCCCCTCCACCACGCGAGCGGGCCTCGTTACTGTCACCAACATCACCGGGAAAACCGGTTGTTTTATTCATCTCTATCAATGGCGTATCGCTCGCCACAATGTAGAGTTTATACGCCACAACCGCCACCAGAAGAGCGATAAGCCAGACAAACAATTTGCGTGAATTTAAATTCATAACGTTCCCGCCGGCATTTATCCTTCATATCTTTCCATAAGTTCCTGCCATCTGCCGGTCTCTTTCAGGATATATTCTATTACCTCACGCACCGCCCCCTTACCTCCGCTGTGCGTTGTTACATAATCAGACCCCTGTTTAACCTCATCTACCGCATTAGCAACAGCTATTGAAAAACCTGCGAGTTTTAGGACCGGCAAATCCATTAAATCATCACCAATACAGCAGATTTGCTGTGGCGATAGAGACTCTTGTTCAAGAAGCTCTTCAATCGCTTTCATTTTATTGTGAGCATCCTGGATGCAGTGGTCAATCTCGAGTTGTTCAGCCCTGCGTTGTGTCGGTTCTGATAACCTGCCGCTTAAAAAAGCGACTTTAAGACCAGCCCTTTTCCACAAACGTATTCCATGACCATCGAGCGAATTGAAAGCTTTACTCTCGGTACCGTCGGAGTTAATTGTAAGCGTCCCATCTGTTAGAACACCGTCAACATCAAGAATTAGCAGCTTTATTCGGGCAAGATTCGGCTTTGCTTTCTTCGCCATCTATAACATTCCTAAATCAGTCCAACGATTGTAAATGAACCTCAACAAAAAAGCCCGTACCGGTCGGTTCTACCCAACCACTTTTATGGTTACAATATCCTGCACATCGATTAAACCGACGGGCTTTCCCTGTTCGTCAATAACAGGCAGCTCATCAATTCTGTATTTATGAAAAATCGCAGTCGCTTCTGAAGCCAGGGCATCCGCCCTTATTCTTTTGCAGTCTGTCGTCATTACATCTGCGGCTTTTTGATTAAAAGCAACCTGCCCTTTTTTCGTTATTAAACGCCTGATATCCGCATCCGTAAGGATGCCCCCCAGCTTGCCGGCTGAATCCACGATCATTACAGCACCATGCCGTTTAACATCTTTTGTTTTTTCGAGTAGATGCTTTATCGTATCGTCAGCTTCCGCTATCGGCAATATTTCCCCCGGCTTGAACATCATAGACTGCTCTACGGTCATCAACTTTGAGCCGAGCGACCCGCCCGGATGGAACCTGACATAATCTTCAACGCTGAATTTGCGTGCCTTCATAACGGTAAAAGCCAGAGCATCGCCAATGGCAAGCATACAGGCCGTTGAAACACTCGGCGCAACGCCCAACGGACATGCTTCGGACATTTCGCCCATGCAAAGCGTTATATCGCTGTGTTTGCTGAGTGTTGAACTTTCATCCCCTGTAATTGCTATCAATTTTATTTCAAGCTGTTTAACCAGGTTTATCAACCGCGTAACTTCGTCAGTTTCACCGCCGAAGCTCAGGACAACGACAATGTCACTTTTACGCAATCTGCCTAGGTCGCCGTGAATAGCTTCAGCAGGATGCAAAAAATGGCTCGGAGTACCTGTTGATGCCAGAGTTGCACTTATTTTCTGTCCGATTATACCCGCTTTTCCAATGCCGCTTATAATTACAGAACCACTGCAGTTGTGAACCATTTCCGCAGCTTCGGCAAAACTCTCACCGACAATCGAAACTACGGATTTTATACCTTCGGCTTCAGCGTCTATAACCTTACGTGCGTATTCAAGGTCAAATTTCATTTATCATCAGCTCCTTAACCTATAACAGCAAAACAAACGGCATTATTACTGCAGAAATGTTTATAGTCAAGCCTCTTATATCAACAGTGTTGTTTATAACCTTACAACACTTCCGCGACTGTTGTAACAAACAAGTTCATGTTTTTCACCCGAATAATTCAGGTTGGAATGAATTATGACCTTTTTGTTGTTAAGCTGTTCAATATTTGTAATAGCGGTTCGCTTTTCATTTTGCAGATAATCAGCAACATCGGTAGAAACAAATAATTCGATGCGCTTGATTTGCTCCTTTGAAGCTGAGAGGTTAAGCAACCGAATAATATCAAGAGCCAATGATTCGTGACTTTTAAGAAAACCGGTCCCTTTGCAATGAGGGCAGGCCAGATAAGTACTCGATTGCAGCGAAGGGCGCATTCTCTGACGGGTCATTTCCAGGATGCCGAACCTGCTTATTCTTAGTATTTTTGAACGGGCGCGGTCAATCTTAACGGCTTCCCGAAAAATTCCTTCTATGCTTTTACGATTCCGAGGATTTTGCATATCAATAAAATCGCAGATTATCAACCCTCCAAGGTCACGCAATCTAAGCTGTCTGGCAATCTCAACGGCCGCCTCTTTGTTGATTTTATAGGCGGTTTGTTCGGCACTTTCCTGCTTGCGATACTTTCCGCTGTTTACATCTATTGCAACGAGCGCCTCGGTTTGCTCCAGTACGATTGAACCGCCGCTTTTAAGACGAGCTGTCCGCGATTGAATCCTGGTAATTTCCTCTTCAATTTTGTATTTGTGAAATAGCGGCATTTTGCCTTTATAATATTCAACTCTGCTTTTCAGACGAGGCGTTGCAATTGTAAGGAAATCTTTGATTTTTTTGCAGACACTTTCCGAGTCACAGACTATCCTGCTTATTTTAGTGTTAAAAACATCTCTGAGTGTTCTGATAACCAGACTTGACTCCATATACAGTTCGCCAGGCGCCTTCTCAGTTTCTATTCGCTGTTCGATTGCCTTCCAAAGACGCTTAAGGTACTTTAAGTCATTTTGTATATCCCTCTTTGAAGCGCCTTCACCGGCGGTTCGGATAATAAAACCTTGTCCCTTCGGCGGTCTGCTTTCTTCAAGAATCTGCTTTAATCTCAGACGCTCCTCCTCGCTTTCTATCTTGTGTGAAACACCCATTTGCCGCATCCACGGCATCATAACAAGGTACTTACCGGGCAGGGACAAATATGTAGTCAGAGTAGGCCCTTTGGTCTTTATGCCTTCCTTGGTTACCTGAACAACAATCTCCTGACCATTTTTAAGGCATTTTTGAATGGGAGGTCTGTCTTTGAGCAGTTGTCTGCGCCCGATAGTTTCGGTTTTACCGGCGGCCCTGCCAGAAAAATATCGAGGATGCAGGTCACTGATGTGCAGAAAACCATTCCTGCTTATCCCGAAATCTATAAATGCCGCCTGTATACCCGATTCGATATTGACGACTTTACCTTTGTAAATATTACCAACATGACTGTCCAGACTTGCTCTTTCTATATACAGCTCTTCAAGCGAGCCGGATTGTATCACAGCTACTCTGCACTCTTCTCTTTCCGCTACATTTACAAGCATTTCTCCTGCCATTTTGTTATCCTTGAGTCAAAACAAAAACTTTACTTTTTAGTTAATTACATTTAATGCTTATCCGACGAACCGGTTCAGCTAAATCCACCGCATTAAGTTCAAATAATTTCAGGATTTCTTCTATGCGTATCGAGCCGGCGGGGCTGAAATTACATTCTACGCAAATATCTGCCACATCGCCACTGAGCTTATCTGCCCGGATTGTTCGCAGAAAAGGCCTTACATCAACCACCTTGGCTTTCGCTGTTTTTGTTCCCGCCTGTCGCTGAAGAGGAAGGCTTTCTTTTGCCAGCAAACGTTCAGCACTTACCTTTAACTTCTCGTTCGTTCGAGTCTTAAAGACATACGAAACTATATAAAATTGGGGCGGTTTTTTAGTCTTGGATGCTTCTACTGAAAGCAAACTGCAACCTTCCGGCAGTTGAGCTGAAAGAGCGGCTTTGATTTCCGAAAGATAATTTGTCTTTTGTGTTTCGTTGATTTCCTGTTCTACGTAAAAATAAAGCAGCTCGTCATCTGATTCGACACCGACACTTCTCGGCACCGGAAGAGACAATTTCGGACGAGGATTAAAGCCACCTCTGTACTTCATACCTATATCCGCCCGAATACACGCACGCTGAAACAACCTGAGCGTTTCAGCGTGGGACAGAAATCTCAGGTTGCCCCAAATTCTAAATTTTATCACTACCATGATATTGTATTTCATTTTTCAATTCTGCGGATTTTGAGACTAAAACAGTTAATCTCATATCCCGACAGATATTTATTATGTCAATCTTTGCATTTAAAACAATCAATTTTTCTCGAGGCTTTCCTGTATTAATACAGGCGTTCTCAAACTATCATCGGTCGGTCCCCTATGAGCACTGAAGTTTTATTTGCAGGGGCTATAAAGTCCCTCAGTCATTGTGTATCTTGAATAAAAATTCTGAAAGAACGCAGTTGCTTCTTTGCATCCTCAACTAAATCCTGCTGTCCCGAAGCCGACGCAATTTCCAGCGATTTTTCCGCAACAGCTACCGCTTGGTCAATCTGACCGGCACTAAAATAGGCATTCGCCAAGGTACCCAGGACGCGAAGTAAATGATAGCAGCTATATTTGTTGCCAGCTTCGTTAGTTAGCTTGAATGTTTCTTTGTATTCCACTGCGGCTTCGGCAAATCGTCCCATATTGGCTAAAATCACTCCCTTATTGAAATGGGCATCGGGGTTCCGTGGGGCCAGTTTCACCGCTTGCTCGGCGGCAGTAAGAGAATTTTGTATATCACCATTTTTGAGAACAGCTACGGACCTGAACATCCACGCCGCAGGAGAGCTGGGAAAAATCTTAAGTATATCCTCGGCAAGCGAAAGTGATTTTTCTATTTCGCCTGAGTTTATCATACGCATGCCGCTGGTAAAAAGCAATCTCTCAACCCTCTCCCTTGCATCCAGCAGAACAGCGTCGTCTGGTAATACCGCCAGAGAAGCCATACAATGCCGGAGCTTGACCAGGAGATCTGCAACTCCGTATGATGCAAGCAGCTCAGTGAAGGCCATGTAATGTTTGTTGTAATCTGCAATCCACCGACTTTTTTGCTCATCACTGAAACCGGTCCAGTCAATATGGTCATAAATAGTGTTACTCCGAAGATTCATAACGAATCTTTCGAAAATCGTTCTTTCAGAAGAAGGACCGTCCACAGTGAACTCTACAAACGGCTGATAATCGCTATTTATTTGATATTGGCCGAGGACCTTTCGTAAATCCTGCTCATCGCCAACATAGCAGCTCAGCAAATCAATGCTGTCATAAACACCCATTTCAGCCAAGCTTTTGTGCACCTTTTCGTTTTCAAACTGCTGCTGCATATAGTTCGGGGAAAAATACTGCTGTTGTTCTGAGCCAATTAACCACACACAACTTAAATTATAATTATTTAAGAACCATATCGTTACATGTGGGAAAACATCCATTAACGTGCCCGTGATACTTTCCAATACGGAGACCGGCATATCATAGGTTGGTATCCATGAAAGGATTATACCTCCGTCATTGAGGCGCTTTCTGGCGCTTTCGTAACATTCCTTTGTATAAAGAGATGCGTTCTCAGCAAAAAGTCTTGGATGAATCGAGTCATTCATGATTACGTCATATTTTTTGTCGCTCAAATGAAGATAGTTTTTTGCGTCCATATAAATCATATTTATTTCATCATTGAGTTTCTCGCCGAGATTAATGTGAGTGAAGTATTCCATCGAAACATCAACAACCTCCGGCGCAATCTCAACGCAGTCGACCCGCTCAAAGTCGTGGCGGGCAAGGCAGGCTGTCGTTTCACCGGAGCCGAACCCCACGGTCAGAACGATGTCTGTATTCTTATTAAGCATAAGCCCAAAATGTCCCAGAATTTTCTGGTCGAAGCGTGTTGACGCTCCATCTCCCGCTACTGGCTGGCCTGCTGAGTATAGATACAGAGCGCCGTCTTCGGTATCTCTTTTGACGGAAACAGTGGTTGTAAGCCCTTCTTTTACTTCCAACAGTCGAAAATTCCGATTCTGTTCAAGTTTGTCCAAAGTGCTCATTTCAACTATAGTATTGAATAAACTGGATGGAATTACAAACATAGCCATTGTCAACAGGATGGCTACGCCCAGAAGCGTTCTATGTCCGACGATTCTGGTTCCCTTCGCAAATCGAAAATACATAATGCCGGCAATCCATACTCCGGATAAAGCAAGAATGGAGATAGAAAGCTGAACGCCAAGAGTTGGTATAAGGACAAAGCCGGTTAAAATCCCACCAATTACAGCACCAATGGTATTCGCACCATAAGCCATTCCGGTGGAGCGCCCAACTTTGTGCAGATGATTCGCACAGGCCTGCAGGGCTATGGGAAAACCTATCCCCATAATAATTGCGGGCACCAAAAACAAAAATGTGCTTTGAACGACAGGGCCGATTACATAAGCTGTGAATCCGAAACGGTCATGTATGGAACCAAAGAGCCGATTGGCAAACGGAAGCACCTTTGAGCTCCACAATAACAGTACAGGAAGGTAAGCGAAACCGCATAGACCCAACAATGACAGAGTTACAGAAAATCCAACAACGGGTTTTCTCAATCGATGTGCCAATCTGCTGCCGAAGCCGGCCCCGATTACATTGCCAAGAAGATAAATTGTCAAGACAGCGCTGAAGACATAAGTGGCCCCGCCGATCAAATGGACAATGCTCCTCATCCACAGAAGCTCATATCCTATACTAATCAGGCCGCTCATAAAAAATGCCAGAATCAGCAGATAGTATTGTCTGTGCGCCCTTTTAGAGACCGCAGTTTCTGATATCTTTGCAGCAACAGGTTCAGCGGCTTCCGGCGAAACCACGTGAAAGCGTGATAAAAGTGCGCTGCCAAACACCACTAAAAGATTTAAGCCCGCTGCGGTATACAAGGTGCCCATAACTCCGAACGCCCTGATGAAAACAAATCCCGCCAAAAAGCATCCTGTCGCAGCTCCAAATGTATTCAACGCATATAAGCGCCCGACAAGGTGACCTGTCTGCTTTTCGAGAGCGGTAATGAATCTACCCAAAAGAGGAAGCGTGCTCCCCATCAGCATCGAGGGAACAAGCAAGAGAGCTGACGATATTACAACCTGAACTATCAGAAGTAAAACGTGAGATGGATTAAATGAGCGATAAAACCAGATATAAATATTATCCACAAGTCTAAGCGCGAACGGCAGAGATACTGCCGATATTGTAACCAGCATCTCGAGCAAGGCATATAAACGCAAATGCCTTTTAACCCTGTCGGCATATCGGCTCATCACAAAGGCGCCGAGCGCCAGGCCGCCCATAAAAACTGAGACCACAATGCTCGATGCGTAAACCGTATTGCCAAGTGTCAGCTTTAACAGCCGAACCCAGACAACCTCATCTATTAAAGAGCACGCACCTGAAGCAAAATAAATCAGCATTATCCAGTTGATGCACGCCCGCTTCGAAAGAACAAAGGCGCCTGCATTGATATCTTGACCATTTTCAGACATTTTTTAAACTACTCTCTGCACCTGTTATAACACTAAACCAAAAATTTAATCGCTTCCGGTCCGTAGCATTTCACATATCGTATCCTGATGACCTGAGATTAAACCACAAAAGCTGCAAATCTGAACGGCATTATGGCCAACTTTGCTTTGAAAACAAGTAATTTTCCCAAATGTTGATGCTATTACCGAGTCCGGAACTGAAATGCTCAAACAAAAAAATGCGAGGGTATCTCTAAAATGCCTCCGGTAAAACCTTTCGGGTAACGTCGCGCAGATAATTTGAAATCTGTCTCTCGGAATTCATACCAAGTACCTTGCGGGCTATATTGTTGCACTCTCCTGTCGTAACTGAACGTATAATTTGCTTTACTTCCGGTATCATAGGCGGGGCCAGAGACAGCACGCGAACGCCCATCCCCAGAAGCAGCATTATACATTCAGGCTCAGAGGCCATCTCCCCACAAATGCTCAAGTCTATCTGAGCTTTGTGAGCATCCTGTATTATAGTTCTGATAAGCCGAAGAACCGCAGGGTCAACCGCAGAATACATCGTGGAAACCAACTCATTCCCACGGTCGACCGCAAGCGTGTACTGGGTTAAATCGTTTGTACCGATACTGAAGAAATCAACGTCTCGTGCCAGAGTCGCTCCCATCAACGCAGCGGACGGTGTCTCAATCATAATTCCAGTTTGAATATCACGGTTGTAGCTGATGCCTTCTTCATCAAGGTCTTCCATAATGTCACGCAAAATCATCTTTGTCTGCATCAACTCCTTGATATTCGTGATAAGCGGAAACATTATTTTAACCTCGCCGAGGACGGAAGCCCGAAGAATAGCATGAAGCTGCGTTTTGAATATATCAAGATTCTGCAGGCAAAAACGGATGGACCTAAGTCCCAAAAACGGGTTCGGTTCCGGTGCAAATCGCTTGCTCTGAGTATATTTGTCAGCTCCAAGGTCAACCGTCCTTATTATCACAGGTCGATGCTTAAAAACACTGACTGTCTGGGCATAAGCTTCATAATGTTCCTGCTCTGTTGGTTCGTTGTCACGGTTAAGATATAAAAATTCCGTTCGATATAAACCTATTCCCTCGCCGCCGTCCTCCAGAACACTTGCTGCTTCCTGCGGGAATTCGATGTTTCCAAGCAAAGTAATTTTTGTCCCGTCACGAGTTACAGCGGGCTTTTCTTTTATTGCACCGAACTTATGCTCCAGTTGTATGAATCCTTTGGAATATTCTTCATACTTCTGGATTATCTGCTCATCCGGATTTACAATAACAATGCCGCGATTGCCGTCTACGATTACGGTATCCCCGCCGCTGACGATTTCGGTAAAGTCTTCGAGCGCCACAACAGCAGGTATGCCCAAAGACCGTGCAACAATCGCTGCGTGAGAGGTTCGCCCACCTGCATCAGATGCAATTCCCTTGACGTATTTTTTATTAAAACCCGCTGTCTGCGTTGGGCTCAGTTCCCGGACAACGATTACAACCTCCTCGGAAAGATTTTCAATGTCCTCTTTCTTTCTACCGAGAAGCTGACGCAGCAGACGTCTTTCAATATCGTAAATATCTGCCGCCCGCTCGCTGATATAAGGGTCGTTGACCTTGCTGAAATGCGCAGCAATTTCTCGAAGAGTCGAGGAGACTGCATACTCAGCTGTTACTGAATCGGTCTGAATCAAATCCCTTATTTTCTTTTGAATACTTTTGTCCCGAAGGAAACGTTGATGAACAGCAAAAATGTCCTTTATTTCCCGCTGCTTGATATTACCTCCAGAGGCAGCTATCTCTGTCAATTTGTGAGAAGCATCCGTAAATGCCTTCTTAACGCGTTGAATTTCTATTGCACGTTTCAAGGGATTTATTGACCGCCGCGGAATCAGATAATCTTCGGAATCAATAATCAGCGATTTGGCTATTGAAATGCCCGGAGAGACAGATATTCCTTTTCTTATTTCCATAACATACCTTCACCGAATCCTAATTTTTTTTCTACCCGTCCCGCCCCTGGCTGTTCGAAGGGCGGGGCTCGTTAGGTGTCGGTTCTCCGAACAGTTTTTCTTCAACGAGCTGCTTCAAAGCTCCCACCGCTTTCTCGGCATCTCTTCCCTGAGCTTTTATCTTTAACTTTGTCCCGCTCGTGGCCGCCAGTGTGGTCATCTGCATTATACTCTTTGCATCTGCTGTGTCTTTATCATTACTGACGGTAATTTCACTTTCAAACTCGTTTGCAAGGTCAACAAAATGCATCGCCGGACGCATATGAAGACCGTCTGAATTCTTAATTTCTATCTCGTCTTCGCAAACTTGCTTGTCCAATATTTCGTCTCCCACCAGCATTTCCCGTCCTCATCGACTCCAACCGCAGTTATATTTTGATAAAATCATAAAAATACATTATCATCAGCTTCTCTGAAAAGCTCTTCAATCGCCTTTGCGCTCTGGGCCTGCCTTAAAAATTTTCGAAATGTTTCATTCTGAAGATGCTTAAAAATCCTCTCCATCGCCTGTAGATGTTTGTCAGGGTCATCCACAGGGCTGAGCATAAGTATTACCGAATAAACAGGGAGCTTATCAAGAGAGGAAAAATCAATACCGCTGCTGCTTTGGCCGACCGTAACCATTATATTCTTAACACGGGGATGTTTAACATGAGGAACTGCAACACCCTTGCCCATCCCTGTGCTCGCTTCATTTTCTCTTTTTATCACCGCTTTGTAAAGTTCTTTACGTTTGCCTCTTCCAAGTTTACCGCATTTATCGAGAGCTGTCATCAGCTCTATAATCACATCGTCCCGGTCTGTGGCCTCCAGCTCGGGAATTACTGCATCAAAACATAAAAAATCTGCAAACTTCATCTTGTCCTTCCTGATTTATTCTCACCTGCTTTTTGTCGGCTCAATCAAAACCGGAGCTTGAACGCCATACCAAAGGCGGTTAACCGACTGAGTGTTTATTGTTACGCTCTTTTTCTTTTTTCCTTCTCAACTGCCGTTCGAGTTTATGAACCGCTAAATCAATACCCTTATAAGCGTCGTTACTCGTCTCTTCGGCAATAAATACCTTATTGTGTTCAGCCCTCGCTGTTATATTGACGCTGATATTATTATGTTTGTTACCGTCTATCAGTACTTTGACCTGATTGATGCTGTTGTAATATCTCGGAAGTTTGGCGGTTTTTTCCTGCGCGTAATTCTTAACAGCTTCGGTTATATCGGTATGCCTGCCTGTAATAATAAAGTCCAAAATCAACCTCCTTGCTTATCATCCGACAACATTTTTTTTGTGCTTTTTCCATCTGGGGATTCCCCCTTCCCCAAGGCACTCCTTCTGTGCTCATCGGGAGATATAACGCCCGCACTGACTGCAAACCTGAATGCCTCTTCTACCGTCATATCCAATGGTATGGTCAGTTCCTTAGGCACCATTATCACATAACCTGTAACCGGCATCGGCGAATTAGGTATTAGAATAGTAAGAAATTCCTTTTCAACATTGTCTACTAACTTTTTAAGGCCGCTGCCGGTTACAAAACCTATCGACCATATCCCTTCACGAGGATATTCTACCGCCACTACGCGAGAGAACATCTTTTTCTGCTCTTCCTGCGTTAAAACAAAATCAGTAACCTGTTTTACATAAGGATAAACCCGCCTCAAAAGAGGCGTATTCATTATAAATTTCTCTACAAGCCGCCAGAGACTCTTGCCAACAACGCTGGCCAATATCGCACCAATTATGCAAACAGCAATGACCGCTATAATGAACCCTGCTATTGCCAGGGCTGTATCTACCCACAATTTACTTAGTTCTTCAGCGCTGCCGCCTGAAAATTCTATCAATCGAATTAAACCACGCTTGATATGAATACTGATTTTGCTCTGGATAAACCTGTAGCCCCAGACGAATATCCAAATCGTCACAATACTCGGCAGTAATACCGCTAACCCCCGAAAAAAATAGCTTTTAAGACGTCCGCTTATCGGCATATTCTTAAACAACAATCCTTTGCTGTGACTAAAGTATCTTTTACAACTCCAAACAGCCCACAGAGTTGCTTACAATCAACTAAAAAGACAGATTACTCTATCGGTTCATCGGAGTCAACAAAAATCTCTTTCGGTAAATGAATCCCCGTTAAATGTATTACCGCCCCTGGAAGGGAGGTAATCATCCAAATAGCCCGCTGAGAAAGTGCTATCGCCCAGGCTGCAGATTCCTCAAGGCCGGCAAATTTAGTAAACAGGATAACTAGAGAACCTTCAATCACCACCGCTCCTCCAATACTAACAGGAAGAGCCCCTAAAGCCCACGTCAGAGTAAAGAAAACGTAGTAATATTTGATGCTGATATCAATTCCCATATTCAGGCCTAATAACCAAAAGCCCGTAATCGACAGAATCTGCACAAAAAAGGTCAGCAGGAACACCGTAACTATTGCCACAGGTTTGCTTCTATAAAGTTTTGCTGCCTCTCGGAGCCTGAAAAACGTCTTCTTAAGGTTAAGATTAATAAGCGAACATAGCTTCTGCAGTTTTTGTCGACCTGCTCTGCTTACTAAAAAAACGCAAAATACAACTGCTACGGCCAAAACTATGCCTAAAATAATCCATTTATAAGCTGCGAGACCCGCTAAAAAACGGCTTTTATTTTTGGAAGCAATTACAAGGCCTTGGCCTCGCAGAAAAAGCAAGTAAAAAAAAGCAGCAATTATAAGCGTGCTCAACAATCCGATTACCCTGTCGACAAATACGCTTAATGCCGCCTCGAACCGTTTATCCGTATGTTTGGTCACATACCAGGCCCGAACCAAATCACCCCCTACAGAACCGGGCATAAAATTATTATAAAACCAGCCCAAAAAATACAATCTGACAGATGCCCAAAAACCTATAAAGATAGACTGAGTCCTCAGCAGTAACCACCAGCGCAAGCTTACTATAATATGGCACACAGTATATGCGCCGATGATACCGGCAAAAACTCCGATGTTCATTAGACGAAAATATTCTACAAAACTGACCCATCTCTGCTCCTGGCTGATTCGGCTTACCGCCCAGATTACCCCGGCAGCAACTACAACAATCCGCAGCAGCGTAAATATATACTTACTTTTTCCGGATTTTGCCTTGGGCATATAAAAAGCTGTCCTTAAAAAAACTTGTTTTAACGAATAATAACGTGTAAAAATATATTAGGCAAGAATTTATATCATCAATGATCGCAGACAAATCAACAATGATTGTATAAAAAACTTTTAACGAATAGGAGTTGCTGATGGCGGCAAAAGAAAAAATCGAAGCCAGTCTTGAACTTACCCCACAATTCGATTCAAACGGCCTGATTACAGCCATAGCTCAGGATGCTAAAACCGGACAGATTTTGATGGTCGCTTATATGAACCAGGCAGCCCTGGATGAAACAATCAAAACCGGCTATGCTACATACTTCAGCAGGTCACGCCAAAAACTGTGGAAAAAAGGCGAAAAAAGCGGCCATTTTCAAAAGGTCGAACAAATTCTCATCGACTGCGACCAGGATTGCCTCCTTCTGAAAGTAACCGTTGATGCCGGCCAATGCCACGTCGGATACCACTCCTGCTTTTATCGTGCCTTGAAGAAAAACAGCTATAAAGAGCTGAAATTCGTTGCAAAAAAAGTCTATAACCCAAAAGACGTTTACAAAAAATAAACAAACAGTCCCCCTGGGCTTTCTATAACTACATAGTGTTAAAGAGCTTAGACAATTTTCGATTCTGCATCAGGCCTTACGTCCGATAATTTTCTTGACTTTCTTTCCTATCCGTTTATTATATTTGTTATACGAGCTTAGGATTTTTTGAGGAACTTTGATGATGCTTTTTCAGCTGTCTATGTCCTTCGGTGGGGGGCGTTTACACCCCTTTGTTGTCAGGTTCCTGGCAATACAGTGTCTCCCTATCCTGAATATCCACGTCTTCATTAATCACATTTGTTACTTATTCGGTCATTTGCAGAATAAGGGTCTATGTCAAAACAGCAGACCGGCGGCTTGTGCCGCAGGATAATTTATATACTGAAAGCTATTTTGCATTAACAAATGGAACTTTTTGTGGAGGATTTGATTATGAAAAAGATAGTTTTTATATGTATGTGTCTACTGTTTACAGCGGGCATTGCTCTTGCGGACTGGGACGAAGGTGATGGCCACAAGATGCATTATCCACAACTGCCGAAACTTGGCGGCTTGGATGTGGCGTTCAATTTTAGCAGATTAGCTGACGACTGGAAATGTTCACAAACCGGGCCGGTCGAGGACATCCACTTCTGGGTCTCCTGGCAGTACGACGATGTCCAGCCAATCGATGGTTTCAGCGTAAGAATCTGGTCGGACAACCCCGGCGGACCAGATGGCTACAGTGAGCCCAACGAGCTGCTCTGGGAGCGCGATTTCGATATTGGCCAGTTTACTGTCCGAGATATGCCTGACGACTTACAGGGTTGGTTTGACCCCTTCACGGGTTTATACAATTCGCAGGACCATTTTATCTGGCAGCAGGTTAACATCATGGACATCGCCGACCCATACACTCAGGAGGAGGGAATGATATACTGGCTGGAGATTGATATGTGGGGAACAGGGCCGACTTGCGGCTGGAAAGAATCAGGCAGTCCGCACTTTACTGATGATGCGGTGGTCTGGGATTCCCCAAGATGGCTCGAGCTAAGACATCCTGAAACCAGCGAATCTCTGGACCTGGCCTTTGTCATAACGGGTGAAGTACCCAAGGAGCCGATCAAGCATCTGAAGTGGTCACAGCCGCCTATCGAAATCGACCCTACGCTGGAGATACCAGTTTACTGCGGCTGGGATGAGCTCTCTTACTACTTAGATATCGCTTTTCCTATCCGCAGCGCGACACCATCTGTTCCCGCTGGCACAGTTGTAGGAACATCGACGGACGGTGTAAGTCCTACTCAAGGTACGGTGAAATCCGTCCCGGCATCTGCAGCTATCGCAAATGTGGCTATCTTCCAGGACCACAACCCCTGGGGCTCTACGTGGAACCAGGATATCCTGACCGCAAATGGCATTTCCTACACGATTCACAGTTCGGCTGATATAGGCGTGGTTAACCTCTTGGTCTATGACAAGGTAATTCTCGCCTCTCAACAGGACGAGAGTTTCTACGCTGCCGTGGATGCCAACCGGCCCTATTTCGAGGGCTTTGCCAGTGGCGGGGGCTGTCTCTGCATGCACCTGGCTGCCTTCTCCGATGTGCCGATAGAGAACTACACGATGCCTGGCGGTTTTGTCGCTGGTGCGATGCAGGGCTACGAAGATGTAACCATCGTTGACGCTACGCATCCGATTGTTACCACACCGCACGCCATTACCGATGCCAACCTGGACAATTGGAGTTTCTCGACGCATACCTGGTTTACCGCGTATCCTCACACTGCAGGAGAAATCATCGAGGAAGCCAGCACTGGTAATCCGTGTTGCATGGAGACACAATATGGTGCCGGCAAAATCCTCGCAACCGTCCAGCCTGTCGAGTGGGGTGGGGCCTCGTACAACTACCTTGAAAACATGATCCTCGATTGTATCCCCGCCGCCTTTCAGGCCAAACTGGTAGCCGACGACTTCCGCTGTTTGGGAGCAATGCCGGTTACAAGTCTGCACTGGTGGGGCTCGCACTTCGGCTGGGAAGAACCAGGAGCTGCCCCGCCCCAACAACCTGTTGCCTGGCAAATTGGTTTCTGGTCGAACAACCCCGGAGTGGACTTCAGCTACCCGGAGGAACTGCTCTGGCAGATTATCGCGCCTGCTGACCGCGTTGAGGTTGAAGAGGTCGGCACAGACGAATACATTGACTACCCATATGATATCTGCTACCAGTACACACTCTTCCTCGAAACCGAAGAATATTTCTGGCAGCAGGAATTCCTGGAGAACACCAATGATGATATCTTCTGGGTCAGCATTGCTGCAATCTATGACCCCGACGTGGACCTGCAATTCCCGTGGGGATGGAAAACAAGACCCGAACCTTGGATGGATGATGCGGTTTCCATCTACTTTGATGGGCCGATTAATCCGGGTATGGTTATCACTCCGGACATCGTTGTGCCGATCGAAGACCCCTGCGGAAAAAGTATGGATGTCGCCTTCGAGCTCGACACCGACCCGAATTTCATCAAATGGGAACAGCCCTTTACAGGCATCCGCGACTGGCCCCACTACTGGGATGAATACTCTATGGCTGTTAAATATCAGGAGCCTATCACCAAATGGCTTCAGTGGCCCGACTTGAGCACCCTTGGTATCGATGTTGACGCTACAAACGATGATTGGTTTAGCTCTGCGCCGCAGATTGTAGCAGACGATTTCGAATGTACCCAGACAGGTCCGATTACGGATATTCATTTATGGACCTCATGGTATCACGATATAACGCCTGAAGAAGACCCTGCAAATGTCGCCTTTACTCTCCACATCTACAGCGACGACCCCTGTGGGCCTGACGGCACTGACCCCGAAAATAGATATTCCAAACCAGACAAATTATTATGGTCTCAAGATTTTACGCAGGGAACATTTAATGTCGATATCTACGCAGAGGGACTTGAAGAAGGTTATTACATCCCCTGTGAACCGTACTGGGAGTTTCCAGGCGATAGTATTTGCTTCAAATATGATTTTTACATTGATTCCGCTAATGCATTTCCGCAGGAGGGCACACCGGATGAGCCGGTTATTTACTGGCTGGCTGTCCAGGCACATGTTCAGCCACAAGCGGCTGCCGAACCTGTCCGCTTGGGATGGAAAACCTCGACCGACCACTGGAACGACGACGCCGTCTGGGCTGTAACAGGTGAGCTGCCGTGGGATTGGCAGGAGCTAAGACATCCTGAAACCGGCGAATCTCTGGATATGGCGTTTGAAATTACAACCGAACAGCAGGAACCGGAACTGTACCGCCTCGTAGCCGACGACTGGAAATGCAGCCAAATCAAACCGGTAACGGCTCTTAGCTTCTGGGGTTCGTATGAGGGTTACCTCTACGAGGCCTGTCAACCGATGCAGATGGCACCCCCAGCAAAGCCGGACTATTTCCTCCTGCAAATCTGGACCGACACACCGGCCTCCGGCGGAGCTACCAGCGGCAACTGCTGCTATCCGCATCCTTGGCCGGGTTGCGACGACCCGATTTGTGAGGCTTCGGTCTGTTCGTATGACCCCTACTGCTGCGATGTCATGTGGGACTCCTTGTGTGCCCAGGAGGCTCTAAACGATCCGTGCTGCGACTGTGGTCTCGAGCCATTCAGCCATCCCAACGATATAATCTGGGAGTATAAGGCCTATGATTATGATGAGGTGCTGGTCGGCTTTGACAAATTCCCTGAAGGAGAACCGGGACCACGCGAAGCGGTCTTCCGCTACTCGGTGCGCCTACCTGAAGAAAACTGGTTCCTCCAGGAAGATGTCAATAATATTTACTGGCTCAGCATTGTTGCAGTATACGATGAGACAGTCCACGACTACTTCTGGGGCTGGACCAATCATGAACACGTTTTCAATGATAATGCAGTCGCAGGCTGGTACACCTTGGACCCCGATGACCCCGAAGAGGGGTGGTACTGGGAACCGCTCTATGACCAGACCTGGATGAGTGAGGATATGTCCTTTATCCTCTTCACTGAGCCTGTTTGTGGCAACCTGACCCCGGCACAAATTGTGACCTGGCAAGGCTGGGGCGCCCCATTGCCTCAAAATTGGTGTAATCTGTGCTGGAGATGCGGCGATGTCAACGGCGACGGATTTGTGACATTTGGTGATGTTATCCAAACGTTCAACTACTTCAATGACGCCACCAGTAACGGCGAAGGCGATGTCAATATGGACGGGTTTGAGACATTCGGTGATGTTATCGCTGCCTTTAACCATTTCAAGTCAGGACAGGGCTGTACGCCTTTGTATTGCCAGTAGAGTAAAGTAATGTAAGTTGATTTTTTGAAAGAAGAAGGATCTTGCTTTGCTAATCAAAGGGCCGTGAGGATTAAACTTGCGGCCTTTTTTGCTGGTACGGGTTTTTACCTGAGTATTTCTCGTCTTAACGGGGTGTTTTTTCAAGAGCCCATGTTCGATGGCACAAAAGAAGAACTCATAACCATAGTTGGCCAGAGACCTACGGATGTTTCTTATTCAAAAAACTCTAATGGCGAACCTAACACCGTTGTTATTTACAAGTACCATTTTCCACCTTTTAATAATTATTTTGAATTTACCTTCATAAATGATAATTTAACAAAGCAAATGACAGGTGATAAGTAAATCGGCAATTGTTAAAATGGTGCGGTGAAAGCATCCTTTATTTCAATGGGACAAGCTATGGATGAGAAGGAAAAAGAAACAGGAGAACAAAAGGAAAATTTGTCAAGTTATGTAGATGGCCGGTCTTGCCGGAAAACTAACAGTTTAACCTAATAGGAATTGGTAGTAATAAGGAGCATTACTATAAAGGCACAAAAATTTTTCACTTATTTCAGCCTGGCTATTGCGATGGCCTTGATTCAAATGTGTTTAACCTTCTGTGAAACTTTTGCTGGTACATCCACATCAGTGCAGGTTATCAGTGTTGACTTCAAAGACGAAGGTAGGATATTTGAAGGTATTGGTTGCTGCAGTGCAGGAGCTTCATCCAAGCTGTTAATTGATTATCCGGAGCCGTACAGAGGGCATATTATAGACTATCTGTTCAAGCCGCTGTACGGAGCTGGACTGGACCATTTGAAGATCGAGATTGGCTCCGGGACGAATTCTACGGATGGAACTGAGCCAAGCCATGCACGAACAAGGGCAGAATTAGAAAATCCAAAGGCCGAGTATTACCAAAGAAGCTATGAATGGTGGCTGATGAAAGAGGCCAAAAAGCGTAACAAAAATATTTATCTTGACTGCCTGGAGTGGGGTGCCCCGGCGTGGATAGGAGGAGGGGAATTTTACTCTCAGGATAACGCCGATTACATTGTTGCTTTCATCAAAAGTGCAAAGAAGTACCACGGACTTACCATAGACTATACGGGTATTTGGAACGAGAAAGAATATGATGCTGAATGGATAAAACTGCTCCGCTTGACGCTGGATAGAAACGGTCTTAAAGATATCAAAATTGCCGCGGCGGATATTGTTGGGGGGTGGCACATTGTTGACAATATGCTTGCCGACAACGAGCTATTCGATGCAATAGATGTTGTCACAGTACATTATCCATACTGGGATGACTACAAAAGCCCGCAGTCAGCTAAGGAGTGCGGAAAGCCTTTATGGTCTGGTGAAGACGGCCCGTGGCGAGCAGACTGGGAAGGTGCATGCGCATTGGCAAGGATATACAACCGTAACTATATTACCGGTAAAATGACCAAGACTGTGATATGGCCGCCAACAACTTCTTTCTACGAGAACTTACCCTATGGCAATGCTGGTCTAATCCTGGCCAACTCCCCCTGGTCCGGCCATTATGAATTGCAACCTGCATTTTGGGCAACAGCTCATACAGGTCAGTTTGTTGAGCCCGGCTGGCAATATTTAGACAGCGGGTGTGGCTATTTTGAGAATGGCGGAAGCTATGTAACATTAAAGAAGCCGGAGCCAGGTGGTGATTACAGTATTATTATTGAAACAACCGATGCATCAGAAAATCAGGAGGTCGCCTTTAAGCTAAGCGAAGGGCTTTCTATAAAGAAGCTTTCGGTATGGCGAACCAACCTGGAAAGTTTCTTCGCTTGTTTAACTGATATAAATCCGAAAAATAATTCATTTACCATAACTCTGGATGCGGGTTCCATATATTCTCTTACCACCACGGCTGGTCAGCAAAGGCCCAAGGAGGCTGGACCTGTTGAATCCGGCTTTCCGTTCCCGTATGAAGATGATTTTGAAAGCTATGACACGGGTAAACTGCCGAAATACTTTATGGACCAGGGAGGTGTATTTGAGGTTGTCAAGCGGCTGAACGGTGGTGGTAAATGTCTGCGGCAAGCAATAACTGAGGAAAGTCCTATGAGGCACTGGTTCAGTCCCAGCCCGGAGACTATTGTGGGCGACCTAAAATGGAAGGATTACGAGGTAAGCTCGGATTTTTATATAGAAAATGAAGGTTTTGTATATATCTTCGCACGTATAGGAGCAATAAAGGAAAATAAAAGCACGCCTAATGCGTACTATCTAAAGGTTGACCAGGATGGTAACTGGGAACTTTCTGTTGCTGGAGACCTGCTTGGGTCAGGTACTATTTCGTTTTCCATAAATAGCTGGCATAATTTAAAGCTTAAAGTTATTGGTGAAAACATTATGGCCATTATAGATGGTATTCAAGCAGCAGCGGTTTGTGATAGTACATTTAAAAGGGGGATGGTCGGGCTTGGAAGCAGCTGGTCCCACTGCCGGTTCGACAATTTTTCAGTGCAGCCTGTTACAATTAAAAGAAGATTTTAACATAAAAGCGCAATTGAAAGGTGAAAAGTATTTCAAAACTTATAATCAGGCAAAGGAAGTATCTACGTAGAATAAAAAGAAGAAAGGGTTTTGAGAGATATTCTTGCTTGGAGTACAAGAAATACTTTGGTGGAAGTTTGCAAACAAGGAAACAAGTTCGTTTTAAAGATTGAAAATGATTTGATTGATTTGGTCTGAGCGTTTGAACGTACATCTTAAAAAGCAACAGTGCAATACCGCACAATAGATATATGGCTGCGTGCGAAGCAACACCTCTGCTATCTAATGTTATAATTGTATCCAAATATATAATAGCATCAAGGATAAAGCATAACGACGAAATATAAAACAAAACATCCCAGTTATAGTTTGGAGGCTGCTATGAGGCCAGCCGTCAAGGTTATAATTTGTTTTTAAACTTTCCAAATTATAACCTTTGAAAGGATGGTCTACATATTATCTGAATATTTTTGAGATTGCGGTCCGTTCGACTCGTTTTACCCGCTCAGGGTAAACTTCTGCGCTGTCAATGGCGTAGAATGGTCAAAACCAGCATATCAGCAAATGAAGGGGTAAAAAAAATTTTATTTTTTTTATTTTTCCGGATTTTTTCCAACATTTCATTGACAGAAATTTGCTAACGTGCTATTTTGCAGGTTTTTAGCCGTAGCGAGCATTGTCAGGGACGGCATTGCGTTTTTCAAGTTAGGCTGTGGCATTTCGTAACTGAGCATTCAGGGATGGTATTGGTAACTCTTTATATTAAGGGTACACCAGGGCCTTTTTTGGGTTTTGGGAGGACCTAAGGGTTGGGCATTTTACCCTTTTTGCCCTTTTTAACAAAAAAGGGGCGTGTAGGTCGGTCCGAACTCGTTTTCTTAAAGGAAGGTACATTTGTTGAGTTGATTTTTTAACAGCAACCTGTGGACGATTCTAATCAATAGATGTAAGGCCTCTCCTGCCAAAATCATATGAGATTGTTTTTCAACTGGAGAAAAGCTGTATAAGAACAAAAGTTTTTTCATTTTAATTTTTGTAACTTGTTTTATTACAAGAACTTATATAATTTCAAGCTGTAAATTGAAAATGATATAGTATATTGCGAGCGGCGAAGTAATTATGCCTGTTGAGACAGAAAGAATTAGAATTCGTATGGAAGCATATGACCACAGGGCCCTTGATGCGTCAGCCAAGGAGATAGTTATGCATGCGCGCAAGACTAATGCACGTGTTAGCGGGCCGATACCGCTTCCAACACGCATCGAGAGATATACGGTTCTTCGTAGTCCTCACGTGAACAAAAAGTCCCGTGAACAATTTGAATTGCGTACTCATAAGCGACTGATTGACATTCACGAGGCCAATGCCCGGACGGTTGAGGTTTTGAATCGTCTGGTTGTCCCTGCGGGCGTTTTTGTGAAGATAAAGGCGTAAATAGCATTTTGCCTTTTCTTTTGGAGCTGAGAACCGCCGGCGGCGAGGTTTGTAAAGTATGGTAATGCTATTGGGAAAAAAAGTTGGTATGACTCAGTATTATGACAAGACAGGCAGTTTATTGCCTGTTACCGTCATCCAGGCCGGCCCTTGTACCGTTATGCAGGTCAAGACGAGCGAAACAGACGGTTATAATGCTGTTCAGCTTGGTTTTGAAGAGGTCAAGTCCTCTCGCAGAAAAAAGGCGGAAATTGGACACGCCGCTGGAGCCAAAACGGTCCCGAAAAAATTTGTCAAAGAATTACGTTTGGCCAAGGATGTGGAAGCGGAATACAAGCGGGGAGATTCTTTGACGGTTTCAATTTTTGAGGCAATTGATTATGTTAATGTTACGGGTACAAGTAAGGGTAAAGGTTTTGCCGGTGTAATGAAACGTCATGGTTTCGGCGGTTTTCCAGGCTCGCACGGCACCAAGCGCAGGCACAGAGCTCCTGGTTCCATCGCCAGTCACGCCAGCGGTGCAGGCGGCGGCGGCGGGCCAAAGAAAGGCAAGAAGATGGCGGGTCACATGGGCCACATCCGGGTTACAAGCAGAAACCATCGTTTGTTGTCGATGGATGAAGATAAATGTTTATTAGTGGTCAAGGGTTCTGTCCCCGGTCCTGCCGGTGGATATTGTATTATATGCAGCTCGAAGAGGCCCACTTAAAGTAAAACGGGATTCTGAAGATGATTGATTTGGCAGTTTACAATAAAGATGGGCAGGAAGTTGATAAGCTAAAGGTCGATGAGTCGGTTTTTGGCGGCACGGTGAGGTATCCTTTGCTTAAGCAGGCAATAGTAATGCACCATGCAAACAGGCGGGTCGGCACAGCTACAACCAAGAGCAGGAGCATGGTTTCCGGCTCCGGTAGAAAGCTGTTCAGACAAAAAGGTACGGGTTTTGCACGTGCGGGCAACAGCAGGACCGGCAAACGTGTCGGTGGCGGCGTTACCTTTGCTAAAGTTCCCAGGGACTTCAGCAAACGGATGCCAAAGAAACAAAGAAGACTGGCTATCGGTTCGGCAATCCTGGCAAAATTACTGAACGACAAAGTAACGGTCGTGGATGAGCTTGCATTTGAGAAGCCAAACACGCGGGATTTTGTAAAGGCGATGGGAAAGTTGAAGATTGAGCGTAGTTGTCTTGTAACGCTGAGTGATTATGATGACAATGTTTATAAATCAGCCAGAAATGTTCCCGGAGTGGCTGTTTTGCCAGTGGCTGATTTGAACGTTGCCGAGGTCTGCAGGCGGAGGAAAATGTTATTTACCCGGGAAGCCTTTATGGCGCTTTTGAATAAAGCTAAGACAGATAATGTTTAGTAACAGATATAATGGATAATTACAGCATAATAATTCGGCCTTTGATTACTGAACAGGGCATACACTTTGCCAATACGAAAGGCACTTACTCTTTTGAAGTAAACCCTGCAGCGAATAAAGTACAGGTAAGAGATGCCGTGGAGAAGCTTTATGGTGTAAAAGTAGTGAAGGTACGAACGGCCAACAGAAGAGGCAAGCGTCGTCGGCGGGGCAAGATATCTGGTATGACATCGAATTGGAAAAAGGCCGTCGTTTATCTGGGGCCTGACGACCATATAGATTTATTCTGAACTGTTATGATAAAATTGTAAACGAGATATAGCTTATGGGTATAAAAATTTATAAACCAACAACACCGGGGCGTCGTAACAGCTCGGTCAATGATTATGCCGAGATTACGACGGACAAGCCCGAGAAGAGTCTTTGCAGGCGGATTAATAAAACCGGGGGCAGAAATCATCACGGTGTTACGACCTGCCGTTTTAGAGGGGGCGGGGCCCGCAAGATATACCGTTTAATAGATTTCAAGCGTAACAAAGATGATATACCGGCAAAAGTGGCGACAATAGAGCGCGACCCTAACAGGAATTGTTTTATAGCATTGCTTCACTATGCTGACGGTGAGAAGAGATATATCCTGGCTCCTTTTGGTTTGGAGGTTGGAGATAAAGTCATTAGCGGTCCGTCTTCTGAGCCCCGGATTGGCAATGCGTTACCGCTGGCAAGAATACCCAGCGGCCTGGCAGTTCATAATATTGAAATGACAGCGGGTCAGGGGGGGAAACTTGCCCGGGGAGCGGGGGCCTCTGCAAGGATTGTGGCCAAAGAGGGTAATTGGGTCACAATTGTTTTACCGAGTGGTGAGATGCGAATGGTTCGTAAGGAGTGTCGTGCAACAATTGGACAATTAAGCAACCCCGACCATCAGAATATTAAAATCGGCAAGGCAGGTCGAAAGCGCCATATGGGTCGAAGACCGCACGTAAGGGGAAAAGCTCAAAATCCGGCATCACATCCGATGGGCGGTGGGGAAGGACGGTCAAACGGTGGAAGGCATCCTTGCTCACCGACTGGGGTGTTGGCGAAGGGCGGAAAAACTAGAAACCCCAGAAAGATAAGTAATAACAGGATTATAAGACGGAGAAAGAATAAAAGACAAGGCCAGCTGGTTCTGTAATAAAATTGGGTTAAGTGAGAAATGTGTATGGGAAGATCGCTGAAAAAAGGGCCGTATGTTGATGAAAAATTATTCGACAAGGTGCAAAGGCAAACTAAAGATGGGACGTATGAGACAATGAAGACGTGGGCTAGGAGATGTACGATAATTCCTGAGTTTGTCGGGTTTACTTTTATGGTGCATAACGGAAAGATGTTTCATAAAGTCTTGATCACAGAGGATATGGTTGGGCATAAACTCGGGGAATTTTCGCCTACAAGGACTTTCAAGACGCATTCGAGCAGAAAGATGGAATAGAAGATATCTGTTTAGGTTTGAGATTTATGATTTTAAGTGCTGAAAAACTAAGAAAAGTTTGCAAACAGCAAAATATCAACGTTGCACAATTAGCCGAGCATCTTGTAAGGAGCGGGCTGAACTCGAAAAAGGCGATTTCCGCTGTTAAGAACTGGCAGAAAGGTCTGTTGAGACCTATACCTCGAAAAGAGGACATACGCAGATTGGCGACAGCATTGTCAGTGAACGTAAATGATTTGGTCATCTGGCGTTCGTCGTATCGCTATGCTCCTATATCAGCGTCTAAAGCTCGGCTGGTTACGCAGTTAATAGTTGACAGGGGTATTCAGGACGCAATGGACATCCTGAAGTTCACAAGGAAAAGAGCTGCAACGATGGTTGACAAGATTCTTAAATGTGCTGTTGCCGATGCTGACGAACAGCAGGCGGATATTGATAATCTTTACGTAAGAGAAGCGTACGCCGAGGATGCCGGAGTTCGTATTGGTACTAAGCGATGGATGCCGAAAGACAGAGGCAGAGCGCATCCTATTTCCAAAAAGGCCTCACATATATATGTAGCCGTATCTGAGGCTTGAAACGAAATACGAGATAGTTATGGGTCAAAAAGTATCACCAATAGGTTTTAGAACGGGAATAAGACTTGACTGGCAGAGCAATTGGTTTGCTGTCAAGGCCGACTATGGTGATTTGCTTGTCGAAGACCAGCAAATTCGCCGGCTTGTTGATAGAAAATACAACCGTCAGATGCCAAAAGGTGCGGTAGCGAAAGTTGAGATAATCAGGACTCGCAATGAGATTAAAGTAACTCTGCACAGCGGTCGCCCCGGAGTAGTCATCGGCCCCCGAGGTGGAGAGGTTGATAACCTTCGTCTGGAGCTGGAAGAACTGACGGGAAGAAAAGTCGACATAAATGTTACCGAGATTAGAGACCCTGAACTAAATGCCACCATAGTGGCTGAAGCAATAGCAGAACAGCTTGCCAAGCGTGCGTCCTTCAGACGAACAATGAAGCAGCATTGCGAAAGTTCGATGAATTCCGGTGCGAAGGGAGTTAAGATTATTTGCTCCGGTCGATTGGGCGGTGCGGAAATGGCACGTCGTGAGACTCAGATGCTCGGCAGCATACCGCTGCACACGCTGGATGCAAATGTTGATTACGCATTGGCGACATCCAAAACAACATACGGAACAATCGGAGTTAAAGTCTGGATTTACAAAGGTAAATTCGGCGAAGAGCCAGAACCGAGCCATCATCGAAAACGGCGTCCGCCAAAACGCGACAGTGTACAACGAAAACCTAATGTCGGGATTAACAGGAAATCGACAAAGGATACGAGTGCTAAAGCGGACGGCGGGAAAAGCAAGGCAGAAAAGAAAAAACAGTAATATTGTATGGTATTAGCGGATAATCGCTTTAAGAATTTTAGCTGAGGTTGTGAAAAAATGGCATTAATGCCGAAAAGAGTTAAATATCGCAAAAGCCAGCGAGGCAAGATGAAAGGTCATGCGACTCGCTGTAATTTTGTAGCTTTTGGTGATTATGGCTTGCAATCTCTGGATACGGCCTGGGTAACAGCAAGGCAAATAGAAGCCGGCCGGGTTTCAGCATCCCATTTCCTTCATGGCGATGGAAAGGTTTACATTAGATTGTTTCCACATAAGCCGGTAAGCGCTAAACCTCTGGAAACGAGGATGGGTAAAGGTAAAGGTGAAACGGATGCCTGGGTTGCCAGTGTTCTTCCGGGGATGGTTATGTTTGAAATTGGCGGAGTAGGTGAGGATGTGGCAAAGCAGGCGCTGGTTAGAGTCGCACATAAGATGCCGATAAGATGCAGATTCGTTCAAAGGAGACATTCGCTTTAAAAAGGTCAATTAGTATGAAAGCACAGCATTATCGCGAGATTAGTACGGACGAGCTTGATTTGAAGCTTGAAGAGCTTCAAAAACATTTGTTTGACTTGCGCTCTCAGGCGGTAACTGAGAAGCTGGAGAACTCAAAAGCCGTAATTAACACCAGGCGTGATATTGCCAGGATTAAGACGATAATTCGAGAAAGGAAGTAATATTTCGTCGATTTTTTCGGCGAAAAAGAATCTTGAAAATGCAGGAACAAAAGACCAAAACTCAAACGGGCTTAGTTGTAAGCAACAGCGGCAACAAAAGTATCAGGGTAGTAATTGACCGTATGGTCAAACATCCGAAGTACGGCAAGTATATAAGGCGCCGCAGTAAACTGGCTGTTCACGATGAACATAACCAGGCGGCGGCAGGTGATGTCGTTGAAATTGCCGAGTGCAGCCCTTACAGCAAAACCAAAAGCTGGCGTCTTGTGAAGGTTTTGAAAAGTGCGGTTAAGGAATAATAGAGCAGAGCACCCCAAGTATATGAGATATACGTAATGATTCAGCAGGAAACAAGATTGAATATAGCTGACAATTCCGGAGTTAAGCTGGTATTGTGTATTAAGGTCCTCAAGAAAGGCGGTTCTCGCGGCAAGTATACCAGGCCGACCGCTTCAGTAGGGGATATTATTACTGTCGCAATAAAGAAGGCCATTCCGACTTGTCAGCTTGACGATAAAAAAGTTCATAAATGCGTTATTATTCGGACGAAGAATCCTGTCAAACGACCGGACGGCAGTTACGTCAGATTTGATAATAATGCTGCAGTAATGATTGATAACGACGGCAATCCGATAGGAACAAGGATTTTCGGTGCTGTTGCCCGTGAGCTTCGTGAAAAGAACTATATGAAAATTATTTCACTTGCGAGTGAGGTTGTTTAAGTCGAATTTTATTTTTGAAAAAATAACACAGGATACCAGGTAACGAAAGTGGCTTTGCATATAAAAAAAGGTGATATGGTCAAGATTGTAGCCGGTGAGCATAAAGGCGCTACTGGTAAAGTTCTGCACGTGTATCCGAAGAAAAACAAAGTGATTGTTCAGGGTCATAATATAGCCAAAAAGCACGTTCGTCCTTCCCGCAGGAACCCGCAGGGAGGCCGGATTGACGTTGAACAGCCGATTGCTATAAGTAATGTGCTGCCGATAAATCCGAAAAGTTCAAGAGCAACCAGGGTCCGTTATAAGACAGGTGCGGACGGCAGTAAAAAAAGAGTTGCTGTTGACGGCAGTGAAATTGGAACAGTTAAAAAAGCAAAATAGTTATCTTAAGTTGTATCTCGAACGGATTACCGAATACAGATTGTGAGATTTAACATGGCACGTTTGAAAGATTTATACAACTCGGGAATAGTTCCGGAATTAACCAAAGAATTTGGTTATAAAAATCCTATGGCTGTTCCGAAAGTTGAGAAAGTTGTTGCTGCTATGGGAGTGGGTCGGGCTCTGGATGACAAAAAGAGTCTGGGACTGGCTAAAGATAACCTGACGATGATAACAGGCCAGATGCCTGTAGTCTGCAAGGCGAAAAAGAGTGTCTCTAATTTCAAACTGCGCCAGGGTGACGAAATTGGTTTGAAGGTTACTCTCCGTGGCAAGAGAATGTACGAGTTTATGGACCGGGTTATTAACCTTGCAATACCTCGCGTGAGGGATTTTCGTGGATTGAATCCAAAAAGTTTTGACGGCCGAGGTAACTATTCGCTGGGTCTTACAGAACAAAGTGTCTTCCCTGAGATTGACCCAGCCAAGATTGAGTTTCAACAAGGTATGAACATAACGTTTGTAACTACTGCAGACAGTAATGCCGAGGCAAAAAAGATGTTATCTCTTTTTGGCATGCCGTTCAGAGACATGCCGAAGGACAATGAATAGTATCTGTTTTTTGTTTCCATTAAGGCGGAATTAATTTGGAGTATTTGAATGTCAACTAAAGCATTGGAAAACAAAGCAGCAAAGAAGCAGAAATTTCGTGTCAGGCAGTATACGCGCTGCCAGCTTTGTGGAAGAGCCAGAGCTGTTTATAGTAAATTTAAGATTTGCAGGATTTGTTTCAGGACTTTGGCAAACGAAGGGAAGATACCCGGAGTGAAAAAAGCCAGTTGGTAATAGTTTTAGGTGTGTTTTGGCGGCTTTCCGACGAGATTCGTAAGAAGCCCTAAGAAAACAAAAAAAGAAAGTAAGAAATTCGAGAAGCAAAATATGAGTTTAAGCGACCCAATAGCTGATATGCTTACGAGGATTCGCAACGCCGTGCGAGCGAATAAAGAGCAGGTTAATGTTAAAGGATCGAATATCTGCGAGGGTATCGCTTCTGTGTTGAAAAAGCAGGGCTACATAGCAGATTGCGACCGGATAGATGATGCCAAACAGGGGATATTGCGGATTGAACTGAAGTATGACCAGGACGGTCGTGCTGTTATCGAAGAGATAAAAAGAGTAAGCAAGCCGGGGCGGAGAATATATTCGTCGGTTGACGATTTGCCTTACGTTTTGAAAGGCCTCGGAATAGCTGTTGTTTCAACGAGTAAAGGAGTAATGAGTGATAACGAATGTCGTCAGAATAATATTGGCGGCGAAATACTTTGTACGGTGAGCTGATGAGTCGTATTGGAAAAAAACCTGTACCTATTCCTAAAGGAGTAAAAATTGAGCGGAAAGGGCTGTGTATTAAAGCTTCAGGTCCGCTCGGCTCCTTGGAAATGAACTGTCACCCGGCAATAAAAGTCGAAGTCGATGACCGTGAAGGTTTGGTTGTGGTTAAAAACGAACAACCCCAGCTTCGCCGGAACAAGCAGTTACACGGAACAATGCGGTCTCTGATTGCCAATATGGTTACCGGTGTCAGCAAGGGTTTTGAAAAGAAAATGGAAATATATGGCACGGGTTACAACGTTAAAGAAGAGGGCGGGAAACTGTTTCTTCAGGTTGGTTTTTCACATCCTGCGAAACTTCCTATACCAAAGGGTATTACAATAAAGATAAATGTTGGTGCAACAAGGGGCGACGAAGTTCCAGCAAAGTTTACCCTTTCGTCACTGGATAAACAGGTTCTTGGTCAGTTTGCCGCTGTTATCAGAAAGGTAAGGCCGCCGGAACCCTATAAGGGAAAGGGTATCCGTTATGCTGATGAACATATAAGGCGCAAGGCGGGCAAGGCATTTGCTGCAGGAGCAATAGCATAATTGGAATTGAGTTTTTATGAGTACAGAAAAATTAAGAAAAGCAGCTTTCAGACGTAAATACCACGTACGGGAAAAGGTTTTTGGTACACCTGAAAGACCGAGATTGTCTGTATTTCGTTCCAACAGGCATATTTACGCCCAGGTGATTGACGACATCGCAGGCGTTACGCTGATTTCGGCGAGCACAAGAGCGAAGTCGCTGCGTGAGAAATTATCGAAAAGTAATAACATAAAGACAGCCAAGCTGGTAGGCCAGACAGTGGCGAAACAGGCGCTGCAGGTTGGTATTAAATGTGTTCGGTTTGACAGGAATCGTTATAAATATCATGGCAGGGTAAAAGCTCTTGCCGAGGCAGCGAGAGAAGCCGGATTGGTTTTTTAAAGATAAGAATGTAAAGTCTGGAGAATAAAGTTGGTTCAAGAAGCTGTTACAATAGGTGGTCAGGAAGAAAAACCGCTTGAGGAAAAGACGGTAAAGATATACCGCTGTGCCAAGGTCGTCAAAGGCGGCCGTAGGTTCAGTTTTGCAGCTTTGGTCGTGGTAGGAGACCGTGCAGGTACAGTTGGTATCGGTTACGGCAAGGCCAATGAGGTTCCTCTTGCGGTTGAAAAAGGTTTGAAAGATGCCAGGAAATCGTTAAACCAGATAGCTTTGTCTGAACGGACAATACCCCATAAAATTATTGGCAGAAGCGAGTCTACGAGGATAACTCTTGTACCTGCCAGTCCCGGTACAGGTGTTATCGCCGGCTCCAGTGCTCGTGCGGTTCTCGAATTGGCAGGTGTTCAGGACGTCCTTACCAAAGTTTATAATAGTACGTGTGCCAAAAATGTTGTTAAAGCTACACTTGATGGATTGTTGAGGTTGCGCACCAAAGAAATGGTCGAATCTCTTCGTGGAGTAAGTATCGAGACTGTTAACAAGCGGTAAAAGGTGGATGATTGAAATGTTGAATCACGAAATAACTTCCGAAGCTGGCAAACATAAATCCCGTCGTCGATGTGGCAGAGGCCTGGGCAGCGGCCGAGGTAAGACCTGCGGCCGGGGCTACAATGGCAGTAGAAGTAGAGCCGGAGCCACTATGAAATCGCTTTATGAAGGTGGACAGATGCCTCTGTTTCGAAGATTGCCGAAGCGCGGCTTTAATAATAGATTCGCAGCAAGGTACGAAATTATTAATGTCTCACAATTGGAAAGATTTGAAGAAGGTCAGGATATCGGTCTTGAACAGCTATCTGATTCCGGTTTAATTTCGGATGTTAAAAGCAGGGTGAAGATTTTAGGCGACGGCGACCTGACAAAAAACCTTCATATCGAAGCTCACAAGTTCAGCAAAACGGCTGAACAGAAAATTACGGCTTCAGGCGGAACGGTGAAGGTGCTGTAAATAACGTTTTTATTTATCGAGTGAAAAATAGCTGGAGATAGTATTTTAATTTTGGATGCAAAATATGCTTGGGACAGTTGTTAACATATTTAAAATCCCGGATTTGCGGAACAAAATACTCTTTACTGTAGCACTGCTGGTGATATACAGAATTGGTTTTCATATTCCTGTTCCCGGTGTTGACCCTGCTAAGTTAGAAGCAGCCGTAGAGACGAGAGATACAACCAGCCCCCTTGGCAGAGCCGCCGAATATATGCAGATATTCACCGGTGGAACGCTTAGCCAAAGTAGTCTGTTCGGACTGGGGATTATGCCTTATATTACAGCATCAATTATTCTTATGCTGCTTGGCGAGGTTATTCCGGCATTGAAGAAATTACGTCAGGAAGGACAGACCGGTCACAAGAAGATACAGGAATATACCAGATATTTAGCAGTTTTTATATGCATTATTCAGGCGCTGATGATTATGAAGGTCATGGGCGCTTACACCTATGCAGGTATGCGTACTCAGGCCTATATTATGGGTGTTATTGGTATGACAGCAGGGACCATTTTCCTGATGTGGCTTGGCGAGCAGATAGATGAATACGGGATAGGGAACGGGATAAGTTTGATAATTATGGCCGGCATAGTCTCCAGAATGCCCTGGGCAATACGGATGCTCTGGCAGAATGTCGACTTACGCCTTGCCGCACCGGTGGGGACCATAGGCCCTGCAAAGATATTCTTTTTGGCAGTGTCGTTTATCTTCGTCGTTGCAGGAGCCATATTGATAACGCAGGGTCAGCGGAGGATACCTATTCAGCAGGCGAAAATGACCCGAGGGCGTAAAGTTTACGGCGGTCAAAGACATTACCTGCCCTTACGGGTCAATCACGGTGGTGTGATGCCGATAATTTTTGCATCCAGCTTTATGATATTCCCCCCGGTGATTATTGGCCAATTAGAGAATATAGAAGCTCTGAATAACTCGTCGATTCTTCAGAGCATACAGAACGCTCTAATGCCGCAGGCTTATACTTATAATGTGCTGTATATGCTGCTGATATTTCTGTTCGCTTACTTTTGGACAACCGTTCAGTTTCAGCCGAGAGATATGGCGAAAAATCTCCGCGATTCAGGCTCATTTATCCCCGGACTAAGGCCTGGAAGAAGAACGGCTGAATATCTTGAAACAGTAATGACCAGAATAACTTATTTCGGTGCGTCATTCCTGGCGATAATCGCTGTTGTGCCAAGGGTCGGTTCGTTATTGTTGGGAATTGACTGGAGGGTAACAACGTTTCTGGGGGGTACGGGCTTGTTGATAGTCGTTAGTGTATCGCTGGATTTGGTACAGAAGATAGAGGCCAATCTTTTGATGAGAAGTTATGAAGGTTTCACAAAGTCAGGCAGGATAAAAGGGGCGTATAGATGAGAATAGTATTATTGGGAGCGCCCGGTGCTGGCAAGGGAACACAGTGCAAGAGAATTGTTGACAAGTATGGTCTGCTGCACCTGTCCAGCGGCGATATATTAAGGCGGGAAAGAGCGGAAGAAACCGACTTGGGCAAAAAGGCCGAAGAGTTTATGGATTCAGGCGGACTTGTTCCGGATGAGATTATTGTTGAGATAATGGCCGGTGCGATAGAAAAAGCGCCTGAAACGGGTTTTGTTCTGGATGGATTTCCAAGGACGGTTAATCAGGCGGTCGAATTGGATAAATCGCTGACTTCGGCCAACAAGGCAATAGATATTGTGTTAAATCTTAAGATATCTGACCACATAGTTCTGGAAAGATTGACAGGCAGAAGAAGCTGCCCGAAGTGCGGGGCCGTTTATCACATTGAAAATCTCAAGCCAAAAGCAGAAGGAATATGTGATAAGGACGGCACGAAGCTTGTGCAGAGACCGGATGACACGACCGCAGTGGTAAGCAATCGGCTGAAAACCTTTTACGAACAGACAGAACCGTTGGCGGATTACTATACAAATAACTGCAGCATTTACGAAATTGATGCTGATAAAGACGCCGACGAGATAACCAGTTTGATATTTGAGAAGCTGGACGCTCTCGTCAAAGCGTAAAGATACAATAATAAAATGGCTATAACGCTTCGCAGTCGAAGAGAAATTGAGCTAATGCGTAAAGCCGGCGCGGTTGTAGCCGATGTTCTTTCAAAATTAAAAGAGCTTGCTCAGCCTGGAGTAACTACCCAGCGTCTGGATAGTGTAGCAATGCAAATAACTGAAGAGGCCGGTGCCGAGACACTTTTTAAGGGTGTTCGCAGCCCTTATTCTGATGCTCCGTTCCCTGGTGCGATTTGTGCGTCGATAAATGAGCAGATTGTTCACGGAATCCCTTCGCCTGACGTTGTGCTTAAGGAAGGCGATATCCTGGGCGTAGATTATGGCGCTAAGTTGGAAGGTTATTGTAGTGATGCTGCCAAAACGTTCGGAATAGGCGAGATTTCCGAAGATAAACGCCGGCTTATGGATGTAACAAAAGAGCTGCTTGAGATAGCAATAGCTAAAGCAGCGTCGTCTGTTAAGTGGAGCACGATAGCTGAACAAATGCAAAGTTGTGCTGAATCAGCGGGCTTTTCGGTTGTAAGGGATTTCGTTGGGCACGGAATCGGCAGAAAAATGCACGAGGACCCCAGAGTTCCGAACTTCGTCAGTGATGAATTGCTTTCAGACGATATTATCCTGGAAGAAGGAATGGTTTTTGCTGTCGAACCTATGGTTAATCTTGGAACCGCGAAGGTGCGAACTCTCGGAGACGGCTGGACGGTGGTGACGAAAGATGGAAAGTGCTCTGCTCATTTTGAGCATACGATTGCGATAGTTAAAGATGGTTGTGAGGTGTTGACTCGTTAGAAAAGGAGCAGTTTTGCTTTCGGCGTTAGGCAAGCGAAATGAAAAGACTGAATATTTATGGTTAAGAAGGACGCAATAAGACTGGAAGCCAAGGTAATTGAGGCATTGCCGAATGCGATGTTCAGAATCGAGCTTGAGAACGGCCATAAGGTTCTGGCCCATGTCTCCGGCAAGATGCGTATGCATTTCATTCGGATTTTGCCTGGTGATACCGTTGTTGTGGAAATGTCACCTTACGACTTGAACAGAGGACGTATAGTCCTTCGAAGTTGAAGTTACAGATGTCTTCGGAGGCGGTTTTGTATATGAAAGGTTGTTGATAAGAATGAAAGTCAGAAGTTCTGTAAAACGAATATGTGAAAATTGCAAGATTGTGCGTCGCAAAGGCGTTGTAAGGGTAATTTGCACAAACCCAAGGCACAAACAACGCCAGGGTTAATTATATAAACTCAGATAAATACAAGGAGCTGATATGCCGCGTATAGTTGGTGTGGATATTCCGAATGATAAGTCTATATGGATTTCTTTAACTTATATTTACGGCATTAGTAAGTATACCTCATCTCAAATTCTGAAAGAGGCAAGGATAGAAGAAAGCACCAAGGCAGGCAAACTCACAGAGGACGAACTCAGCAGGATAACCCGCGTCATCGACCAGAATTATGTTTTGGGAGGCCAGCTTCGCCGGCAGGTAACTCAGAATATTTCGCGATTAAGGGATATAAAATGTTACAGGGGCATTCGTCACCGAAGAGGATTGCCTGTACGAGGTCAGCGCACACAAACAAATGCGAGGACACGTAAAGGCCCGAGAAAGACCGTAGCAGGAAAGAAAGGCGTTAAGGAGAAGCGCTAAAGATAAGAGTAACTATTGTTAAAGGAATAATTTTATTATTCAGGGATTTTTCTGATAATGGCAAAGAAATCAAAAAAAAGAATTAGAAAAAACATCTCGAAAGCTGTTGTGCATATAAAAGCGACTTTCAATAACACGCTGGTTACGATTACGGATTTGAACGGTGATACAATTTGTTCGAACTCTGCCGGTGGATTAGGCTTCAAAGGATCGCGGAAAAGCACGCCGTTTGCTGCTCAGCGTGCTGCACAGCAAGCTGCTATTGATGCAAGGCGACATGGAGTCAACGAAGTTGAAATTAAAGTGAAAGGCCCGGGGCCTGGACGTGAATCAGCTATTTCGGCCCTGCAACAGGCGGGGTTAAGAATCGTGTCAATAGAAGATGCTACTCCCGTTCCCCATAATGGATGCAGACCGAAAAAAAGAAGAAGAGTATAGAATTTTTAGGAGATAAGTAAAACAGATGGGACGTTATCTTGGTTCAGCTTGTAAACAATGCCGGCGTGAAGGAGTAAAGCTGATGCTGAAAGGCGTCAGGTGTGAGACTGCCAAATGCCCGGTAGAGAAGAAACAGCGTAATCTGGCACCCGGTATGCATGGTTGGCGTAGGCAAAGACCAAGGGAATACGTTGTGCGCCTTCGCGAAAAGCAAAAGGTAAAAAGGTTTTACGGCCTTCTCAATCGCCAGTTTATGAGATATTTCCGCGAGGCGGAGCGTCAGAAGGGCAATACCGGTGAAAGACTTCTGCAATTGCTTGAAAGACGGTTGGACAATGTCGTATATAAATTAAACTTTGCGTCATCGCGAAAAGCTGCCCGACAACTGATTTTACACGGTCATATTTATTTAAACGGGAAAAAAGTTGATATCGGTGGTTATAGTATCAAAGTCGGTGACAAGATAACCGTTAAAAAATCTGAAAAAAGCCGAAAAGAAATAAAAAAGCAACTTGAAACGAATCCGAACTTTTCCACCCAGTCCTGGCTGCAGTTAGACCGTGATGCGCCGAAAGCCACAGTTGTTGCGCTTCCGACGCGGGAGGATGTGCAGATTCCGGTAGAGGAACAGTTAGTAATTGAGTTCTGTTCAAGATAATTGTATTTTTTGCTGTCTTGATTCTGATTTTCAGGTAAATAGAAAATGACGAACACATATTATAATATTAGTCTTCAGGTATAGGAGGCCTATATGCGAGTTACATGGCGTGGTTTGGAACTGCCGAGAAGTGTAGAAAAGGATAAAGCTGTATCATCTAATAGATATGGTCGGTTCTTTATAGAGCCCTTCGAGAGAGGATTCGGCACGACTATCGGCAATAGTCTCAGGCGCGTGTTACTTTCTTCTTTGGAAGGCGGTGCTGTAACGTCAATAAAAATAGCAGGCGTCGACCATGAGTTTACGTCTATAAAGGGCGTGATGGAGGATGTAACCGATATAGTTTTGAATGTTAAAAATCTCATTGTTCGACTTAACCAGGAAGGTCCAAAAATAATGCATGTCTCATCGAACAAAGCCGGCGTACTGACCGCAGCCGATATAGTGGCAGACCCTGCTATCGAGATAATCGACACTGAAAGAACTCTGGCTACTCTGACCGAAGATGTGAAATTCGAGATGGAAATGGTTGTCGAGAATGGTCGAGGTTATATCCCGGCTTCGGAAAGAATTGCAGAGGCAGATAAATATGACCAGGAAGTCGGCAGAATTATGCTCGATGCGGTATATTCACCTGTTACGAGAGTTCGCTATACCACTGAAGATACCCGTGTGGGTCAAAAAACTAATTACGACAGGTTGATTCTGGAAATCTGGACAAACGGCACAATTACTCCTGAAATGGCTCTTGTGGAAGCCGCCAAGATTTTTCGAAAGCACATTAATCCTTTCGTTCAGTATTTCGAACTCGGGGACCAGACGGTTGTAGAACATATAACCGAGGAAGAAACGGAAGAGAAGGTCGATGAAGAGCTGATCCAGAAGCTGAATATACAAATGCAGGAGTTGGAGCTGTCGGTTCGAGCAAATAACTGTCTTGAATCGGCCGGGGTGGAAACAGTCGGGCAGTTGGCGAAAATGACTGATGTCGACCTGCTGAAAATCCGAAGCTTCGGGAAAACTTCCCTGAAGGAAGTAAAAAAGAAGCTGGCCGAGATGGGACTTACTCTGGGAATGACGGACATAGAAGTATGATTTTTTGTTGTTGGATTTGCAAAAGTTGCATTTTGTAATTTTCGAATAAGAAGGATTTTTTTAATATGCGTCATAGAATAAACCGAAGACGGTTGAGTCGAACAAGCGAACACCGGATAGCGATGCGCCGAAATCTGGTTGCTTCGCTTTTTGAGCACGAAACAATCTCTACGACAATCGAAAAAGCAAAAGATGCGAAAGCGTTTGCCGAAAAGTTAATTACGCTGGCTAAAAAAGGGACCCTCTCAGCCAGACGTCGAGCCATTGCTTTACTTGGTAATCGTGACATCATAGCTTATGAAGATGAAAGACCGGTCAAAAAAGGCACCATAATAGGGAAATTATTTAGTGAAATCGGCCCTCGATACCTTGATAGGCCAGGCGGCTATACGAGGATAATTCGTCTGTCGCTCAGCCGGCTGGGCGATAATGGCTCACTGGTCCTCCTGCAGCTTATCAGCAAGGATGAAGGTTTGAAAAAGAAGACCAAAGCTGCTGTTGAAAAGGGCGCCGGGGGAAAGGGAGAAACTGAGCAGCCCTCTGATATTGAGCAAGTGCCCGAGGCCGAAGTAGTAACCGAAGCAGAAGAGCAAAAAGAAGCCGGTGAAACTGTAGAGAAAGTTGAAGAACCAGCAAAACCAAAGGAATCTGGTGAAGCTGAAGAAACTTCAGAAGCCAAGAATAATCAGGCGGAGGGAGCCGCCGAAGAAGGAAAACAAGCAGACG
Organism: Planctomycetota bacterium; assembly: GCA_042576845.1. GTDB lineage: Bacteria > Planctomycetota > Phycisphaerae > Sedimentisphaerales > Anaerobacaceae > JBHPEQ01. The sequence goes on from JBHPEQ010000004.1 coordinate 70,270, forward strand.
AACAATAAGATTTGTTGAGAGGTACTACCAAATGTCTCCGGACGATTGTATTTTTTGTAAGATGGCAGCAGGCGAAATACCGTTTACAAAAATTTACGAAGACGAATTTGTTCTTGCCTTTTTAGATATTGGCCCGATAAGCGACGGCCATACTTTGGTAATATCAAAAGAGCATTTTGAAAAGTTGCACGCCTGTCCTTCTGAGGTTTTGTCTGAAGTGGCTTCCCGGCTTGGCAAGGTTGCCGAAGCTGTATCTGAGGGGATGAGTTCAGCAGGTTATAATGTATTATGCAATAATGGCAGAGCGGCGGGGCAGCTTGTTAATCACCTGCATTTTCATATAATACCTCGAAATGCCGGCGACGGCCTCTTTGGCAATTGGCCTTCTTATAAATATAAAGAGTCAGAGGCGGAAAAAATCGCTGAGAAAATCCGCAGAAATTTATAATTTAACCAGCTTGATATAGATTATATTTTGTGATAAACTAAGTGGTGTTATTTTTATGGCTTATGTGCCGGTACCTTAAGAATAAGAAATACGATTTGCAAAATACAAGATACGAAAAAATGATCGCGGGGTAGAGCAGTCTGGTAGCTCGTCGGGCCCATAACCCGGAGGTCGGAGGTTCGAATCCTCCCCCCGCTATTAAGACCTGGAGATAAATCCAGGTCTTTTTTATTTAGGGATATTTCAAAGCATTTATTGTGTTAGTTATTCATCTAACAACGGATAAATTTCCATAGACTTGTGCCAAGAGATAGAACGAACATTTCAGACGTAAGAGTGCCCCCCCCGAAAAACTCTATCTTGATAGGTAGGTGAGGCTAAAACTGACGAAATTCCCGTCAGGATAGAGTTTTTCGGGGGAACAATTCCTTTGCCTCAGGGCTTAATCCCCAAGTCCAGTTCTCTGTAGGTAAGAGCCAATAACAACAAGACTTTTTGCTTTTTCTGGGTGTTTTGTTGCTAAAACATAACCGATATACTGGCCCCATCATCTTCCGAATTAATTCTTAAATTGTTTTAGAAAAAGGCTGAATTTTTTTACGGTGCTAGCAGGATCATCAAAAATAAATTTCTTTAAATGCTCTACCCCCCCATTTGCATATGCTTCTGCTATAGCATATACTGCAGGTATATCATCAATAATTCCTATATCATTCTTTTCTTGTATGGCTACTGCCTTCAGAACCGCATTGTCCGCATCGCTTAGATAGCGATCCCTTGTAAATCCGCTCGTTTCTCTATCATTCACAGTAAGAGATTTTTTCTTTTTATTTAAGTATCCAAAAATGAAAGCCAAAAAGAACAAGTCCTTATTTTCCATATGCTTAAACTGTCCAAAGGTGTTTTTCATATTCGTAAACAACTCTCTAGCTTTTTTACTAATATAAATCTGAGGATCTCTAACTTTTCTAGCCATTTTCAATCTGTCCCCCCGAAAAACTCTATCTTGATAGGTAGGTGAGGCCAAAACTGATGAAATTCCCGTCAGGATAAAGTTTTTCGGGTGAACAGCCGTACTATAAAACGATAGTGCACAGGTTGAAGAAGAAAAACATCATTACTTTTGTCGATTCCGATGGTGATATCGCCCAACTCATACCCTGGCTTATTGAAGTTGGTATCGAAGGTGTTCTGCCTCTTGAACGAATGGCAAATGTTGATGTTTCCCTGATAAGAAAGGATTATCCAAAATTTTTATTGATAGGAGCGTTTGATAAGACTATTATGCACTTAGGGCCTGAGGCGATGAGAGCTGAGTTTGAAAGGTTACTGCCTGTAATGAAGATGGGAGGGTTTATTCCGTGCGTAGATCATCAGACTCCGCCGGATGTATCTTTGGATAATTATCGCCAATATATCTCTCTGCTGAAGGAATATTGCAAAAAAGCTGTTGAATAAACTTTTTGGACGGATTTTTCACTATGAAGATTAAAGATAAATTATCATGTTCAACGCCGGAGATGGTCAAGTACTCCCTGGGCGCATGTACCGAATCATTGGTATTGAACTCTTTTTTCGGTTTTTCAATGGTTTACTATACCAAGGCATTGGGGCTCGCTCCTCAGATGGCTGGAATTGCTACTTTTGTAGCTGCATTCTGGGATGCGGTATCCGACCCTGTCATGGGTCATATCAGTGACAATACGAAAAGCAGATTCGGCAAACGATACGGGTATATGGTGTTGGGTGGAATTTTGATGGTCGTCAGCTTTTTCTTTATATGGTATGTGCCGGCCTTTTTCAAGACAGAGCTGGTTATTGGTTCTATCAATATTTCCGCTATGACAATGCTTTTTGCCTACCTTGTTATGATGAACCTGATCCTCAGGACCGCTTACACAATTTTTGTAGTTCCGTTAACTGCATTGGGTTTTGAGATTTGCACTGATTATGACGGCCGATCAAAATTACAGGGTATTCGATTCGCCCTTAATATGGCTGCTAATCTGTTAGGGCCTGCGATGGCATGGTACATATTTTTTCCGAATAATAAACCAGGTCAGATACAGGATACACAAATCGCTCAAAACTATATTAGTATGGGGTCAATATTTACGGTATGTTCATTTGTTCTCCTGCTTTTGATGCTGTTTTTTATGGCTAAACATATCAAAGATTCAAGAGATGACAAAAACTGCCAAATCAATTTCCGTGCTTTTTTCAAGGACATGAAAGGTATCGTATCGGACCCGTATCCGAGGTGGGTTTTTGTTTTTATGTTCTTTGGGCTGTTGGGGTTCGTTTTGGTCAGCGGTTTGCAAATGTTCGTTCTATCTCTTGGCACAAGTCTATGGAAATTTATCCGTTGTTAGAT